>JAFOQN010000036.1 GCA_017393775.1 Clostridia bacterium
ATGAACGGCATAAACGGATGCAGCAGCTTCATTGAGGTCGACAGCACATACAGAAGCACGGACGATACGCGAGCCTTCTCCCCTGCGTCATCGCTGTAAAGCGAGGGCTTTGCCAGTTCGATATACCAATCGCAGAGTGTACCCCAGATAAAGTCGTAAATCTTTTCCGCCGCAAGATTCAGCTCATATGCTTCGAGATTTGCGGTCACGTCGCGAATCGTACGGTCAAGCTGCGCCAGAATCCACTTATCGATAATCGAAAGCTTGCTTTCGTCAAACTCCGGCTTCGTGTTCTCATCGATGTTCATCAGCACAAACCGCGCCGCGTTATAGACCTTGTTGCAGAAGTTCCGCGCCGCTTCGACCTTTTCGGTATAGAAGCGCATGTCGTTTCCGGCGGCATTGCCCGTTACGAGTGAGAACCGCAAAGGGTCTGCGCCGTACTGCTCGATGATCTCCAGCGGATCGATGCCGTTGCCTAAAGATTTGCTCATCTTGCGTCCGAGTCCGTCGCGCACCAGTCCGTGGACGTAGACCGTCTTGAACGGTTCCTCCTTCATGACCTCCGCCGCAAACGTGATCATGCGGGAGATCCAGAACGTGATGATGTCATAGCCTGTCACAAGCGTATCGGTGGGATAGAAATACTTGAGCTCCTCCGTCTCCTCTGGCCAGCCGAGCGTTGAGAAGGGCCAGAGTCCCGAAGAGAACCAGGTATCGAGCACATCCTCATCCTGGCGAAGCTTTCCGCCGCACACCGGGCATTTTTCCGGCGTTGTTTCTTCGCAGAACGTTCCGCCGCAGTCGTCGCAGTAGTACACCGGAATGCGATGTCCCCACCAAAGCTGGCGCGAAATGCACCAGTCGCGAATATTCTCCATCCAATGGAAAAAGTTCTTATCGAACCGTTCGGGCACGAACTTGACTTTGCCGGAACGAACCATATCGATCGCCGGACCGGCAAGCGGCTTCATATCCACGAACCACTGCTTTGAAACAATCGTTTCGATCGTCGTATGGCAGCGGTAGCAGGTGCCGACGTTGTGCGTGTAGTCCTCTATCTTCACGAGATTGCCGCTGTCTTCGAGGTCCTTTACGATATTCCTGCGGCATTCAAAACGATCCTGTCCGCAGTACTTTCCGCCTTCTTCGTTGACGTGCCCGTCATCGGTGAACACGCGCAGTACCGGAAGGTTGTGACGCTGACCCACTTCGAAGTCGTTCGGATCATGCCCGGGCGTGATCTTCACGGCGCCGGTTCCGAACTCCATTTCGCAGTATTCATCGCCGACGATCGGGATCTCACGATTCACAAGCGGCAGCACAACGGTCTTGCCGATGATGTCTTTATAACGCGGGTCCTCGGGATGCACCGCGATTGCGGTATCGCCGAGCATAGTTTCCGGACGGGTCGTTGCGACGGTGATCGAATAGGACTTGTCCGGCGCATCATAGCGCACATGCCAAAGGTGGCTGTCCTGGCTCTCGTACTCAACTTCAGCGTCAGACAGTGCCGTCTTACAATCCGGGCACCAGTTGATAATACGGTTCCCGCGATAGATCAGGCCTTTGTCATAGAGATTTTTGAATACACGGACAACTGCACGATTGCAGCCTTCGTCCATGGTGAAGCGCTCACGCTCCCAGTCGCAGGACGAACCCATTTTCCGGAGCTGCTTTACGATCGTTCCGCCGTATTCCGCACGCCATTCCCATGCACGCTTTAAGAATGCTTCACGTCCGATGTCTTTTTTTGTCAAGCCTTCTTTTGCGAGCGCTTCAACGATTTTCACTTCGGTCGCGATCGACGCATGGTCCGTTCCCGGAAGCCACAGCGTTTCATAGCCGCACATCCGCTTGTACCGGATGATCGTGTCCTGCAGCGTATTATCCAGCGCGTGTCCCATGTGCAGCTTGCCCGTGATATTGGGCGGCGGGATCACGATCGTGAACGGTTTCTTTTCGGGATTCGGCGCGGCATGGAAATAACCGTTTCGCTCCCACTTCTCGTACCACGCATGCTCCACGCTTGCGGGGTCGTAGGTTTTCGGCATTTCTGGATTCATTGTACCATCTCCTTTAAAACAAATACGCCCACTTCGCCAAAGGACGAAGTGGGCATTCGCGGTACCACCTTTGTTAAACAGACGGATCTGTTTCTCTCTGCGCCTGTAACGGGGCTGAACCGGATGCAGTTACTCAAATTCTCCGCATCGACTCAAAAGCGACCTTCTGCGATTCGCGACCGACCGTTCTTTCAGCCTTGGAACGGATCTCTGACGGACGAAGCGCATACTCCTCTTTCTCAAAGTCTTTTTATGCAGTTTACCACAATTCTCGCGATTGTCAAGTCTTTTATTGCTCTGCTGCCCAGGCATTCATCCGATCGTTGAGCAGATCAAAATAACCCGGTCCCCAGCTCAGATATTCCTCGAAGAAAGAGATCTTGTCGCCCTTGCTGCAGCGATTGGTCATATCGAACAGTTCGCAGAAACCGCCGGTATACTTGAAGAAATAGATCGGCATATCGATCGCGTAATCATAAAAGTCTTCCGCATAGCTTTCAAGATTGCTCTTGCTCAGATAGTTTTTGACGTCTTCGATCGAGGCGCCCTGTCCATTTACCATCAGGGAGACGATCGTGACAAGGATATTGCCGTAATACTCGTTCAGGAAGGTTGCGACAGCAAGATCCTTACCGTATTTTTCGTTGATCTGCGCAATGTTCCATTCCGCGTTGGTCGACCACGATTCCGCATAACCGTTGTTTTCGATCATCAGCTGGAACTTCGGGATCGTGCCGAGTGCGTACTGGTAAGTAAACTGATACATATGTCCGGGGAACCCTTCATGCGCAAGCGTGGACATGCTGTAATGCGCCTGATCCTTCGGGTTTGTCAGAATGATGTTGTGCTGATAACCGTCCAGCGCCGGCGTAAGGTATGCCGCGGGCGAAAAGCTGTCCTGCAGCTCCTCCGGAACCTCGGTGTAGGTCACCTCCACTTCCGGCATCGGCGGTACAATCTTCGGCATGAGCGTCTTCAGGTATGCCTCGTCTCCCGCAAGAGACCCCGTTGTGATCTGCTTGCCGCTCACAAGATCATTATAACAATTCATTGCCGAAGTAAGGAAGATCGTAAAGACGGTATCATTGCACTGTTCAAGGAATGCGATCTCATCCTCCACCGTGCGGTTGTTCGATGCTTCCGCCTTCATCTTCCAGCAATAGTAATCGTATGCCGCGCCGCCTTGCTCGTGCGCGCCGATACGGGCGCGGCACTTCGGTCGAAGCGTCTCCAATCCGTCATGGAGCTGCTGATACGCATCGACCCATGCAGTTTTGACCAGCTCGTCGTTTTTCGCAATATATGCTTCCCGCGCTTCCGGTGTCAGGAAATCAAGCTTCTCCATGGCTTCGCGGAACGTGCCGTGCAGATAGCTCGTTTCGCCGCTGTCGGCAACGGCCTGAAGATCCGAAAGAATGACGTCAAGCATTTTTTCCGTCATGAAAAATCCGCGGTCTGCGCGCTCCTGCTCAAATACAAGCACCTGTCCGAAGTAACGCGGCATGTCCGCCATCAGTGTCAGGTAATTCTCGATATCCTTCTCGTCCTTGAAGGAATAGAGACCGAAGAACAGCGGCATATTCATATGCAGGCCGACGTACTCGTCGAGCGGCTCGTAGTTATAGAACCAGTCCTTCGATTCGATCTCCATATCGAAATAACGGCAATAGGTGTCGTAAGCAAACTGCAGATGATCGGAAAGGAGACTGCGGTCGATCGCATTCAACTTCTTACGCCAATTGCGGCACTCTTCGACCCACTCGTTGTTGGCTTCTTCGGTAAACTCTCCGAGCGTGACCGGAACTGTGGATTCATCGATGCCGAAGCTTGCCGGATCGACACAGTACTGATCCAGTGACGTGATGTCGGATGTTGCGCGATCGAGGAACAGCTCTTCGTCCAATGCCAAAAATGCCGCTTCCGCTGCCTTTTGCTCTTCCGTTTTGGGTTGCTCCGGTTTTTTTGTGGGGCGCGGTTTCTCGGTCTCCGGTGCTGCCGGCTCCTGCGTCGGATTCACTTCGATCGCCGTCTCCGGTGTGATTTCAGTTCCGCAGTTGTTCGCAATTGAAATGCAGCGTGCAAAGCGAGCGTTCATCATGCTGCATCCGAATATGCCGAGCAGCATGATGCATGCAAGCAGCAGGGCAAAGATCCGTTTGGGTTGATTCATGTTCGTATTCTCCTTTGTATGATTCCAATGCGGTCGTTCACGACATTGTCAAATATTCTGTAAGGAACGTGCTCTGTCAAAGCAGCGTCTGCACCGATTCGGGAATGCCGCCGAGTCGCGTAAGCGCCGTTTTGAAGTCTTCCGGCAGCGGTGCGAGAAACGTCATTTTCTCTCCCGTTTTGGGATGCGTAAACGTCAATCGATATCCGTGCAGCGCCTGTCCGTTCAGCCCGAGCTTCGGCGCTGCGGAACCGTATACCTCGTCACCGACGATCGGATGCTTGATATACGCCATATGCACGCGGATCTGGTGCGTGCGCCCCGTTTCCAGTGCTACATCCAAAAGCGTTTCCGTGCCGAATCGTTCAAGCACATGCCAATGCGTGACCGCTCTTCGTCCGCCCTCCGTGACAGCCATGCGTTTGCGATCGGTTTTATGCCGTCCGATCGGCGCGTCGACCGTGCCGCTGTCTTCTTTTAGGTTCCCGTGTACGATGCACAGATATTCGCGGTGCGCCGTATGCAGTGCAAATTGCTTTGCAAGCGCTTCATGCGCGATATCGTTCTTTGCTACGACGAGAAGCCCGCTTGTCAGCCGGTCAATCCGGTGAACGATACCCGGTCGGATCTCTCCGCCTGTACCGGACAGCGTCTGAAATCGGAACAAGAGCGCGTTGACAAGCGTCCCGTTCGGATTGCCCGGCGCCGGATGCACAACCATTCCCTTCGGTTTGTTGATGACCGCAAGATCCTCATCTTCATAGATAATGTCCAGCGGAATATTCTCCGGCTCCGGAAGTGTTTCGCCGGTTTCCTTCGGCATCTGCAGCCGTATGACGTCGCCGATTTTGACCTCGGTATTCGCTTTGCACGGTTTGCCGTTCCGCTCTACCGCGCCGTCCTTGATCAGCTTTTGCAGCTTTGACCGGGAAAGCTCGGTGTTGGAAGCAAGGAACGCGTCAATCCGCTTTTCTTCCGTCTCCGCGATCAGCAGGATCGTTTCCGTCGTCATGCGATTCCTCCGGTTTCTCCTCTTCCTCGTCCTCGGGGATCAATTCTTCAAAGCGTGAAAGCTTATTCTTTTTTCGTTCCTTCGCTGCTTTTTCGGCTTCTTCGCGCGTCGGCAGGCGAAACAGGCGGCGGTATTCGTCTTCGAAGCATTCGAACACGCCGAATTTCATGAAAAATGCTTCAAACACGAGCAGCCCGATCGCAATGCAGATCGCGGAATCCGCGATATTAAAGATTGGAAAATCGATGAAGCGTGTGCAGATCATGTCGCGCACATAGCCGAATACAACACGGTCATACAGGTTTCCGATCGATCCGCCGATCAACAGGCCCACGATCACACGGGAAAGCTTCGGAAGTTTCTTGCCGGATCGGATCGTGAAGAAAAGCAGTAAAAAGAGAAAGATCGAGGTCAGTGCGAGCAGCAGGCGCGACGCCCACGGATTGCCGCTGCCGAGCCCCCAGAGCGCGGCGTCATTCGGCGTAAAGCTCAGGACGATGAACTTGCCGTCCTGCGGAATTGCGTTCTGCTGTGCGATTGCGCTTTGCGACAGAAACGAACGCAGCGCGGAAAGATCGTATAACGAGCCGGAATACCCGAGCGTACCGACCACATGTGACGAAACGATCCAGTATTTTGATATCTGATCCAGCGCCAATACGAAAAGCGCGACGATAAAAAACAGCATTTACTCCTCCGTTATCCCTGCGAGCTCAGTCGGATACAGGTTTTCATAGTTTTCCTGCGCCTGCAGCACGCGGTTGACATAATTCTTTGTTTCTTCATACGGAATATAAGCGATTCGTCCTCTGCTGTCAAGTCCGTATTCGGAGAGCCATTGCGCCGCTTTGTTCGGTCCCGCATTATACGCCGCAAGCGCAACCGCTTTGTTTTGGTCGAAGCGGTCAAGCTGCTGTCGAAGATAATAACACCCAAAGCGGATTGAGGTCTCAGGCTCGAACAGATCCTCAACATGGAAGGTCACGCCGAGCGCTTCGGCGATCTCCTCTCCCGTGGCGGGCATGATCTGCATCAAACCTCTTGCACCGGCGCGGCTGACGGCTTCCTCTTTGAATTTGCTCTCCGTTGAAATCACGCCGGCGACGAACGAAGGTTCCAGGTCGTATTCCTCGCTGTATTTTTGGATCAGTTCCACATATTTCAATTGGAATCTTGACCGCATAAACCGCGGAATCATCCAGAATACGATCAGCGACGTCAAAATGAGGCACGCCATGATCATGGCAAGCACGATCAACGTCGTCTTTTGCTTCTTGGTCATGCGCACGTCTTCCGCATTCGTTTCATTCATTGCAGTTCCTCCCGTATCCGATCGATCAGCGCACATGCCTGTTCCCGGAATGCATCGATCGTCCCCTCGTTTCTTATCGTGTATGCGGCAAGCGCTTCGCGTGTTTCATCCGTGATCTGTGCCCGAATGCGTGCGCGAACCAGTTCCTCGTCAGTGCCGTCCCTTAGCATTGCACGTTTGATCCGGATCTCCTCGCGGCTGAGAACTGCGATCGTACATGCGCAGAACGCGTCCATTCCGGTTTCAAACAGCAGCGGTACATCCCATACCGCAAGCGGCGCGTCTGAAGCTTCCGTTCTTTGCAGCATTTCCCTTAAAACAAACGGATGCACAATGGCGTTCAGTGCGCTCCTTGCTTCGTTGTCCGAAAACACTTTCGCGGCGATCGCTGCGCGATCCAGCGTTCCGTCCGGTCTCAGCACGTCCTTTCCGAAAAGATCAACAACCTGCGGAAAGCAATCGGACGCCGGCGTCAAAGCAAAGCGCGAGATCTCGTCCGCATCGATGACCGGAATGTTATGTTCTGCGAAGCACAGCGCAAGCGTGCTCTTGCCGGAACCGATGCCACCTGTAATGCCGATGATGCGCGTCATTTTGTTTCGTACCAGCTTTCTCCGCATTTTGCTTCGGCGACCAGGCGGACAGAAAGCGACGCCACACCCTCCATGGTGTCCTGCATCAGCCGCATGACGTTGTTCGCTTCTTCCCGTGGGCAGTCAACGATCAGCTCATCATGGATCTGGAGCACGAGCCGCGCTTTGAATCCGTCCTCCCGCAGAGCACGATCGACGTGTACCATTGCTATTTTGATAATATCTGCCGCAGTCCCCTGGATCGGCATGTTCATCGCAACGCGCTCGCCGAACTGCCGCACATTATAGTTGCTTGCCGAGAGCTCCGGCAGCGGGCGCTTGCGATCGAACAGGGTCTCCGCATAGCCGCGTTCCTTTGCGCGGGCAACGCTTTCCTTAAGATACGACTGTACCTTCGGATACCGCTCAAAATACCGTCGGATATAGCCTGCCGCCGTCGGTACCGAAATGCCGAGGTTCTTTGCAAGACCGAAATCGGAAATGCCGTAGACAATGCCGAAATTCACCGCTTTCGCCGCGCTGCGCTGTTCACTTGTAACGCTTTCAAGCGGTACATGAAAGACTTCTGCCGCGGTGCGGGCATGAATATCCTCGCCGCTGTTGAACGCCGCAATAAAGCCCTCGTCGCCGCTGATATGTGCAAGCAGCCGGAGCTCAATCTGCGAATAATCTGCGCCGATCAGCACGTTCCCCGCGCTCGGAATAAACGCCTTGCGGATCTCCCTGCCCTCGGGCGTGCGTACCGGGATGTTCTGCAGATTCGGTTCCGTGCTCGAAATGCGTCCCGTTGCCGTGACGCACTGCATAAACCTTGAATGGATGCGTCCGTTGCCGTCGCGCTGTTTCAAGAGACCTTCAACGAATGTGCTGTCAAGCTTTGTCAGGAATCGATACTGCAAAACGTCGTTCACGATCGGATGCAGCGGTGCGATTTCTTCGAGTGTATCCGCATCGGTTGAAAAACCCGTCTTGGTCTTTTTCCCGGACGGCAATCCGAGCTTTTCAAACAGAATCCTGCCGAGCTGCTTTGTGGAAAGGATATTAAAACGCTCCCCTGCCTGTTCAAAGATGCGCGCTTCCAAAGCAGACGCTGTCTCTGAAAATCGCCGATGCAGTGTATGCAGGACCGTTTCATCGGTCATAAAGCCGATCCGTTCCATGCCGTAAAGCACCCGCAAAAGCGGAAGCTCCACATCGCGTTCCAAAGAAGCAAGACCGTTTTCCTCGATTGCACGCGACATCTTCGGATACAGCGAAAATAGATACGCGGGACTTGCTTTTTCGGTTTTCAGCCATGCACGGCACAGAGTCTCATAGCTTTCGACCGGGCGGTTGCTCTGCAGAAGGTAATCCGAAAGCATTGCGTCGAAGCGGAGCTCCGGAAGCGCATCGGCGTCAAATCCGCAGCGATGGAAGATCGTTTTTGCATCAAATGCGATCAACTTTTTGTGATGCGAATAAAGAAATGCGCCGAGCATGCGGTACGCTTCGTCCTCATCCATGCCAATGTCAAAAAGCGTCTCCCCCGGCGTCAGAACATATGCGGTGTCCGCTGTCCCCGCAAATGCGAGCGACGGATAAGCCGTCACTGCAACGGTATCGCAGGTCAAAAGCGCATCCAGCGCGCTCTGCATGCCGTCGACATCGGTGATTGCTACGGTATGCACTTCCGGTGCGACGTCATCCTGCACCGGCGCATTTCCGTCCGGCAGCTTATCCGCAATGCTGTTCAGTTCCAGCTCATACAGCCGCTGCTTTGCGCCGCCTGTGTTTTCGAACGAAAAGGCGCAGTCCTCGAGCGTTTCCTTGATCGGCGCTGCGGTTTCGATCGTTCCGAGCCAATAGGAAAACCGGGCGTTTTCGGCTTCCGCCGCAAGGCGCTCGCCGAGCTTGCCCTTCACCTCGGACGCGTGCGAAAGAACGCTCTCCAGATCGCCGTATTCGTTCAGCAGCTTCAATGCCGTCTTTTCGCCGACGCCGGAAACGCCGGGAATGTGGTCCGAACTGTCACCCATCAGCGCCTTGAGATCGCGCATGCGATCCGGCGTCAACCCGTATTTCTCGTTCAATACGGCTGTGTCGACGATCGAATTGTCCTTGGTATAATAGATCTTCGTGTGTTCCGTGATCAGCTGGAACGCGTCGCGATCGCCTGTTGCGATCAACGTATCCATACCGGCCTTCTCCGCGCGGCGCGCAAAGGTGCCGAGGATGTCGTCACCCTCATACCGCGGGCATTCGATCACGGCAACACCCATGCTTCTTAAAAGCTCGCGAACGACCGGCATTTGTTTTTTGAGGTCTTCATCCGCAGGCTTGCGCCCAAGCTTATAATCCGCGTACCGTTCATGGCGAAAGGTCGGCTGATGGACGTCGAACGCAACGACCACATGCGAAGGCTCCTGCTTCAACAGATCAAGAAACTTCGTGAAAAAGCCTTTCAGCGCGCCGGTCGGAAACCCGTCGCGCGTAGTCAGATTTGCTTTGTAAAATGCATGGTATGCCTGAAACAGCAGGCTGTTTCCGTCGATTGCCAAAAGCAGTCGATCCATATTTCCTCTTTCTCGAAACGGCACGCCCTGGATCGGGTGCGCCGCTTCGGTCGTCATTTTCTGTTTTTCGTCAGGTCACGCGCGAACGACGTCGTACACCATCGGACGGTATTCCGGTTTTGCATCGGAATACGCAAATGCGCTGTGGAACATTTCAAGCGCGGCGTTGACCTTGCTTTCGTCGTTCACATACATCACGCAAAGCGGTTCGTCGGCACGGATGAAATCGCCGAGACGCTTCTTCATCACAAGACCGACCGCCGGATCGATGCTTTCTTCCTTGGTGGCGCGTCCCGCACCGAGGATCTGCGCCGCCGTGCCGATGCGTTCGGCATTCATCGAAGAGATATAACCCGCACGCTTCGGATACACGTTCAAGATCGTTTTCACCTTGCAAAGCTCGTCGATCCTGTCAAGGTTGATATATGACGCGTCGCCGCCCTCCGCCGCGATCATCTGACGAAGTTTGGCAAGGCCTTTGCCGGAATGCAGCGCGGATTCAAGCTTTTCGCGCGCCTCAACTTCGGTTTCGGCGAGCTTACTGACGCGCATCATGTGCACGCCCAAAAGCATGCACACCTCGTACAGCGGATCGCCCGCGGGGATCTTTCCGGAAAGCAGCTCGACTGCTTCCCGCACCTCCAGCGCATTGCCGACCGCAAGCCCGAGCGGCTGATTCATGTCTGTGATCACCGCAACGCATTCGCGTCCGACAAGTTTTCCGATGGAGACCATCAGGTGCGCAAGCTTCTCCGCTTCGTCGACCGTCTGCATGAATGCGCCGGTGCCGGTTTTGACGTCGAGCACGATCGCATCGGTTCCCGCGGCAAGCTTTTTGGACATGATGCTCGATGCGATCAGCGGTATACTGCGTACGGTCGCCGTGACGTCCCGGAGCGCATACATTTTCTTATCGGCAGGAACAAGGTTGCCGGTCTGTCCGATGACGGCGACGCCGATGTCGTTCACGATCTCTTTAAACCGTTCCATGGGCTGCTCGATGCAAACACCGGGGATCGATTCAAGCTTATCCAGCGTGCCGCCGGTGTGTCCGAGTCCTCTGCCGCTCATCTTTGCGACCGTACCGCCGCATGCGGCAACAAGGGGGGCGATTACAAGCGTCGTCGTATCGCCGACGCCGCCCGTTGAATGCTTGTCAACCTTAACACCTTTTAAGTCGCTCAAATCAACTACGTCGCCCGAATGCATCATTGCCATCGTCAGGTCCGCGGTCTCGCGGTCCGTCATGCCGTTGAACACGACCGCCATCTGGAATGCGGACATCTGATAATCCGGAATGGAGCCATCCGTAAATCCGTTGACAATATAAAGGATCTCGTCACCGGACAGCGTTCCGCCGTTTACCTTTTTCTCGATCAGATCGACCATGCGCATACGAATGTACCTCCTGTTATTCGGATAGACTATTATATCACATTTTCCCTGTATTGGCAACGTCTTTTCCGATCATCGGAAGGATGGATCGCTCAAAAGCGCCGCGTACCGCTTCCTCGTAAGGTTCCTCTTCGACCGGACATACGACAACACTCTTGAGTTTCGGATGATCCCGCAAAAGCGATGCGGAATCCAGCCCGAGCCTGCCGACAATCAAACAGCCCGGACGGTCCGCGTTGGAAAACCGTTCCACCACGGCAGCAGACGCTTTTTCAAACCGAATGCTTTGCAGATCAAAGCTTCCCCCACCCGTGATAACAAAATCCGCTTCTCGCAAAGCAGACTCGATCCCGATGGAATCGGATACCCTGTCTGTACCTTTCTGCAGCGTTCCTCCGACTGACATGAGCGCAAAACCCAATCCGCCGCCCGCTCCGCTCCCGGGTAAAAGCGGATCGCCGCCGATCACCGGAACAAGACGCGTAAACTCACGTTCCCATGCATCGATCTGCTCCGGTTTTGCGCCGTTTTGCGTTCCGAGCACTTTGAGCGTTCCGTTCTCTCCGAGCAACGGCGCCGCAACGTCATAAAGAAGTATCAATTCCGTCTGCGCGATACGCGGATCCAGTCCCGTGCGATCTATGTTCATAATCTTTGACAGCGTTTCCGGGCAAGGAATAATCTCTTCTCCGTCCGTACCCGTAAACCGGACGCCGAGCGCATGCAGCGCACCCAGTCCGAGATCGGCTGTAAGCGAGCCGCCCAGTCCGATCCATATCTTCCGGTATCCGAGATCGAGCGTCTTTCGGATCAGCATGCCGACGCCGAAGCTCGAACGGTGTTCGATCGGCGGTATATGCTTTGTCTTGCGGGAGAAGCCGACCGCGTCGGCCGCCTCAATCACCGCAACGGGACCGGGAATCACACCGACAAGCATGTTGACGCGCTCGCCGTTCAGGTCCTCGCAGACAACCGTATCGTATCTTCCGTTTGTGCCTGCAACCAGAGAACGCACCGTCCCCTCGCCGCCGTCGGCAACCGGCATTCTCTGCACGCGGAATCCGTGGTCCGCTGCTGCCGTGCCGAGCACGCGGGAAAACCGTTCCGCATCGCAAACACCCTTCATGGAATCCGGTGCGATCAGGATCCGGAACCCTTCGGACGGTTTCATGGGTTCGGGTGTTTCCGTCGGAATGAACGCAGCGCCGGCCTCATTCGGACGGATCGCGTTCGTTGCATCGATCTCACCGAGAATCGGATACGGGCCGAAGCTTTCGAGATCGTTTGCCTGGACCAGCGGCTTATAAAGGCAAAGCCGGGTCATAAGCGCATCCAGGGAATGCAGCTTTTCCCCTGCCGCGCGGGACTGTTTGATCCCGACGTAACAGATGATGCAAATATATACCGGACTTTGCGTGACCGGATCAAACGATTCACATGCCTCGTACAGTCCGGTCTGGGACACGTCGGAAGCAAACGCTGCGCTGAATGCAACCTTCCAGCATGCACGACGCGTCTGTTCGGAAAAATCGGCGACCGGGAACCGCATCCCGATGGGAAAATAATGCCAGATCATATCTCGTCCTCCGTTTTGATCTCCGTGAGTGTCGCTTCGGCTTTTTCCAGCTGTTCATACAGTTCCGTTTCCTGTGTTTCAAGAGACGAAAGCTTTTCATAGAGTTCCTGCATCTGCCTGAAATCGTTTTCGGTCTGCGCCCGGGTCAACTCCTGCTCGGCTTCCTTCTTCGCCGTTTCGTTCTGTTCGATCAATCGTTCGATTCGCTGAAGCTCCTGTTTTGTTCTCGCCCGGCGCTGTTTGGCTTCCTTGCGTCGCAGGAATACATTATCGGGTTCCGTTTTCGCCGCCTGCTTCGGTTTTTCTGGTTTACGCTCAACGATGCGTTCGAACAGATCTTCCTCCTCGTCCCGCTGTTCAATGAGCCCTTCTTCGGTCATCAGGATCACGCGGTCCGCAAGACGTTTCACCATATACCGGTCATGCGTCACGATCAGGACCGTGCCCGTGAACTTCTCCAAAGCGCTCTCGAGCATTTCCGCAGACGCAATGTCCAGATGGTTCGTCGGCTCGTCCAGCAGAAGAACATTCGCGCCCGAAAGAACCAGCTTCAATAAACGGATCCGCGCCTTTTCGCCGCCGGACAGCGCGCCGATCCGTTTTTCAATGTCGTCGTTTTTAAACAGGAACATGCCGAGATAGCCGCGCAGTGTATTCCGTTCGATGGCAGGAAACGTCCGGTCCAGCTCGCCGATAACGGTGTTCGCATCGTCCAGATCATAGGTATTCTGTGCAAAATAGCCGATGCGTACGCCTGCACCGAGCTTATAGGTGCCCTCGGTCTGCCGTTCTCTGCCGGTCAGAATCTTCAGAAGCGTCGTTTTGCCGCAGCCGTTCGGCCCGATCAGACAGACACACTGCCCTGCGCGGATCATTGTGCTCAGTCCGGAGAATATGCGCTGCGTTCCGTATTGCATGCCGAGCTCGTTAAGCATAATTACTTCGTTTCCGGTCGGCGCAGGCGTCGGAAACCGGAACGTGATGGATTTTTCATCCCGTTCCGGCACGACCATATCCGCTTTGATGCGGTCGATCTGTTTCTGCTTCGAAGCGATCGTGATGTAGTTGCGCTCCTGGTTCCAGCGTTTCTGCTGCTCGATGATCCCCTCAATGCGGCGGATCTCCTTTTGCTTGCGCAGATAGATCTTCCTTTCGAGCTCGCGTGCGTCAAGCTTTAACTCCATATAACGCGTATAATTGCCTTCGGTGCCACGAATCCTGCCGTTCTGCAATTCAAGCATACGCGTAACCGTATCATCTAAAAATGCGCGATCGTGCGAAACAACCAGCACCGCGCCTTTGAACTGACGCAGATATTCCGTCAGCCAGCGGATAGCGGTAATATCAAGATTGTTGGTCGGCTCATCCAGAAGCAGCAAATCGGCACGGGACAGGATCGCGCGGGCAAGCATCGCCTTGCTGACCTGCCCGCCTGAAAACGAATTGACCGGACGGATAAGGTCAGCCTCCGAAAATCCGAGTCCCAAAAGCGCGGAGCGCGTGAGCGCACGGAACGTTGTGCCGCCTTCGCGGGAAAGCGTTTCGACTACAGTCGCCTGTCTTTCGATCAACCGATCACGGTTTGCGGCACCCTGTTCGAGCTTTTGAACGATGCGCTCCTCCTCCGCTTCAAGATCCAAAAGCGGACGAAACGCCTCGAGCGTGAACGAGTACAGATCTGTGTCCGCATCGAGCTTCGGGATCTGTTCCACATAGGAAAGCTTTGTTCCCTGTGCCATGCCGAATGTACCGCCGTCATACGGTTCCTTTCCCATCAGGATCCGCATCAGCGTCGTTTTGCCTCCGCCGTTTACGCCGATCAGACCGACACGTTCGCCCGGACGAATCTCAAAGGATACATCCGAAAACAATGTTCGGTCCGCGAACGATTTCTTCAGATTATCTACAGTCAGTAATACCACGGTTCCGTCTCATTTAAATCGTATTGATAACAGCAGTATAGCACATCTTTCTGTATTTGGAAATAATTTATATAAATTTCAAGATTATGTTGCATTTTGTATGTTATAATCAATTTGTAAAAGGAGTCGAACGATGGAAAAGGAGATCAAATTACTTCCGGGAAAGAAGCGCAGATCAATGCCCGTTGCTCTGCGCATCGTGATCGCGCTGTCCGCCGCTGCGGTGCTTTGCACCGTCGGTCTTCTTTTGATTCTGCGCGATCGCCAGATCTCTCCGTTTCCGTCCGCAAATCTCGAGTCCGAATACCTGACTACAAAGGAAGATTCCGTACAGCTTGTCGGTTTATCGCCGACCCCTTTGCCGAGCGTTTTTATGCCGGACGCGACGCCGACAGCCGCCCCCACCGACAACCGAATCGCAATATCGCATTACTCCACACTCCAGATAAACGACGATAACGCCGAGGTTTCGGCTTTGCAGCAGAAGCTGATGGATCTCGGCTATATGGAAGCGGACGAGCCCGGTACGCTGTTCAACGAATCCACAAAAAACGCCGTTACGCTGTTTCAGCGTGCAACCGACAGCGAGCAGAACGGCATTGCTTCCGCATCGCTGCAGGAAATGCTGTTTTCCGACGGTGCGCAGGAATACCGGATCAAGCTGAACGACAACGGTCCGGACGTGCGGAGCGCACAGCGCCGACTGAGAGATCTCGGCTACTACGGCGATCGTATTACCGGATATTTCGGGCCGAATACGGAAGAAGCGGTGCGCCAGTTCCAGGCAAAGAACAACAAAGACGTTGACGGACAGATCACGCGCGACGACTGGGATCTTTTGTATTCCGATCATGCGATTCCCCTGGCAACGCCGACACCGACGCCATCACCGACGCCGAAGCCGTCGAAGTCTCCTACACCGAAACCGCAAAAAACCGCGACGCCAAAGCCCGCGAAGACAGCGACACCGAAGCCCGCGAAGACAGCGACGCCGAAGCCGCAGAAGACTGCAACACCGAAGCCGCAGAAAACCGCGACGCCGAAGCCCACCGCAACTATAAAACCGACTGCAACACCGAAACCGACCGCAACACCGAAACCGACTTCCAAACCATCCGGTGACGATTCCGGTTATGCGCACAGTGTTGACGGCGTGATCAAATGCGCGCAGAATCAGCTCGGCGATCCTTATATCCTCGGCGACGAAGGTCCCGATTCATTCGACTGTTCCGGTCTCGTCTACTATTGTTTGACCAAAGCCGGCGTCAAGGTGAGCCGCAGAAGCGCGCATTCCTATTCCGAAAACAACAGTTGGACGCTGATCGAATCCGTCGACGATCTCAGAAAAGGCGATCTGCTGTTCTTCAAGAGCGACACGAGCGATCGTGTCAACCACACGGCAATCTACATCGGCGGAAGCAAATTTATCCATGCGAGCGCCAGCAAAGGGCAAGTTGTGCAAAGTTCTTTCTCCTCCTACTGGTACCGCAATTTTGTATGCGGAAGGCGCGTATTCTGATGGCTTGTCAAATCTGTCCGCGGAACTGCAAAATCGATCGAACAGCCGCAACCGGTTTCTGCGGCTGTTCTTCTGTTGTCCGTGTCGCGCGCGCCGCGCTGCACTATGACGAAGAGCCGAGCATCAGCGGAACGCGCGGCAGCGGGACGATCTTTTTTTCCGGGTGTAATCTGAAATGCATCTTCTGTCAGAACATGGTTTTAACCGACGGTACGCGCGGCGAAGTATGCAGCATTACGCGGCTTGCCGAAGCTATGCTGAAACTGCAGACGCTCGGCGCGCACAATATCAATCTTGTTACCCCGACGCCGCACAGGGACGCGATCACATCTGCGCTTCGTCTTGCGAAATCCGAAGGGCTCTCGATTCCGGTCGTATACAATACGAATGCGTATGAGACCGTCGAAACGATCCGGGCATATGAGGGGCTTGTCGACATCTACCTTCCCGATCTCAAATATGTCGATCCGCGACTTTCGCTGAAGTTCTCCCGCGCTTCGAATTACTTTGAAACGGCAATCGAATCGATCGATGAAATGATCCGGCAGGTGGGCTATATGCAGACCGATGCAGACGGTATTGCAAAGAAAGGCGTTCGCATCCGGCACCTTGTTCTGCCCGGTTGCGTGTACGATACGCGCAGTGTATTGAATGCGATCAAGGAGCGGTTCGGTATCGGCTGTCCGATCTCGCTGATGTCGCAGTATACGCCGATCCCGGAATGCACGGTAAAGCCGCTCGACCGTCCGTTGACACAGCGCGAATATGAAAACGCGCTGGATTACTGTCTTTCCCTGGGATTTACCGACGTTTTCACACAGGATCTGACCAGCGTCGGACGCTCCTTCACCCCACCGTTTTCCGACCATCTCAATCTGTTTGACGAACCATGAAAGACAATACCATTCTCACGATCGCTTCCCGCATTCGTCCGTTTTCCGATGCGGCAATCGTTTACCGCATGCCATGGTATGACAACACGGGATTCTATCACGCCTAGAAGATTCGGGAAGGTGAAGATCAATATCTGATCAAACGCACCGACTCGCCCGTTGAGCTTGCCGTTTATCAAGCGGTCTCTTCCCGCACCGACGTTCTTCCGCGTTTTTACGGCAGTACGAGCTTTCGAAACAAGACCTACCTGCTGCTCGAATTTGTCGAGGGACACGATATGATGCATGCCGCCCGCGATGATTTGCAAGCTGTTCTGCATGCAATGGTCCGTTTGCAGGACAGCTTCTGGAACGAGCCGGAGTCGATCGGCGAAAGCTTCACGGATGTATTGGAAAAGAATCTCAAACGAAAGTCTTATCTTTCGGAACCGATGCTTTTGGAAGCGTTCGACCGCTTTGAAACGCAGTACCGGACCGTACCGAGGACGCTTTGTCACGACGATTTTCTGCCGTTCAATTTGATTACCGGCCGCGGTCGAACCGTCTTTATCGATTGGGAATACGCCGGCATTCTCCCCTATCCCGTCATGCTCGCACGACTTTTGGCGCATACGAGCACAAACGGAGAGACGCCGTTTTTTATGACGCCGGAGGACCGTGATTACGCGATCGCGTATTACTATGACAATCTGATTGCCCGACACGGTATTGCTTATGCGGATTATCGTAAAACGCTCGATTGTTTTCTGTTCTTTGAACGGCTTGAATGGGTTTATGTCTATCGAAAATACAACAAAAAGCCGGACACGCTGTACCGCTATGAACTGGATGCAGCGGCACGTACGGCCGAACGGATTCTGAAAAATGATTGAAATGAAAAAGCGGGAGCAGCACGCTCCCGCTTGTTTATCTGCTTTATGCAAATAAGGATTCAAGATATTCCGCAACGCCCTCGTCCGCGCAGGAACCGATGACAAGATCGGCTTTTTCGCGAACGGCTGCATTGCCGTTTGCAACGCATACACCGGTCCCCGCCCATTCGATCATATCGAGATCAAGCGTGTTGTCGCCGATCGCCGTCACATCTTTCCTTTCGATGCCAAGCATTGCCGCTACCTTTTTGAGTGCGGATCCCTTTGTGGAAGAAACCGAACCGATCTCAATGAAGCCCGGTTTGGAACAAAGCACGGACAGATGCTTCGGCAGCAGTCCGCGGATCTCGGTATACAACTCCGCTTCCCGCTTCGGATCGACGGCGAACAGCACCTTCGGAATGTTGTCGAGCGGACGATATAAAAGCTGCGGATCGACGATGAAAGGCAAATTCAGAATGCTTGTGTACTGCTTGGTAAATGCGTTTTCCTGCCGGAATACGACCGTATCTTCCTCATAGATCTGCGCATGGATTCCGAACGCATCCGCGATCGAAAGCGCGGTAACGACGTCCTCCGGACGCAAATAATTCACGAACAGATGCTCGCCTGTTCTGCCGTCGGATACCATTGCGCCGCCGTAATGGATCAAAGGTCCGTAAGCAGAAAGCGATTCGCGGATCTTTTGTGTTCCCAGGAATCCGCGTCCCGTTGCGAGAACAACGATCACGCCGTGATTTTCCGTAAGCCGGATCGCCTTTTTCAGTCGTTCGCTCGGAAGCTTGCCGGTCATCACGAGCGTATCGTCAATGTCGAGTGCTAAAAGCTTCATTCTTCGGTTCTCCCTTTCATCTTGCGGAACGCATCGTGCACCTCGCCCGCCATATACAGCGAACCGACCGCAAGCGCAGGTCCTCCCCCGTTTGCAGCGGTTTGAACTGCATCCGCCACCGTGGGAAACGGCGTTGCTTCCGCGCCGAACGTGCGGATGAGCTCCGCAAGCTCCTCGCTCGGCATCGCACGGTCGTTGTTCGGCGTTGCCGTATAAAATGTCTCCGCGATCGGAAGCAAAAGTTCGATCGACTGCGAAACATCCTTGTCGCGCATCATCCCCATGACGATCTTTGCCTTTTGATTCGGAAACAATCGCTGATAGGTATCGACCGTCCCTCTTACGCCGTGCGGATTGTGTCCGCCGTCGACAAAGAACGGCGGTTCTTCTCTCAAAAGCTCAAAGCGTGCCGGCCAAACCGTTTCCTTTAGACCTGTCCTCAGCGCTTCATCGGAGATCGCGACGCCCTGCGCACGAAGCAGCTCGACTGCATCGATCACCGTTGCGGCGTTCTTCATTTGGTACTTGCCGAGAAGTCCCAAACGCAGCTCTTGATAGCCCCGGTAGTCAAACGTCTGCCCATGCAGATCATAGTCGCCTTCCTTCAAAGAGGAGCGGTCTACTACATGCAGCCTGGCACCGTGCTTTTTGCACGCCGCTTCGAGAACGGGCAGCGCATCCTGATGTTCGCCGTAAAAGAGAACCTGACCGTCATCCTTGATGATTCCCGCTTTCGCGCTTGCGATCTCCTCAATTGTGTTGCCGAGAATATGCATATGATCGTAATCGATCGCCGTGATGATCGCAAGCAGCGGCGTGTCGATCACATTGGTGGAATCGAGTTCACCGCCCAAGCCGACCTCTAAAACAACATAATCGCACTGTTTTCGCACATAATACAGGAAAGCGGCCGCGGTGATCACTTCAAACTCCGTTGCAGGATTCTCCATGGAATCGACGATCGGCGCGATTTCCGTGATGATCTCCGCAAGATCGTCGTCCGAAATCGGTTCGTTGTTGAACTGAATGCGCTCATTGAACCGGTCGACAAACGGCGAAACAAACAAGCCCGTGCGATACCCTTCGGCACACAGGATCTTCGAAAGCATGGCACAGGTAGAGCCTTTGCCGTTCGTGCCTGCGACATGGATAAACTTCAATTGCTTCTGCGGATTGCCCAGAAGTTCACAAAGCTCAGTGACGCGCACGAGTCCGAGCTTGGATCCGCGCCAGTACATTCCGTGGATATATGCGACTGCTTCTTCGTATGTCATGAATGATCTCCCCCTTGAACTGCTTTCAAAACGACCGGATACAGCGCTCTCACAACCGCGATCTGAATAACGGTCATGACCGCGACCAGCCAAAGACGCCGGATCAGCAGATATGCCCAAAAAGGCATGCCGCCCGTGTAGCCGAGCAGCTGGAACCAAAACGTGGTCAAAAACAGAGATACGGCGATATTAACCGGTACGATCGACAGAGTCGTCGCTAGCAGCAGCTTTTCTTTTTTGAATACATAGCGGAACAGAATACCCGGAAGCACACCCGAAAGCACAGCGGAAAGTGCAAACATCGGGTTCCACGCATTACCGGAATTGCTGATGAACGTTCCGAGCAGATCCGAAACAAGCGCACAAAGTCCGCCCCATACGGGACCGAGCGTGAATGTGCAGAGAAATATCGGGATCTCACGGAAGGTGATCCGGCTGAAATCCGGCAGATAAAATGTGAAAGGATAAATGGACAGCAGCGCCGCCAGTGCCGCAAACATGCCGGCAAACGTCACTTTACGCGTTGTAATCCGACGCATTTTGTCACCTCCTGTTCCGAAATCAATTCATTATACAACAGTTTGCCGGAAAACGCAAGAAAGCTCCCAAAATTGAGAGCTTTCCTGTATAATTCTACGGACGGGTTATTCTTCGATCTTGCGGCGCTTCAGAATCAGCACGATTGCAAGTGCGCCCAAGCCGAGTACGGCTACGATGCCGATGATGACGCCGACTACGATCAGCGTGTTTGTCTCGCCCTTTTGATTGTTTGTATTCGGCTTTAAAGAATCATTCGGATCAATAGGCTTGACGTTTTCGATAGTCTCTCCCGTCACCGGATCCGTACCGGGGTTCGCAGGATCGGACGGATCTCCGTTCGGTGCGGCCGAAGCTTCCGCCGAAATATCGCCCTGCTGTCCGTTCGGACCGGATGGCGCAGCCGTTGCCTCCGGCGGAACGGGCGT
Organism: Clostridia bacterium; assembly: GCA_017393775.1. Classification (GTDB taxonomy): domain Bacteria; phylum Bacillota; class Clostridia; order Christensenellales; family CAG-138; genus UBA3792. Next base: position 20,954 of record JAFOQN010000036.1, read on the forward strand.
TGTGATCGGCATGGATGTAACGGCAGGCGCCGGCGTTACAATGCCGGACGGTGCCGGATTTGCCGAGTAGGTCGGAAGCGTGGAAGTAACGGGTACGGTCTGTCCGTCATTGCTCGGCTTCGGCGTCGGCGTCACCGGCGCGGGCGTTTCGATAGACGGTTCGATCGGTTCATAGGTCTCCTCTGCCGCCCCGTCTGCCGGCACTTCCTGGCCTTCCGTATAGATACCGCCGACCGAGACGGGTTCGATATAGAAGGACATCGCTTTGAAATCATCGTCAATTCCGGTATAATTGATCCCATTGAAGACAAAGTCCGTGGCGCCTTCCTTTTCGATGCGGAACTCCGCCTGGAACCAGAAGCCGTCCGTCTCGACGCCGTATGCATCGACAAACGTAAAGCGCAGAACGCCGTTATCTTCGATATTGTACTGGAACATCGACGCTTTTCCCTTCATCAGAGACGTGAGATTGTTTTCCTCATCGGTCTGATTGATAGCCCCGAGCGTTACGAACTCCGAATCGTATTTCATAAAGCCGGAGAGAGAATCCAGCTTTCTGCCTTCCGGGAGATTCGGATAGAGGAAGAAATTCACCTTCACAACATCACCGACGGCGCCGGTCATTTTTTCCGGGGACGAGATCAAAAGCTCGCCGAGCTCGGCGCTGCCCGCGGCGTTTGCGGGCACAAACGGAATCACTAGCAGCATGATTCCAACGATAAAAGCCAATAAACGTTTCATATACGGTCCTCCGAATTTAGTCAGAATCTCATTCAGTTTTCGCCCGGATGTCCGGAGCTTTCTTCGGCGCGGACATATTCCCCGCCCAAAGACTGTATTTTATTGTATTATAGTACAAAAAGCCATGCGCGTCAAATCCTTATTGACAAAACAGACGTTTTTCCTTATTATAGTTTAGAAAAGCACTGTTCCGCAAATACGTCATACAGCGCATCTGCGCGGCAGTTCAAGGAGGATACTATGCAGGTTTACAATACCATGACCCGGAAAAAGGAGCCTCTCGTTCCGATCAGGGAAGGCGAGATTTCCATGTATGTATGCGGACCGACCGTATATGACTATTTCCACATCGGAAATGCTCGTCCGTTCGTTGTGTTCGATACGCTGCGCCGGTATCTCGAATATCGCGGATACAAGGTTAAGTATGTGCAGAACTTCACCGATATCGACGATAAGATGATCAACCGTGCCAATCGGGAAGGCACGACGGTCAAGGAGCTCGGCGACCGTTTCATCAAGGAATACTATCAGGATGCGGACGCTTTGGGCATAGAGCGCGCAACGGTCAATCCGCGTGCGACCGAGCATATCGGCGATATCATCAAGCTCGTCAAAAAGCTGATCGAAAAAGGGCACGCATACGCCACCGATAACGGCGACGTATACTTTGCGGTACGCAGTTATCCCGGATACGGCAAACTCAAGGGGCAGGACATCGACGACATGGAAAACGGCGCGCGCATCTCCCCAACCGAACAGAAGCGCGATCCTTTGGACTTTGCGCTTTGGAAGGGCGAAAAGCCCGGCGAACCGAGCTGGCCTTCCCCGTGGGGCAAAGGTCGTCCCGGCTGGCATGTCGAATGCTCCGCGATGAGCATGAAGTATCTCGGCGAGACCTTCGATATTCACGGCGGCGGCATGGACCTGATCTTCCCGCACCATGAAAACGAGATTGCGCAAAGTGAAGGCGCTACCGGAAAGCCGTTTGTTCATTACTGGATGCACAACGGATACATCAACATCAACAATCAAAAGATGAGCAAGTCCCTGGGCAATTTCTTCACCGTGCGCGACATTGCAAAGGAGTATGATCTGGAAGCGGTTCGTATGTTTTTGCTTACCGCAAACTATCGCAACCCGGTCAATTTCTCACGCGAGCTGATGGACCAGACCGTGACCAGTCTGAACCGTCTCTATACCGCACGCGACCGGCTTTTTGATACCGCAGTCAACGAAAACGCCGACGATACGGAAGTCGTATCAAAGCTTGACGAGTTTCGCAATCGTTTCAACGAAGCGATGGACGATGATCTCAACACCGCGGACGCGCTCGGCGTACTGTTCGACTTTGCCCGCTGGATCAACATCTTCGCAACCGACGCGCACACCAAAGCGGCGATCGACGCTGTCAAGGAACGCTATGCAGAGCTGAACGGTGTTCTGGGGCTTGTTGTAAAAGAAAAGAAAGAAGACTTCCCGGAAGAAGCTTTGTCGCTGTTGGAAGCGCGCACGGAAGCTAAGAAAGCAAAGAACTGGGCAGAAGCGGATAAGATCCGAGAGCAACTTAAGAACATGGGCTATGCCGTGGAAGATACCAAGGACGGCGCAAAGCTCAAAAAGCTATAATCAATCAAAAGACAGTAAAGGAGAACACAATATGGGTTTAGGCGTACTTTTTCCGATTCTTCTGGCCGTGATGGGCATTTATGTTCTGATCGGAGCGATCAAAGGCAGCGGCAGACTGTTTTCCATGGAAAACTTCAAGGATGATTCCAAGGATAAGGCAAAGAAATATATGCGTATCCTGTATTTCACGCTCGCGGCGATCATGCTTTTGATGGCGGTCGTAAACGGGTTACAGGCGGTTCTGTACTCCAGCAAGCTGACATACTACAGAGTCACCGACGCATACAAGGACAACTTCGGCGATCTGCTTGAAAACGGCACTTTGACCTACACCGCGACTGAAACCACCGGCGGCGGCATGTCCTGCATGGGCGGCGGCGGAACTACCGTTGAAAAAACATACGGTCCGTACTCTGTCGATGATCAGAAAATGGAAATGGAAGAGATCTCCGCCTTCATCAACAAGGCATACTCCGTTTATAAGGATGATCAGACAAAGTTCCCGGTCACGAGCGGCGGTCTCTTAAGCTGCACCGGCGGATCGGTCGACTATGCAAAATACTATGAAATGACCGACCTGATCGATGATGCGGGAAATCCGGTTTATGCAAACAGCGATGCCGAAAGAGCAAAAGGTCATGTTGTTTATATCTCCTCATTTGGCAATACGCGTTCCGATGCAAACGACGGTTCCTTCGTCTCCAATCTGTACGGCGCCTTCAGCCCCACGCTTTTGAGCATTCTGAACTATGTGCTTTTGGGGCTGGTTGTCCTCGGTCTTGCTGCGCTGTTCCTGATTACGCGCAAGTTCACGGACAAGGAAAAGCTGCAGAAGGCAAGAGAGCAGCAGGTATCCGGTCCTTCGATGCCCTCCTCCGCGTTCAATTTCGACGATGAGCCGGAAACACAGAATCCAAAAAAAGATGCGTAATACATCATACGGAAAAGGCCGTGCCTTGATCGGGCACGGTCTTATTCGTTTTATGAAAGATATCAGAAGAGTTCCGAAAGAATCAGATCGACAAGCGCTGTAAACTTCACGGTTGCCTTTGCCGCCGTCTCCGTTACCTCTGCGTGGGAAAGCGGCTGATCCAGAACGCCCGCCGCCATATTGGTGATCAGACTGATGCCGACGACCTTCATGCCGCAATGCGCAGCACACATGGTTTCCGGGATTGTGGACATGCCGACCGCGTCCGCGCCGATGATGCGCGCCATGCGAATCTCCGCCGGGGTCTCGTAGCAGGGACCGGACATCATCAGATACACGCCCTCCTGCATCGGGATCCCGTGACGCACGGAAAGGTCAATCATCTTTGCACGAAGGTCCTTATCGTATACGTTGCTTTGATCCGGGAAACGCGGTCCGAATTCTTCGAGGTTTTTGCCGATCAACGGGTTGCTGCCGGACAGGTTGATGTGATCGGAGATCAGCATCAAATCGCCGGCATGGAAGTTCATATTGACGCCGCCCGCCGCATTGGTAACCAGCAGCTTTTCAACGCCGAGTTTTTTCATCGTACGGACGCCGAGCGAAAGCATCGCCTGCGGATAGCCCTCGTAATAGTGAAACCGTCCCTGCATGGCAATGATCGTTTTTCCGTACTTTTCGCCGATCACAAAGCGGTTCTTGTGCCCGATCACGCCCGAAACCGGATATCCTTCGATATCGGCATAGTTCACGAAGCGTTTGTTTTCCAGCGTTTCTGCATAATCGCCGAGCCCGCTGCCGAGAATCAAACCGATCGTTGCCTTATCCGCATCTTTCTCCTTCAGCAGCGCGACCGCATTGTTGATGATCGTCATGATGTTTTCCATTTATTAATCCTCCCAAATATCCTTTAAGAATGATTCGCCTTCCCGCCAGCTTTCGCCGGTCAGATACTCATAGATCGTTGCGCCGATGTCGGAAAACTGCTTTCTGATTCCGAGGTTCACGCCGTGCTTCACATGCTTGCCGCAGATCAAGAGCGGGATATACTCACGCGTGTGGTCCGTTCCGGGATACGTCGGATCGCATCCGTGATCCGCGGTAACCATCAGGATATCGCCCTCCTGCATGGCAAGGTACATCTCCGGCAGATGTGCGTCGAAATACTCAAGCGCTTTTGCGTAGCCTTCCCAATCGTTGCGATGTCCGTAAAGCATATCGGTATCGACGAGATTCGTGAAGATGAAATCTCCCGTCCCGTTGTCCAGGAAACGCTGCGTCGCGCGAATGCCGTCCGGATTGTTTTTGGTGTGATCTACAGTCGTGATGCCGCGGTGGCAGAAGATATCCTCGATCTTGCCGATGCCGACCACGTCCTTGCCTTTTTCCGCAAGACCGTCCAGAATCGTATCCTTGAACGGCGCGACGGCATAGTCCTTGCGGTTCTCCGTGCGTTTATAGTCGCCGTTGCCGCCGAGAAACGGTCGCGCGATCACGCGGCCGACGAGGTATTCACCGGTCAGCATTTCGCGTGCGATCTCACAGATGCGGTACAGTTCCGGAAGCGGAATGACTTCCTCATGCGCCGCGATCTGAAACACGCTGTCCGCACTGGTATAGATGATCGGCTTGCCGGTACGGACATGCTCGTCGCCGAGTTCCTGGATGATCTGCGTGCCGCTGGCAACGACATTGCCGAGCGTGCCGCGTCCGATCCGTTTTTCAAACGCGTCCATAAACGCTTTCGGGAACCCGTTCGGATAGGTTTTGAATGCCTCGTCGAGCGCAAGTCCCGCCATTTCCCAATGTCCGCAGGTAGTATCCTTCGCATGCGTCTGCTCTGCGCATTTAGCGTAGCTTCCGATCAGCTCGTGATCTTCCTTCGGCAGTCTGCACCCTTCGATGTGCGCAAGGCCGAGCCTGCGCATATTCGGAACGTTCAGATACCCGCGCTTTTCGTAAATGTTGCAGATGGTATTTGCTCCAGCGTCGCCGAAATCAGCAGCGTCCGGCAGCGCGCCGATGCCGGCACTGTCCAAAACGATCAGAATTGCTCTCTTTTTCATTTCGATACCTCTATGTTCAATTTTATATAATTTTAACATATTCGGTACCTTTCGTCAATCAGTTTAGCCACGGATAGATCATTCTTGCTTCCGCCATGACGCGCTCATAGTGTTCCTCCCATGCCGGATCGCCGATGATCAGCCGGACGCGCTCCGCAATAAGGTATACATATTCGATATTGCCGGGCGCTTCCTTCAGGTTCTTTCCGCGTAATCCGAGATAGGAATACAGGATCTCCGGGTCGGCACGTTTCCAAGCCCGTTCGATCGCATAATGCATGGTGCGCATGATCATCGGCTTGGTGGTATTCATGCATGCTTCGAGATACGGATACAGTTCTTTTTTCGTTGTGCTTCGCAAAAGCGGCGGCCGGGTGCGGATAAACCGTACTGCAAGAAAAATATAGCGATACCCGAGTAGCTTTGCCGGAACGCCCAACGCGCGCATGACCGCATTGATCGTTGCATCCAACAATGCATCCTGATCGCTGTACCTTGCCCGCAGTGCATCCTCCATTTCATGCATTTCCTCCAGTGTCATATGACGTTCCCCCCTGTCATTCTGATATGATCTGCAGCCCGAAACAGAAACGCTGCGTTTGAAGGCGCGCCGCGATCCGACCGAACCGTATATCCGAACAGTTTATCCAGCATTGCCGTATCCGCGCGCATCCATGCCGCGTCGATCGCATGGCGTACGGCATGCTCCAATTCATAAGTGCTGACACCGGTCAACATGGATAAAAGCGCGTAGATATCCCGGATCGAATGTACTGCAAGCATGTTATCCAGCGAAAGAAGGATGCGCAGCGAGATTTGAAGATAAGTAAACCCGTACAAGGAAACCGGAACACCCGTCTGCTGCAAAAAACGCGAGATCGTCGTCTCCGTATCCCGGCACAGAGTTCTGCCTTTTGGGAAACGTGCAATTCGCAGCAGCACATCCTTCGGATCGCTGTCCTTTGAAAAGCAGAACGTAAGCGCCTGCGGCATTCGCAATCCTTCGGTGGGTCTGTCAATCAAAAGAAAAGTGTGCACCGGCCAATGGACCGGACACTTCCGTATTTGTGTATGCAGAACACAGGGATCATCGGAAAGCAATGCGTCAAACGGATCGCGAAACAGACGTTCCAGGACCTGCGCCATGTTCTTCATCACGCACAATCGCAAGATCCCCGTCTGTTCTGCCGCGTCCGAATAAGACTGCGCTGTTTGCCGATCCCCGGTTAATAGTATGACCCGCATACGCTCCCCCCTGATTCGATTTTATTCTGCACGATGCGGGTGTAAAAATCTACCTGTGAACTGTGACGTATGTCGGTAATTCGATGAAAATCGAAGGTATTTACGGAAGCAGCTCGTTTGCCATCCATTCCGCATACAGGCAATACCCTCGCGTCGGTTGGCTCAAGAATACATGTGTTACTACGCCGATCAGCCGTCCGTCCTGTATCAGCGGGCTTCCGCTCATGCCCTGCACGATTCCGCCGGTCTTATCCAAAAGCCCCGGATCCGTGATTTCGATCATCATTCCCTGCGTTTCCGGCGAAGACTGCACGTCTACGCGAATCACGCGCACAGCGTAAGCCGCAACACTTCCGTCCACCGTCGACAGGATATACGCATCTCCCTTATGTGCTGCGCCGCTCGGCGCGATCTCGGTCGTTTGTTCATTCGAGTTGTACAGCGATTCGAGCGTTCCGCTGATGCCGAAAGCCGTGTTCCGCTCGACCGTGCCGATCGCGTCCTCTCTGCCGACGGAAAACTCACCGATCAGCTCTCCTGCGTTGTCCCCGGCGCCTTTGCGGATCCGAAGGATCGTTGCATCGGTGATAAAGCCTGTCGCCGGTGCTAAAAGCTTTTGCGTATCTACATCCGTAACGCCGTGTCCCAATGCGGCAAACGCACCGGTCGATCGTTCGTAAAACGAAAGCGTCCCGATGCCCGAGGTGCTGTCCCGCACCCACGCCCCGATCCGCTTCTCCCCGTTTCTGTCCGACGCAAACGTCAGAGCGGCGGAACGCAGTTCCCCGTCACGCAGATAAGACAATGTGCATGTCATTTCCGCATCCTTGCAAAGCGCGGAAAAGGACTCCGTATCGGTGACCGGCTGCTCGTTCAACGCAACAATCATATCCCCCTCCCTGAGTCCTGCAGACGCCGCCGGACAGACTGCGCCGGACGCTGTATCGATTTTTTCAAAGCCGACGATCTGCACGCCCTCCGTATGAAGGACGACGCCGATGGCTTCCCCGCCGAGAGCAACCGATCTTCGGCCGGAAGAAACCGTTACGCTTTTCAACGGAAGTATACCGAACAGTTTGATCCTTGCGGTCCGTTCCGTCATCATCGTAAGCCGCTCGTCTCCGCTTTCCCGTACAAGGTGCGCCTCGGTCGCATCGGCGGCGAGCGCCGGCGCCGACAGATCGGTTTTGGGACTGATCGAATCCGGCAGATGCAGTATACGGTACACCTGCGGAGAAGCGTACCATCCAAGCAGCAGCGCCGCAAACAACAGACTTATTGCGCGAAAGAACCGTTTCATTCCGTCATCTCCTTTTTTGATAGGGTGTTCCGAATCAAAAAAAACATACAAAAAAGACCTCCGAACGAGGTCTTTCAATGGTTATCAATCGTTTTTTGCGGATTCCAGAAGCTGCTTTGCGTGCTTCATTGCCGCCGTATCGTTTTCGTCGCTGCCCATGATCCTTGCGATCTCTTTCGGACGCTCCGCCTCGGTCAGTCTCCTGGTTACGCTGTGCGTTTTCTCCGCATCCGAATACTTATAGGCGACATACTGCACATCGGCGTGTGCGGCAATCTGCGGAAGATGCGTCACGCAGAGGACCTGATGCTTGCGTCCGAGCGCGCGCATTTTCTTTGCAACGGCATTTGCTACCATGCCCGAGATGCCGGTGTCGATCTCATCGAAAATCAGCGTTTCGATCCGGTCTGCATCGGACAGTGCGGCTTTCATCGCCAGCATGATGCGCGACATTTCACCGCCGCTTGCGACCTTGATCAGTGGCTTGACCGGTTCCCCGCGGTTCGCGGACAGCAGAAATGCGACCTCATCGATGCCTGTTTCGGAAAGCTGCTCCTTCGGGATTTCCGTAAACGCCGTTTCCATTGCGGCGTGCGGCATGCCCATCTCATTCAGTTCCGCAATCGTTTCCCGCATCAGTTCCTTCGCCGCCGCTTTCCGTCGTGCGGACAGCTCCTTTGCAAGCGTACCGAAGGAGGCGACAGCTTTCTCATACGCAAGTTCCAACGCTTCGATCTGATTGTCGCCGTCGCTCAGGATCAAGTATTCCTCTCCGATCCTGTCACGGTATGCAAGAATATCCGCGATCGTTGCGCCGTATTTGCGTTTCAGATTCTGCAGCGCAGCAAGCCGACTTTCCGTCTGTTCGAGAAGCTCCGGATCAAAGCGGAAGGCATCGCGTCCGTCGCGCAGTTCATAGGCAACATCCTCTAAGGAATAGTATGCCTCATCGGTGCGCTCGGACAGCTTCCGAAAAGATTCGTCGTATTCGCCGATCCGGTTCAGCGATTCGCGCGCGTCGGTCAGCGTCGACAGCGCACCGCCCTCCCGAAACAGTGCGTCATACGCGGCGTTCAACCCCTCTACGATCGTTTCGGCATTGCGCATGCGCAGGCGATCGGCTTCCAGCTGTTCCTCTTCCCCGTCGACCGGGGACACGGCGTCGATCTCCTGCATCTGGAACCGGATCGCATCAATCCTGCGTTCCCGTTCCCGAAGTCCGTTTCTCAAAGTGGTAATATCCCGTTCCGCCTTCAGCGCCGCCTGCCGCGCTTCCTCCATGTGCGTCTGAAGCCCGTCGGCGTCGCTCTTTGCATAGGCATCGATCAATTGAAGATGCGTTTCCGGATTCAAAAGGGATTGGTGCGCATGCTGCCCATGCAGATCGACCAACTGATCGCCAATCGTCTTTAATTCCGCTGTACTGACCAGAACGCCGTTGACGCGACATACATTTCTGCCGCTTAGGGATAGTTCACGATAGAGAACAAGCTCGTCGCCGCTGTCCAGCTGCTGTTCGGAAAGATATGCGCGCACCGGTGAATCCGCGGAAAGAAGGAAGGTTGCTTCAACGGATGCCTTATCTGCGCCGGTTCGGATGCTTTCGCGGCTCGCACGCTCACCGAGCACAAAGCTGACCGATTCGATCAGAATCGACTTGCCGGCGCCCGTTTCGCCGGTCAATACAGAAAAGCCCGCATCGAAAGCAATGTCGGACTTATCTATCAAAGCGATATTCGAAACTTGTAAACGAGTGAGCACTATGCCCTCCGTTATTTCATCATTTTCTGGAATTTCTTGATGATATCGGAAACGTTCTTGCCTTCACGAACCGCGACAAAAACCGTATTGTCTCCGGCAATGGAGCCTGCAATCTCCGGCCATTTCATGGAGTCGATCGCTTCCGCCGCAACGGCTGCGCTGCCCGCCATGGTTTTGACAACGATCAGATTGCCCGCCGACGTGATCGAAACGACGCAGTTTCCGAACAGACGAATGAAGCGTTCCTGCAGATCGGATTCCGCCTTCTCCACCGTTGCATATTTATACTTGCCTTCTCCGGTCAGAACCTTGATCAACCGAAGCTCCTTAATATCACGAGAAACCGTTGCCTGTGTCACATGAAAGCCCTGCGCGCTCAAAAGAGCCGCAAGCTCTTCCTGTGTTTCAACGTTTTCGGCAGCAATCAGTTTCAGGATCATTGCATGTCTTTTCGGTTTCATTACTCCATACCTCAGTTTAATTCAGTTTTTCCGATATCAGTCGGAAAAGATTGCGATCGCGGAAGGTCATCAGCTTCGTAACCTCACAGGACCGAGTGACCGTGATGCGGTCTCCGCGCGAAACGGAACGGAACCTGTCTCCGTCCGCAGCCAGTACTCCCTTTCCGTCCATCGTGACGTTCACGGAGGAATCCATTGAGCAGACCACCGGACGAAAATGCAGCGTGTGCGCACAAATCGGCGTGACCACCATCGTTTCGAGTCCGTCCGCGATGATCGGTCCGCCCGCCGAAAGCGAATATCCGGTCGCTCCCGTCGACGTCGCGACGATCAGCCCGTCTCCGAATAAGTCGCCGACGCTTTGCCCGTTGATCTCAAGCGCAATGTTCATCACGCCGGAAAACGAATGCTTATAGATCAAAAGATCATTGAAGCAGTCACGAAGGTGTTCTCCGTTCACGGCGACCGAAAGCATAGCCCGTTCACAGATCGCGTAACTTCCTTCCCGCAGCATGCGGATCGCTTCCGGAAAGCTGTCTTCGGTCCATTCGGTCAAGAACCCGATTCGTCCGCAGTTCACGCCGAACAGAGGAAGATCGTTTCGACAGGCGATCTGCGCGGTCCGGATGAAATTCCCATCCCCGCCGACCGCGACAAGCACGGCATCGTCCTTCTTTTCCGGAATCCCGTCTGTTTTGAGCAGCGAGCAGAAGATCCCTTCCGCCTCGGCTGCATTCATCAGCCGACGACAAACGGACACAAGCGATGCTTTTCCGGTATGCACCGCAAAAACAAGGTGCATAACGCAACCTCCCACTTGTGAATATTACAGTGTTATTATACAGTCGTATATCATAAATGGCAAGAAAATTATGAATAAATCTTAACAATTCTTGCCCAATAAATGGGCGTTCTTCACGATTTCCGGAACCGTTTCCGCAATTTTATGCAAAGATGCGTCGTTTTTGGTACCGCTCTTTCGCATGTATAAAAGGAATTCTATATTGCCTTTCGGACCGGTAATCGGCGAAAAGGAAAGTCCTGAAACTTCGTATCCGGTTTCATCCGCAAACGCCAGCATTTCCCGGATGACGCGCTCATGAACGGCGGCGTCGCGGACGACACCGTTCTTTCCGATCTCAGCCCGGCCTGCCTCAAACTGCGGCTTGATCAGCGCGACAACCTCTCCATCCTCAGCCATGCTCGCATACAGCGGCGGCAGGATCAGGCGAAGCGAGATGAACGAAACATCGATGGAAGTAAACGTGACCGGTTCCGAAAACCAGTCCGATGTCATAAACCGTGCATTGGTGCGTTCCATGACCGTAACGCGCGGATCGTTCCGAAGCGACCAGTCCAGCTGACCGTACCCGACGTCGATGGAGTACACATGTCTTGCGCCGTTTTTCAGCATTACATCCGTGAAACCGCCGGTCGACGCACCGACATCCGCACAGACGCGACCGTTCAGGTCGATGGGAAACGTTTTGACTGCCTTGTCCAGCTTCAACCCGCCCCGGCTGACGAACGGGATCGCGTCCTCGATCACACTTATCTCCGCGCCGTCCGGGATCTCCTGTCCTGCTTTCTCGGCACGAATGCCGTTTACGCGGACTTCGCCGGCAAGAATCAACGCACGCGCCTTTTCGCGGGAGGGGCAAAGTCCCCGTGTTACCATTTCTACATCCAGCCGAACCTTTGTCATGCTTCCTCCGTCAACTCAAAAAGTGCCTTTGTGACCGCTTCTTCCGTCAATCCGTACCGCTCACGCTGACGCAATACAGACGCCTGTGCCACCGGTTCGACCGGCAGCGCAATCGAACGTACGCGGCATGGATTCGCCGATAGCGCAAGCTTTTCTCCGAGCGACACCGTGTTTTCTTCCATAACGAGAAGCCGTGTCTGATTGTCCTTAAAACAAGCGATCATTTCCTGATCCAGCGGCTGCAAAAATCTTGCGTTTACAAGACCGGTACGGTTCTTTTTCGCGATCCACCGTGCAAGCGGAAGCAGCGTTCCGTGCGCAACAATCACCGTCTTTTGGAGCGGTTCGACGATCTCCCATTCACCGAATTGCAACTGTGTCTTCATGGGGACGTCCGGCAGTGATCCACGTGGATACCGCACGACGGCCGGCTCTTTGCGGGAAATCGCCATTTCGAGCATGGCGACCATTTCGGTTTGCGAGGACGGTGCATATACGACAAGATTCGGCATCACGGAGAGAAACGCCGGATCGAAAATTCCCTGATGCGTTTCGCCGTCGGAACCGACCAGTCCGGCACGGTCGACCGCAAATACGACGGGGAGATTCTGCAAACAAACGTCATGCAGCACGGAATCGAAGGCACGCTGCAGGAACGAAGAATAGACCGCGACGACCGGCTTCGCGCCGCCTCGCGCAAGTCCCGCCGCCATCGTTACGGCATGCGCTTCCGCGATCCCCACGTCAAAGAACCTGTCCGGATACGTCTTGGCAAACTCCGTCAGTCCGGTGCCGCTCGGCATGGCAGCCGTGATCGCAATCAGCTTTTTATTGTCCTTTGCAAGGCGAATCATGGTCTCGCCGAACACCTCGGAGCAGGTCTTCTGCCGTTCCGGACTGACCTTGCCGGTCATCACTTCAAACGGCGCAATGCCGTGGAATTTCTCCGGATTTTCCACCGCAAACGGATACCCCTTACCCTTTGTGGTGATTGTGTGGAGGATCATCGGCTTACGCAGTTCTTTGCAGCGGCGCAGGTACTTTACGACCTTTCGCACGTTATGTCCGTCAATCGGTCCGAGATACAGGATCCCGAACTCCTCAAACGGCAGGTTCGGTGCAAGGAAGCGTTTCGCACGGTTTTTGAAATGCTCCATATGCCGGCTCAGGTATTTCCCGAATCGGCTTGTTTCGAGCACACTGGTCAAGGACCGCTTGAACGCGTTGTAGGTACGGTTCGTGCGCATCGACGTCAGCGAATCCTTGAGTCCGCCGACATTTTTGGAGATCGACATCTGGTTGTCGTTTAAAACGATGAGCAGCGGAAGCTTGTCCTGTCCCGCGTCGTTCAACGCCTCGAACGACAGCCCCCCCGTCATGGCGCCGTCGCCCACGAGCGCAACCGCCATATGCGGATCGCCGTTCAGGCGCATTGCGCGGGCAAGACCGAGCGCAGCCGAAATCGCCGTGCTTGCATGCCCGGTATTGAACACGTCGTGTTCGCTTTCGGAATGCTTCGGAAAGCCTGAAATGCCGTTTTCCTGCCGGAGCGTGTCGAATGCAGCTTTTCTGCCGGTGAGGATCTTATGTGCATACGCCTGGTGTCCGACGTCGAAGACCAGCTTGTCATTCGGACTGTCAAAGACATAGTGCATCGCTACGATCAGGTCGACCGCACCGAGACTGGAGGCAAGGTGTCCGCCGGTTTTTGAAACGTGCTCCACCAAAAATGCGCGTATTTCATCACAAAGCGCAGGCAGCTGCTTTTCGTCCAGTGCTTTCAGGTCTTGTATTCCGTTGATCGTATCCAAAATCGGATAGTTCATATCAGTCAGTTCTGCTCCGTAGAGATTCAATCAGATTTCGAAGCGTCTCCGCCGCTTCGCCTTCAAACGGCGCAAGGATCGCGCTTGCCCGCCAGTATTCCGTATCGATAAACGCCTTTGTCTCTTCTCTGCCGTAGAAGGTCACATAAGTCAGCTTGCCCTCCGAGCGATCCTTATCCTCATCGAGCAGATCGTCGGTCATTTGAAACAGCAGTCCGAGCGTATCTCCGAATGCACGCATCGAGTCCGCCTTGGACGGATCGGAAAGATATGCGCCGGCTGTGCATGCCGCGCGAAACAGCGCGCCGGTTTTGTTGATGTGGATCCGTTCAAGCGCTTCCGCACTGCGTTCTTTGAGATTGAGATCGTCGCTCTGCCCGCTGACCATTGCATACGCACCTTCAAAGATCGCACGCTTTGCATTGTCGAATCCGTTCTGCGTCATCAGCAAAAGTCCCGCTTTTGTCAGCAGTCCGTCGCCCGCAAGAATCGCATTTGCCTCACCGAAGCGCACATGACAGCTCGGCTTGCCCCGCCGCATAACGTCATCGTCCATCGCCGGCAGGTCGTCGTGGATCAGTGAATAGCAATGGACCATTTCGAGCGCGCACGCAAACGGCAGCGCAGTCTCTTCACATCCGCCGAGCATTTCGGTGACAAGAAGCATCAGCTGCGGGCGAATCCTTTTTCCGCCGTCCAGCAAGCTGTATGACATGCTCTCTTTGAGAAGCGCGGCAGACGGATCCTCCTCCATGAATTGCGCCAGCGCGTTTTCGATCCGCTGAAGTCGTTCCATTATGTGTTCTCCTTCTTGAGATCGTTCAGCCGCTTTTCATACGCATCAAGCGTCTGCACGCAGTCGCGGTACAGCGCTTCACCCTGTTCGAACAAAGCAATCATTTCTTCCAGCGGTACATTGCCGGCTTCCAGCCTTGCAACGATCGATTCCAACTGCGTCTGTTTTTCTTCAAAGCTTACTTCTTTCATTTGGATCCCTTTCCCGTGATCTCGGCTTCCGCCGTTCCGTCCGCAAAACAAATGGATACCGCATCGCCCGTTTCTATCTGTCCGATCTTTGTGACAAGCTTTCCATCCGGATCCTTGATCAGCGCAAAACCGCGCTCCAGTGTTCGCTGCGGATCGTAGGCAAACAGTCGTTCCTTTTCACGCTCCAGCCGGTATTTTCTCTGCTCCAGCACATGCTGAACCGTCTGTACGATCGCTGTGTACGTCTCCTCGGTCTGCTGTCTATTTTGTTCCAACACCCGGCGCATGCGCATTTGTACGGCGTCGCTCCAGCGGAGTTTCAGACGGTCGCTTTTCGAATGGATCCCGTTCTGCAATGCATTCTCGAGGCGATTGCCGAATGCCGTCAAAGAAGCAAGCAGCGCAGTCTTTTCCGGAACGGCGAGCTCTGCGGCCGCCGACGGCGTCGGCGCGCGAAGGTCCGCGACGTAATCGCTGATCGAAAAATCGGTTTCGTGTCCGACCGCGGAGATGACCGGGATCGAACAGCGTCGGATCGCTTCTGCAACCGGCGGTTCGTTGAACGGCCAAAGGTCTTCCATACTTCCGCCGCCGCGTCCGACGATCAGCACATCACAGCGTTTTTCCGCGTCGGCACGGTCGATCGCGTCCGCAATCTCCTGCGCAGCTCCTGTCCCCTGCACTGCCGCCGGGTAAAAGACGATCGGCATGAGCGGAAATCTGCGTGCAATTACGGTTTCAACGTCATGCCGTGCCGCGCCGCTTGCGCTCGTGACCAGTCCGACGGCAGTCGGCAGGAACGGGATCGGTTTCTTTTCGCTTTCATCAAACCATCCGAGTCCTTTGAGTTTCTCCTTATACGCCGCAAACGCTGCATAGAGCGAACCTTCGCCCTTTGCGATCAGTCCTGTCGCCATCAGTTGAAAGCGCCCGTCCTTCTGATACAGTGTCGCACGGCCGGCAAGGCGCACATGCATACCGTCCTTCGGAATAAACCGAAGTCCCTGCACATACTGGCGGAACATGACGCAGTTGACCGAAGCAAGCTCGTCCTTCAGCGTGAAATACAGATGTCCGGATGCATGACGCTTCACGCCCTGCAGTTCGCCCTCGACCGCAAGTTCCTTGAGATTCGGATCAAAGCCGAGCAGCAGGTCTACATATTCGGTTAGTTCATGCACCGTGAATACGGGCTTTATTGCTTCCATGACACGCTCCGATCTGCACCGAGCAATGCGATCCCCACCGCATTGTCCGAAGATAATACCGGTCTGCCGAAATACAGCCTTCCGCGAAACCGTTTTTTCAACAGTGTCCGCAGCAGTCCGGACGACGCCACGCCGCCGCAGATAAGAAACGGCAGATCGCCGTAATTCGCTTTGGCTTCCGAAAACATTTTGGCAAGCGTCCGCGCAAGGCAGTCGTAAACACCGTATGCAAGCTCTGCATTCGGCACGGTATGCAGAAGCCTTTGCGCGGCGGATTCCGCACCGGAAAACGAACAATTCGTTCCCTTGACCGCGCTTGCAAGCTTGACCGTTTTTTCTTCCGCCTGCATAGCAAGCGTTTCCAGATGCTTTCCAGCCGGAAATGCCAGTCCGAGCGCTACGCCGACACGATCCACAAACTGTCCCGCATGCAGATCGGTTGAGCAGCCGATCGTTTCGATTCGATACGGTGCGTCGCGATGCGGCTCAACAAGCAGCAGATCGGTCGTTCCTCCGCTGATATGAACCGCAAAAAAGCGTCCGAGTTCCAGAAGCGCTTCGTTTCCGTACAGAGCTGCCCGGATGTGTCCGCTCTGATGATCCGCGCAGATCAGCGGTACGTCTAGCGCCGCCGCAAGAGTTTCCGCCTGCTTGAGACCTGCTAAGAACACCGGCATATAGCTGTCCGGCTTTGCCGTCGGTGCAGCGCTGACACAAACACAACGGACGTTGTTTTTATCCACAGTCGAAAGCAATTCGCAAAGCAGCGGAGACAGCTGTTTGACATGCTGAAACAGACCTTCGGACTGCCGAAGCCCGCGATCTCCAAAAGCCACGGAAAGCATCGTCCCCTTTGAGAAGACGATGCTCTTTCCGTCCGTACATGCAACCGAGGTGGTATAGCAGCTCGTATCGATCCCGATGCTCAGCATCTCGCGCATGTTCAATGCACCTTTGCGATCGAACCGAGAATACCGTTGATGAAACCTGCGGATTTATCGCCGCCGAACTCTTTTCCGAGCTCGACCGCTTCATTTACGGTCGCGCCGACCGGGATCGCTTTTTCATACAGCAGCTCATAGACGGCGATACGAAGGATCGAAAGATCGACCTTTGCGATTCTTCCGATCGACCAGTCCTTTGCGTGCTGTTCGATTTCCGCGTCGATCTCATCGAGATGCGCATGAACCCCCTCATACAGGCGATCTGAGAACAGCGCATCCTCTTCGGAGAGCACACTGCGTTCGGATTGCTCCAACACATCCTCGATCGAATCCGCGCCGCCTACCGTCTCCGCATAGAGACGCTTCATGGCGATTTCCCTGGATAAAGTATGCTTCATACGCGTTTTCCCCTGAAGATGCTGCGGAAGAAATCCTTGACCGCGTCCAATCCGCCGCGATCGATCATGCGTCCGAAGAAGATCGCAACAGCAATCAGAACGCCTGCAAGCAGCGTCCACCATCCGATCAGATAAATCAGCAAAACGATGATCAAGGCAAGGATGCTGAGAATCACCGCCCATTTATGCTCCTGAATAAACTCTTTCATGATTGATCCTGTCTCCGTCCTGTTTTTAGGTTCTTCTCGGCGGAAGCTCCGCCTGGTCAACCGTGACGTCTATGCTGCCGACTTCCGTTCCGCAAATCGTTCGGATGGCAGTTCCGATCTCTTCCTGCAGCGAATGCGTCAGCTCCAGCAGAGATACCGTCGGCGAGGTTATCGCGCGGACCTCGATCCGAATGCTGCTGCCCGCCGCATAGACCTTTGTTTTATACTTGGTTACGTCGCTCCTGTTTTTTAGGGTTTGTTCGGCAATCTCTTTCAACGCGGTAAACGATACCGCCGTTTCACCGAGCGCATTCTTTTCCAGCAGGGCGCTTGTCCTGCGATTCAAACGATTCCAAATCATTCCATATAATACAATGACGCCGATCGACATGTAGATCAAAGCGGCAAGAACGAGGAACAGCACTGCCGGCATTCGGCGTACTTCAAACGCCATAACCTGCAGCCGTTCCGGCGTGACCGGCCAGCCGATCGCCAAAAGAAGCAGTCCCGTACCGAACATGATCGTCAGGAATGCCAAAATCCCGGATAAGATACCGACCGTTCGGTTCATGTCATTGTCCTCTTTCCCTTGCTTGTCCGTCTGACCTTGCCGAAGACTGTTTCGGCAGGTCGGTCACTTGACACGATTTTCGGGTTTCGGCTGTTCTACCGGCAATTCTTTCGCAAAAACGATTGAATTGACGGCGATGTTGACCTGAACGACCTTGAGTCCCGTCATCGTCTCGATCGCATTCTTGACAGCGACCTGAACGTTGCGGCAGACCTCCTGAATCCGGAATCCGTAACGAACGATGATGCTCATATCGACAGCGCATTCTACCGAGCCGACTTCCACCTTGATACCCTTTGTATAGTTCTTCTTTCCGAGCTTTTCGCCGATGCCTTCAAAAGCGGTGCCGCTCATTCCGTAAACGCCGTCCACCTCTGCGGCTGCGAGCGTTGCGATCGTGGCGACGACATCCTCAGCAAATACGATTTTGCCGCTGTTCTCTTCGGATTCGATGGTAATATCCTTATACTCGCTCATTTTTTCAATTCCTCCCAAGCTTTTGCATTGCTATATACGGAAGTAGTATACCATCCTAATTCCAAAAAGTAAACCCATCAAAGCGATTTCTATCTCAAAGGGTCGTGCTGATCTTGACATTCTCCGCGCTCTTTCCCGTTTCGCGCAGCACAATATCAAGAATCTGCGCAACCTGCTCGTCGTTCAGCGAATCCGCACCGACGACCACGCTGATGTTTCCCTTATGGATTGAAACGATCACGTCTCTGAAACCTTTTGCCCGAACGAGATTTTCCACAGTCAATTCCGTTTCCATGGCGTTGACAAGCTCCAGCTTTTGCTTTTGTGCGTCTGCGAGCGTTTCCGTATCTGCGCCCTGCGCAACGATCGCATCCAGATATGCAAGCTCCTGGGTGCGCACCGAATCCCGTTCGTCGCGGTATGCCGCGAAGAAATCAGACTGTGTCTTGCCGGAAGCGGAAACCTGTGTGACCTCGGATCCATGCTGTGCTCCGCTTTGCGCGGTCTCCCCCTTTTCTTTGTTCACAAGAATGTTCGTCACGACCGCCGCGGCAAGCAGCAGACACAACCCGACCGCCGTCAGCACACGCTTGTTCAGCCATTTTCCGTAACGTCGAACCAGTTCTTTCATTGTTAACCTCCTGAATATCATATTGGATCATGGTCCTTCATAGGACATTTCAAACACTTCGATACGATCGATCGGGATCCCCGTCGCCGCGTGTACCGCCGCTTCCAGCTTTTGGCGGACCGAGAAATCCGAAGCGCCTTCCGCTACAACGATCACGCCGCGAATCAGCGGTTCCTTCTCATACAAAACGATAGGCTTGTGCCCATTTTCCGTTTCGACCGTCGCGGGCTCGGTGACCTCGCGCACCGAGCGCGAGGTCTCGGTTCCCCCCGTACCGTCCGCGTTCCTTACGTCCTCATCGGTCTGCCGTACGGTTGCGGTGACGATCTCCCCGTTCGTCTCATACGTTACGAGCACATCCACCCTGCCCGCGCCGCGGATCTTTGACAGCACGTTGATCAGCCTTTGTTCCAGCACGTCGCGTCCCTCGGTTTTTTCTAAGCCGGTTTCTTCCGGCAAAGCTGTTTTTTGTGACGTTCCGCCGCACCGGATCCCGCTGCCGATCACGTAGAAAAGGACGGCGGCAAGTCCGACAGCCGCATAGAGGACATAGGTCAGTGCAGGATTCTTTTTCACTTGGGACTTCCACCATGCAGCCGCCGTTCCGCCGTCCTTCTTTTGCATTATAGTCCTCCTTTCATTGCAATATGCCTGCGATCTGCTGTGCCAAAAGCGCGATAAACAACAATCCGATTGCCGCCCTTGCCGCCTTCCTCACGCCGGACTGCGGTAGCGCATGCTCGCAAAGCGTCAGCACCAATCCGTACGCCGCAAGCATCAGCACCGCTTTGACGATCCGATCCATCTCAATTCCCCATTCCGACCACCGGGACAAGCATCAGCAGGGACATTGCCAATGCGGCGAGTTCACACAGCATCAATATGTGAAGCGTATCACCCATGCCCCGCAGCAGCTCCGCATACGGTTTTCCCGACAGCGGCTCGGACAGCAGCGCAGACGCGCGCAGGCTGCATCGCGTCAGAAAAATCGAAAGCAACGGTTTCAGCATGACAAGGATCAAAACCGCACAGCCCGTCAATCCCAATGCATTTCTGACAAAGCGCATACAATGATATGCGGTATCGACGGATTCCGAAAGAAGGGATCCGATTGCAGGTATGCTTCCCGCCGCAAGTTTTGTCGTCTTGATCAGCAAGCCATCTGCGCTTGCCGCCGCGACCGAACGAACGGTCGTGACGAGCATGTAGACCGAGCATGCCGTTGTGAGCGTCCATTTTGCAGCTCGCTGCAGAAGTCGTCCGACGGATGACAGCCGTCCGATTCCGTTCGCGTCTAAGGTGAGCAGTACGCCGCCCGTGATCGCAAGCGGCGCCGCACATGTCTCGATCAGTCTCAGAACGATTTCGTTCAGCAGCACATACGATGCCGGCAGCAGCAACGCCGTGTTTTCAAGGCCGGTCAAACTCAGGTATCCGACAATTGCCGGAAGCAGCAACTCTGCAGTATGCTCCAATACCGTAATCGCAGAGAATGCCGAACGAATCCCCGTCATGGAAACGACAAGCACGACCGCAGAAACGCTGACGCGAAATGCTCCGTCTGCCGTTTCACCGACAGTTGAAGATCCGGACACGCCCTGCAGCGCCGCGCCGAACGCGGCAAGCCCCACAAAAAGCGTCATGCCGGCAAGCAGAGAACCGATGGACGGCTTCAGCACCGAAACGAGATCGCGGGCGGAAAGATTCGACGCAAAAGGCTTCTGCATGTTCGCAATAGAAGACAGAATTTTGGACGGAAGCCCAATGCTATCCATGCCGTTTTCCGAGAACCACGCGTCCCATTCCGACAAATCAACCGATCTCAGCAACGCATTGACCGCATCCTGCGTCTCGTCCTTTTCCGCAAACAGAAACAGCGGCAGGATCAATGCAATAACCATTATGACCGTCCGTTTCATGAAGCCGCCTCCCGGATCAGCGCTGCTCCGGTTTCCAGAAGCGTAACAAGTGTCGGCAGCGTACAGGAAAGGATCAGGATCCTTCCGCCGGTCTCTAAAGCGCCGGCGATCGCCTGCTGTCCGGCGTCCCTTGAAATATTCACGCCAAAATCTGTGAGATATGCAATGCCGATGATCTTCAGAACCGTTCCGAGCAGATCGGAGGACACGCCGTATTCCGTGCAAATCGAAGACAGCGCGCCTGAGATGCCGGTAAAGCGGATCAGACCTTCTGAGAGCAGCAGCAGTGTCGTCGCCCCTCCAATCAGAATTGCATATTCATGGCGTACCGATCGCATCTGGATCGCCGTGACGGAACCGATCAGCGCGATCAAAACAAGACGTTCCATATCAGTACAGTGAGAACGTCTGCCGCACTGTTTCCAAAAGTGACGCGATCATGGACAGCACCAGCATTGTGGCAAGCACCAGCCCGGCGATCGCGGCAACGGTCGCGAGCTCTTCTCTGCCGTTCTGACGGAGCAATTGCACAATAACGGCAACGAGAATGCCGATGCCGGCGATCTTAAAAAGCAGATTGATATCCATATATCTCCTACAGCAGCAGAATGGCAAGTCCGGCGCCGGTCAGCACGCCGGAGATTCTCAGCACGCGCGCCTGCTTCGCTTCCGTTTCGGCTTCAGCTACCGCCCGTTCAAGAATCGGCATCAGCGCTTCCGTGCGTTTGATGAGATTGCTGCGCGCCGATGAAGACAATCCGTTCAAAAAAGACTGCATCTCATTCTGCACATTTCCATATCCGTTGAGGATTTCCGCCGCACTTTCCGCTGCGTCCGCTTCCTTTCTTCCAGCGCTGAGCATTTCGAGATAGATGCGAAACATATCGGAAAGGGTTCCGTCTCCCTCTGCAGCGATCTCCGCAAGCGTACTGCTGCATGTTATGATCCGCTCCGAAAACCGCACCAGATCGTTTCGCAGTGATCGCAGCGTCTTCAGCCGCGCCGTTTTTTTCATGCCGAGCCGCATCCCGATCATACAGCACAGCCCGAACAGCATTGCGATCCCGACCGTTTTCACAACGTTTCTTGGGCGATGCTTTTCCCGTCGCCGCTGCATACGGCGGCGCATTGCCCGACGCCCCGCAGAATCACGATCCGCTCAAAGACACGTTCTCTCAGCAGCATGCGGATCGCCGGGCGGAGACGCAGCTCTTCAACCGATGCACCGTGCGCTGTGGCAAGAACCGTGACGCCCTTTCCCCTTGCGTCTAAAAGCGCTGCGGCGTCCCGCGCCTCGTTCAGCTCATCCATCGCCAAAAGATCGGGAGACAGCGTGGAAACGATGCGGACCATGGCGTCCGCTTTGGAAATCCCGGAAATCACGTCGGTCCGCATACCGAGATCGAACGCGATCGATCCGGAAGCATCACCGGACAGCTCAAACCGTTCATCCGCAACACCGACACGCGAAGGACGTACACCGTATAACCCGTCTGAGTTGATACGTATAAGATCGCGCAAAAGCGTCGTTTTTCCGCATCCCGGCGGCGAGATTAGAATCGTGGAAAGAAATGTATTTCGGTCAACGAGATTCGGGAGCAGCGGCTTTGCGCAGTCTTTGATCTCCCGGACAATGCGAACGCAAACGCCGGACACCGAGGAAAAACCGAGCACATTGTCGTCCGTCCGAACCATTCTGCCGGACAGACCGACCCGACAGCCGCCGACCGTGATAAAGCCGTCTCTGCGTTCATGCTCCCATGCGTACGCCGAATATGACGTCAGCCTTGCCGTGAACTGTCTGAGCTCCTCTGCGGTGATCATCGGCGTGCCGTTGTTGCCGTAAACGATTCTGTCCGCGCCGTCAAACACCAGCTCCAAAGGCGCGTCACGCCGCAGCCGGATTTCCAAAAGCGGCGCATCGTCGTCCAGCCGTTCCAGCACTTCCGTAACGTTCTTCGGCATCAAAGGCGTCCATTGCTTTTTCCAGTGTTCCATGCTCGTCCCTCCCGTTTTTATCTGTATGCATGGGTGGACGCGAATATGAAAACGCCGCCCGACGATCTCCGTCGAACGGCGTATTTAATTTCGGTTTAAAGAAGCTTGCGGAACGCAAGTCCGGTGGTATGCGGTGTTTTCGGCGGATCGCCGGCAGCTGCCAAACGAATCAGAGAGGCCGCTTCCTCCTTTGATTCAATTGTGAGATAAATCACATAGAAATCCAGCGGCGGCAGCGGTTTGTCGCACAGATACAGCGGTACGCTGTTCAAAAGCGTGGAATACCGGCGCTCGCGGCAGACACGCGGGAATGTTGCTCCTTTCCGATCGGTCACGACCGGCCGTCCTTCACACTGCACGCAACCCTTGTTGCTCCGCGCAGGGCAGGAACGGAGCTGCATCAAAGGCAGCCTCCCCGCAACGATCATTCCGAGCGGCAGCATGCTCTTCAGATCGCGGATCTTCGGCACGGAAAGCTCGAACGAAACGATCTGTGCCGCAACGCCCATGTCTTGATAGGCTTCGATCGCGTCGCTGTTGGTCACGTTAAGTCCGTATCCGCCGATCGGGATCAGTCCCGCTTCTTTCGCCATGCGAACGGCGCCGATGTTTTCCGCAAGCACATACCGTAAGCCGCGTTCCTTCAATGCGAACAGCAAATCCGTCATCCGCTGTTCTTCGTCGGGATAGATCAAAATCGGGATCTCGCCGACCGTGTGTTCGGTAATGCGTTCCGGATACGTCGAAAGCACGTCGACCGGAAGGCTGTAATAATCGATCGAAGTATTGTCCGTATACTGCTCTATGGAAGCGAATCGAACAAAAAGCTGCGTCTCGGTATTTCTCAGCTCTCCCGCAATCGTAAGATCGGACTTTCGAACCGTTCGCTTCGGAATCGACGCACGCGCTTCGTATAATGCTTCAAGCGCGCTGCGTCTCATCGCGTTCAGCGCAGACGCCGGAAGCATCAGACCTTCGCCGATCTCGCTTTGAAACGCTTCAACCGCAAAGGGCGTCCCGCCCGTTTTGCGCAAGCTCTTCTGAACCGATTCATCGGTCAGCGGTGAGCGGATCGCGATCTCCGGGATATCGCCCGTCACAGTCAGGCTGTGTGTTCCGTCATCGACCGTGAGCGTTGCGGGGATCCCCTCTTTAATCTCAATATGCATCGAGACCGGAACGTCGTTTCTCGGTCCTCTGTAAATGTTTCGAATATCGGAAAGGACGTTCTGCGCCCGCTTTGCATCCTCCTGCGTTCGCATGCCGAACATGGTATGATTGCGTTTGCCTGTATAATATCCCTCGGTAAAGCCTCCGCGTGAAAAGACGTCGCGCAGCAGCTGTTCGGAATACGGCTCTCCGTCCCGCACGCGGCGCACGGCATCGACGGCGGCGGCAACATAGTCCGGCGATTTCAGCCGTCCCTCGATCTTCAAAGAGGAAATACCGATGTCTCGATAGGTTCCGTAATGCGCAATATGCGACATATCCTTCAGTGAAAGCGCATATTCCGCGCCGTTGCACACGAACGGAAGTCTGCACGGCTGTGCGCACATACCGCGGTTGCCGCTTCGCTCACCGAGCATGGCAGACAGATAGCAAATCCCCGATGCGCTCATGCAGAGCGCGCCGTGCACAAAGCATTCCAGTTCGGCATGCGTCTGTTCACGAATCTTTCGGATCTCATCGATTGAAAGCTCGCGGGCAAGCACAACGCGGGAAAAGCCGAGATCCTCCAGCATCTTGACGCCAGAGGCATTGTGAACCGCCATCTGCGTCGATCCATGCAGCTGCAGATCGGGGCAGATCTGCTTTGCAAGACGCATCACAGTCAGATCCTGCACAATGATCGCGTCCGCACCGGATTCTGCGATCTCCGTGAGCGTATCCGCAACGTCCGCTCTTTCTTCATCCCGCACAAGCGTATTGACCGTGACATGCACGTTCACGCCATGCGCATGACAGAAGCGAACGGCTTCCGTAAGACGTTCGCCGGTGAACTGTCCCGCATTTCTGCGCGCGTTGCATGCGCCGGCGCCGAAATAGACCGCATCTGCGCCTGCGTATACCGCAGCCTCCAGCGATCCTTCCGTTCCGACGGGCGCCAGTATTTCCGGATTGTCAGCATTTTTTCTTTTCATCAAATCCTATTATATCGTTCGAAAAAGCGTTTTGCAACCGCATTTTTCTCTTGCCAACGTGACGCGCATTTGGTAGAATAGGTGCGAATCAAACGGAGGATACAATCCATGGAAGACAATGACGATCAGGTCCGGCAGAGCACGCCGCAGACCGCCGCTCCTATAGAAACCCCGAAGAGAAAACGCCGCCTCGGCGACCGTCCGGACGGTTATCGTCTGCGCTCGCTGCAGCCGATGTCCAAAGTCTCGCCGTATATCATGCCCAACCGTTCCGGCGCGAGCGTGTATTTTCATGAATCGATCGAAATCACCGAAGCGGAAAACTATATCCGCAAAAAGAGAAATCAAGGACTCAAGGGCTTCGGCATGATGCATCTGCTGCTTGCCGCTTATGTGCGGGTCATCTCCCAGCGTCCGGCGGCGAACCGCTTCATCTCCGGTCAGCGCATCTATTCGCACGATAACGACCTTGTTGTTTGCCTTACCATCAAGCGCGATATGACGCTGGATGCGGAAGAAACCATTGTGAAGGTCCATTTTTCACCGACCGACACCGCCGACGACGTATACCATAAGCTGCAAAAGCTGATCGACGAAAACCGCGAAGCGAATCCGGACAGCAATTTCGACAATACGGCGAAAATCTTCAACTATATCCCCGGCCTGTTGCTGAAAAACGCCGTCTGGCTTCTGAAGGTACTTGACTATTTCGGATTGATGCCGAAAAGTCTGATCGAAGTCAGCCCGTTTCACGGCTCGATGTTTATTACGTCGATGGGATCTTTGGGTATTCCACCGGTTTTCCACCATCTCTATGATTTCGGCAACATTCCGGTCTTTCTTTCATTCGGCGCAAAGTATAAGCAAACCGAGCTGAAGCCGGACGGGACGCCGGTCCAACGTAAGTATATCGACTACAACATCGTCTGCGACGAGCGTATTTGCGACGGGTTTTATCTCGCTTCGTCCTTTAAGCTCTTCAAAACGTACTTCCGCAACCCGCATGTGTTAGATGAAAAGCCTGCGGCGGTCATTCACGATGTCGACTGATAAACGGAAAAAGAAGCCCCGCATCCCGCGGGTCGAGCGCATCAAGATCATCGAATACGGCTGTATCGGTCTTGTAATCGCGTTGTTTTTGGGACTTGCGATCTTCTACGGCGGAAAGGCGCGCATTGCAGACATTCCCGAAGCGGAAGCCGTTTCCTCGCCCGTTCCGACAGACGACCGTTCAATTCGCGGCAAGAAAATTCTCGATGCGATCGAGGTTTCATCCTTCCGGTTGAGCTATCAGCAGGATCACTATGATCTTGTATCGCAAAATAATATTTTGATCGAAATGCGCATGCAGTCCGACGATACGGGATTGCAGCGCCTTTCCTTTGAAACGCCGCTCTGCGCGGATCCGGATGACAAAGGAACGATTGCGGATACCGTAAAAGAGCAGAACAGAAACACAGTCGAAGCTTTGCGGGACCTGCTTGATCTGATCATGCCGGTCCTCCGCCGCAACGTGTCGGACAGCGACACAATCGTGAAGCGCTGTAAAGATGTCGTAAAAAGCGGTGAGCCGTATTCCAAGCACATGGGACAGTTTACGGTGCGTATTCACTCCGATCCGGACGAGATTCCGCAAACCGTTGTCATCGAATGGATCCGGGATCCGTAAAAAAGCTGCCGTGACCGACAGCTTTTCATCGTTTTACAGGAGAGGTTTTTATGCGTCATATTCTGATCGTCGGACGCAACGGCGTCGGTAAATCCACATTGATCCGTGCGCTGATCGAAGCAATCCCCGTCCCGGTCGACGGCTTTCTGACAAAGAAGGAAGTTCCCGGACCGGACGGATTCTGCCCCGTCTATATTCATGCGTACCGTGCGCCGAAACAGTTCAGCGCGGAAAACTGCATCGGTCTTTGCCGTGAAGGACAGAGCATTGCTTTTCCGGAAGCGTTTGATCGCTTTGCCGATACGATGCGGCTTCCGCAAAACGGTGTGATCGTGTTCGATGAGCTTGGATTTCTGGAGAGCAACGCACTGCGCTTCACCGAAGCGATCCTCCGTACGCTCGACGATGCGCCGTTCGTGATCGCCGCCGTGCGGGATAAGCATACGCCGTTCCTTGACGCCGTGCGCTCACATCCGCGCGCCGACGTTTACCGCATCGATGAAAGCAGCCGCGACCGCCTGCGGGAAACGCTTTTATCGAATCTGCCTGCGCTTCTTCCGGATCTTTTCTGATCAGTCTTCCCCGTCGCTTTCCGACACGGTTTCTCCTCTCGACTGCTTCAGCCGCATACGGTCCCACAAGCCGTATTTTTCCGTATTGGTGATCGCATGCATCATCTTGATGTCCGCGTCCGGTACGATCGTGCAAAGATATTTGATCAGCTCCTTTGCCTCTTCGCGCTTGGTATTGCCCGCAATGTCGCAGTTGGGAGGCAGTACCGGAAGCTCCATCTGCTTTGCAACAGACAGACAGTACTTTTCAGGGACATAAATCATCGGGCGGATCACGGTGACGTCGCTTCTTGAAAGATATGTGATCGGCGCGAAGGTGTTCATCCTTCCCTCATACAGCATCGACATCAAAAATGTTTCAAGCACATCCTCGCGATTGTGCCCGAGCGCGACCTTGTTGCAGCCTCGCTGTTTTGCGGCGTTGTTCAGCGCGCCGCGTCTCAGCTTTGCACACAGTGCACAGGGAGAACGTTCCGCGCGGTATTCAAAGACGACCTTGCCGATCTCGGTCGGGATCACTTCAAACGGGATACCGATCCTTTCTGCATATTCCCGGATCGGCGCGGTATTCTGATACTTCAAGCCGAGATCCAGCATCACCGCGATAACATCGAATTCTGTACGGGAAAATCGCTGATACAGCTTCATTGCCTGCATCAAAAGCAGGGAATCCTTTCCGCCGGATACACCGATGCAGATCTTGTCCCCGTCTTCGATCATTCGAAACTTTTCATCCGCCCTGCGAATGCTGCCCAATATGCGTTTCATGTTCTGTTCCTCCGCCGTTCCAGTATACCTTAGTTTCGAATCGATGTAAAGCGTTGAAAATACGTTATAAATGTAAAGGAAGAATGAAATAATCGCAGAAACATTGCGATTCCTTTGATTCTTTGTTATACTGAAAAAGATCGTTTGGGAGGCCTTTATGAGCTTTACGGATATTCTGCTGATCGGCGTCGGGCTGTCAATGGATGCGTTTGCCGTGTCCATGTGTCAAGGCGTTTCCATGAAAAAACTGGACCTCAGGCGTGCGGCGCTTATCGCGTTGTTTTTCGGCGGATTCCAGGCGTTGATGCCGCTTCTCGGCTTTGCGCTCGGCTCGACCTTTGCTTCCGCCGTGACGATCGGTCCGTGGATCGCCGCTGCGCTTCTGCTTGTTCTCGGCGTCAAAATGCTGATCGAAGGCATTCGTGACAAGGATGATGCACCTTCGGACGTCGGCACGGTCGGTCGTCTGTTTGTTCTTGCGATCGCAACGAGCATCGATGCGTTCGCGGTCGGCGTTTCCTTTTCCATGCAGGAGGGCATCGTCTGGTTCGGAAACGGCACCGGCATCTTTACCGTCATCGCGGTGATCGGCGCAACGACCTTCATTCTTTCGCTGATCGGCGTCATGATCGGGAATCGATTCGGCTTGAAATACCATCGCCTTGCCACGATTCTCGGCGGCGTCATTCTGGTCCTGATCGGCGTTAAAGTTTTGCTGGAAGCACTCGGTATTCTGCCGGATTTTCTGCGTTGTGAATCGGTATCCGCTGCAGCGTGTCCGCATATCATTTGTTTATGAAAAGAAAAGTATCTCTGAAAACCTTTATACCAGCCATGCTGCTGATCCTGGTCTTTATCGCATTGGCGATCGTGACCGGATACGCATTGTCTTTGAGAAGCCGTACCGCTGCGCAAGTCACGGCAATTTCTTCCACTGCAATGCCGGTCGAAACCGACCGCCCGCTGCGTACGGCTCAACCTGCAATGCCTTCCCCTGCGCCGACGGTTGAACCGCTTATTGCAGTTGAAGCGGATGACGGGAATAATCCCGGGGACACGGAAGAGCCCTTTTGGTCGGACGGCGTGCTCTTTCTAAACGATACATACCGCAGTCCCGACGTGTCCGTTACCTTAACGGTAAAAGAGGATTCGGAACTGTTCAACAAAAAGCTGATCTATTACGTTGCCGATGTTCATGTCTCCGACGTGACGCTGCTCCGGACCGGCTGCAACAGCGGGAGTTTTAAAAGAGCAGGTCACGGAGAGTTCAGTTCCATTGCTAAAAGAGAGAACGCGTTGGTTGCGATCTCCGGTGACTACTGTCCTGCACTCATCGTTCGAAACGGCGAATTGTTCCAAAGGAAAATCAGTGAAAACGATATTTGCCTGCTGCTCAAAAACGGTGAAATGGTAACTATGAGCAGCAATGAAGCCAGCATCAACAAGATCATGGAAATGGATCCCTGGCAGGGTTGGCAGTTCGGTCCCGCCTTATTTGATAAAAAAGGAAATCCGATCAAATCCTTCCCGGACGTCGGTATCACCGTAACGAATCCGCGCAGCTGCATCGGTTATATCGAACCCGGGCATTACTGTCTTGTGGTTGTAGACGGCAGACAGAAAGCCTCCCGCGGAGCGACGCTTCCGGAGCTTGCAAAGCTCATGCAATCGCTCGGCTGCAAGCAGGCTTATAATCTGGACGGCGGCGCTTCCGCGCATTTTTACTGGAAGGATTCGACTCTCAACCATCCGAGCGGCGGCGGGCGCGTAGTTGCCGACATCGTTTATGTTGCATATGAACCATACCCCACATCCCGGTTCTATTGCGGAAAGGCGGGCCTCTCCAAATGAAGCGTACACTTTTCATCATAGTCCTGCTGTCTGTTCTGCTCTTCGATGCGTGCAGCGGACCGCAAACGGTCGAATCAACGCCGGAACCGATCGTAACCATCGAACCGGAACCGGTTGTTGAGGAAGAGCTGACGGTCGTGACGCCGGAACCGACCGCTACGCCGGAACCGCCGACACCGACGCCGGAACCGACGCCGACGCCGGAACCGACGCCGACCCCCACCCCTTCGCCGACGTCGGAGCCGGAGGGCTTGATCGATTGGAGCGTCGGCGGATTCGTCCCGCGCGAGGAACAAACCGTGACCGATACGGAATACGTCGGTGAGAATCTGCACTTTACTGTGTCAACCGTTTCGGACAACGAGCTGTTTCATCACAAGCTGACCTACTACGTCGTCGACATCTATCTGCGTGACATCCGCTGCCTGCGTACGGCTGCGGCAAAGGATTTCAATTCTAAGTCCCGCGATACGGTATTGAAAATTGCCGAACGGGCCAATGCACTTGCCGCGATCTCCGGCGATATGTTCAATGCACACAACCACCAGCTTGTGATCCGCAACGGCGAGATTTACGACACAAGGACGTATGATAACTGGGAGGTCTGCTTCCTGTATGTGGACGGGACCATGGAAACGATGACCGTCGAAGCGTATAAAGCGAACGGTCCTTTAAAGGAGGTCTGGCAGGCATGGGAGTTCGGCCCCTCCCTGCTCGGCGAAAACGGGCAGGCAAAGACTTCGTTCCCGCATTCAAATGTCAAGCCGCTCAATCCGCGCTGCGCCATCGGCTATTATGAGCCCGGGCATTACTGCTTCGTCACGGTTGACGGACGTCAGAAGCATTCCGAAGGACTTGAAATGAAGGAGCTTTCCAAGCTGATGGAAATGCTCGGATGCAAAATGGCGTTCAATCTGGACGGCGGCGAATCCGCATCGCTCTACTGGAACGGCGGCATTTTCAGCAAGCCCTGCAACGGCGGACGGGAAATGGCGGATATTGTGTATCTGATCGATTACCAGGAAGAAGAACCTGCTCTTTGATAAAAGCGGCGGTTTCCGATCGAAACCGCCGCTTTTTTTATAACTTCATTTCCATGTATCTTCGATACGTTTTAAATCCCACTGCTTCATAAAAAGCGAGTGCATCTTGATTGAACTCCCACATATTGAGTTCGATCCGATCGAAGCCATGTGACTTTGCAAACGCACGGATAAACGCGATCATCTCCGTTGCTGTGCCTGTTCTGCGATATGCTTCGTCTACGCAAAACTCGTCGATGTCCAGAAAGTCACGCGCGTTCATAAAAGGGTTTTCCGGTCGATGGATATGATGCAGTATCGCAAATCCGCATATCACGCCATCCCGCGCATTGACGACGATTCTTTGATCCGGATCGTTCCAAACGGTATAGATATGTTCGGCAAGCTCCTTTGAAAAGCCGGGCTTGAAGATCTTCGGCTCTCCTTTGACGTGCAGATCGTTAACCTGTTTTCGAAGCTCGTTTACACGGTCGAGCTCGTGTTCTTCTGCAAACCGTACCAGTTCCTTTCTCCTTCAGATCCGCATGAACCCGCAGCAGCCGAATTCCGAGAGCGGACGAAATCCCATGGCTTTATAAAACGCTTTCGTTTCCGGTGTATCGTCCGTCGCAAGCTCGATCTGCCGTACATGTTTGAACCGGTCGAGAATCTCCCGTACAAGCGCCGTACCGACGCCTCTGCGCTGATATGCAGGAAATACGAGAATATCCTGAATGAACACGATCGTTTCTCCGTCGCCCACGCAGCGGATGATTCCCGTTAGCGCATCTTCTTCATACGCCGCAAGGACGAGCAGAGACTGTGTAAAACCGCGTTCGAGCGCAGCAAGATCGTCCGTATATGCCGTCCAGCCGACAGCCGTATACAAATCAGCGATCTCACCTTTATCAAATGCTTTATATTCTTTTATTTCCATGCAATCACCTCATTGATAATGATACCATAATACAGCTGAAAAAGCAAGGTCGTTATCATTTCCGCCGCAGTCGCGGATCCGCAAAGGATTGGCAGCAACCGTTTTCTTCGTGCGCGCGTCTACAACCGAACATGGCATGCGCGGGAAGTGCGTAACGGCACCTCTGTAACAATGCGAAGCAGATTGGACAGAAAAAACCGCGCACGACATTTTGCGGCAAGGAAAAGCGTCGAAGTAATGCGATGATTTGTTCATGAAATAAAAATCGCCGCGAGCTATCCAAAGCCCGCGGCGATGTGGTCGAGGCGACTGGATTTGAACCAGCGGCCTTTTGGTCCCGAACCAAACGCGCTACCAAACTGCGCTACGCCTCGACATTGGAGCCAAAGAGGGGATTCGGACCCCTGACCTACGCATTACGAGTGCGTCGCTCTACCGACTGAGCTACTTTGGCGGACCTTTTCTATTATAGCAAACAATTTGTTTCTGTCAAGTCTATTTTTTGTTTTTTTCCATATATCTTTCATCGGACGAGACATATGTTTTTTTCGTGACATTTGCCGTCTGTTATGATATGATAAAATATCATGATCCGGAAAGAAGGAACCATATGAAACATAAGCTGATTCGGGCGGCATCGCTCCTGTTATTGATATGCCTTGCTGCAGCATGCGGCGGCAAAGGCGGTAAAGCATCCGAACGAGTCCTTGAAAAGTCCGCTGTCTGGACGCTCGGCGATCGCTACCCTCTCACCTACAGTTCTTTGGCATACGCTGCAAGCTACGAGGCAAGCGGCGAGATGTTCACTCTGTCTGTCAGGCGGAACACCAAGGAAACCGGCATGTCCAAGAGCGTGAAAGAATCACGCAGCGTTGACGGTATTGTCTATGCGCTGTGCGAGAGTAAAAACAAGGACACTGACGGAAACGCTTTTTTCACATATTATGAGTGCTATACCGGCAGTTTCCGATATGTAATCGGCAGTGAAGACAGTTTGCTCCACATAGAAACCGTTCTTTCGATGGACGATGCGATTGCTCTGATTGCCGCGCCGGAATCGCCGCAGGACAGCGTCAAGCTTCTGGAAGCCGAATGGAGTGCGCAATACCGTACCGAAGCCTGCAACCTTGATATTCTCATACGTCCGAATGACAAAGACGCATTGGTAAAATCATTGTCTTCATCCTACCGGCAGCAAACGGAAAACGGTGAAACGTATTATGTCTCTTCAGCCGGAGATGAGATCGTCTACTCTGACGGCACGAGCTCCGTGCAGATCCGACAGGGAAACCGATCCGCGGAGAATATCACGAACTATCTTACACTGTCCGAATGCAAGGCGATCCTTACTCTTTTGAAATAACAACAATCTCTCATCCTATCCGGGAGGCATTCGGCCTCCCTTTTTTATTTGACATGAATTGATCCTTCCGTTTGTGTTCTCATCTATTTGATTCGAATGCTCAATATTACGATCATAGTGTTTCTGATTAACGTTATAAATACTGTTATACATAAATTATCCCATTTTACTTTACATCTTGTTCACACTTTATTCAAGTCTTATTCATACTTTTATCGTGTATTTTTGGCGTTTCTTTCATAAATTTCTGACAATTCTGACATATTTCTCCTTTATACTCTTAGTCAGATACAAGAAAGGAGATTTTGTGATGAGTAACTTGGAAATGAAGAAATTGTATCGCCGGATCGAACGTGCCTCTCATCTTCGTTCGTACCTATTTTATCGGAAGTTGGCAGCACTGCTTTGCAGCTTATTTTGATCGGCACAACTGAACCGCAGGGCTTCTGTCGGCTGCTACGGCAGCTGCGGTTTGATTCAATATCTTTTTGAAATACAAAAAAAGAAGCGCTATTTGTGCGCTTCTTTTTCTATGGATTCAATGTTCGATCTTCCACGGCAGCGGCAGCGTGAACTCTTCGTTGTTTTCATCGAACGGATAATACTCTTCGCGGTTGTTCGGATCGTCAAACCGGTTGAAGTCGTTCAGGAACGGCGAATACGTCAGATGATGCATTGTCCCCGCCGCTTCATTGATTTGTATCAGCCGAAGGTATCCCCCGCCTCCGTCACGCAGCGACGCCTGATAGTTGAACAGCAACTGGTAAACCGTGCGGTCGTCTTTGCCGTCCCCGTCGTCGTCAAACGATTCCGGGAAGCAGTATGCGCCGTACTTGTGCCCGCATAAGACCATATACAGATTCGGCGTTTTTTGAACCACGCGGCTGTACCACTTTTTTCCGTCATCGGACAGCGTCAATTGCTTTGTGTAGTAGTCATGCAGGCAAAGGACACCGATGCGATCGGGATACTCCCTAAACACACCCCCCGCCCATTTGATTGCCTTTCCGGACGGTTCAAATCCCATGTAGACAAACAGATACTGCGTTTCTCCGATCGTGATCAGGTCATAGTGTCCGCGATTGTTTTCAAAGCTTCCGCCGTACCACGGCTTGTCCCGATACCGTTTTTCTCCGAATCGCGCGCAGAATGTTTCGTAGCCGACCGGCGCCCCCATGTCATGATTGCCGGCGAGTACGCCGTTCGGAATCTCATCGATCATGCTCTGCGCCTGATCCGCCACATCCCATTCCGATGCGGAATCGACCGTATCCACAAGATCTCCCGTATTGATGATGTACGCAAGGTGCAGCGCATCTTGATGGTCGCGCAAAAAAGACGTCATCGCATAATAGGTCTCCGGGAACAGTCTGGAATAATGCTGTGGGTCGCTTATCCACGCAATCGTATAGACGCCATCCGGCGCTGCGTATTTCTGTAAAAGCGGCGTCGGTTCCGGCGTCGGTGCTTCGGTCGGCGTCCGCGTTTGCTCCGGCGTCGGCGGAACGGTTGCGACTGCCATGACCGCCGATGGATTTTCCGATGCGCGCACAACGATTTCTTCCGTTTCGATATACGGAGCAGCGCTCTTCATAGGCTGCTGTTCCTTTTGCACCTTACATCCGGTCAAAAACAGCAGTCCGACAATCCACAGCAAAATCAGTTGAAAACGCTTCACAGGCCTTCCTCCGAACCTACTTTGCTGTATCGTATCACGATTGGAAAAGTCTGTCAAATGTGTTCACACGGTTTGACTCCGTTTCGGAACGGACAAACTATCATTCGGAGGTGAATCATTTTGCAGAAAGTTGAGATCACAAGCATAGATACATCCAGTCTTCCGCGGCTCAAGCCGGACGAGATGCACGCGCTTTTGGAGCGTGCCAAAGCCGGTGACGCAGATGCGCGGGAACGCTTTATCTATTCAAATCTGAGACTTGTTCTCTCCGTTGTCCAGCGGTTTGCCGGTCGCGGCGAAATTGCAGACGATCTGTTTCAAGTCGGCTGCATCGGTCTCATAAAGTCCGTAGACGGCTTTGATCTGAAGCAAAACGTGCGCTTTTCCACATATGCGGTACCGATGATCGCCGGTGAGATCCGAAGGCATCTGCGCGATTACAGCGCAGTTCGCGTGCCGCGTTCCATGCGCGATACCGCATACCGCGCCATGCAGGCGAAGCTGCGGCTGACCGATGCGCTTTCACGCGAGCCGACCGTCGGCGAGATTGCAAAGGACCTCGGCATTGCGGAATCGGACGTTGTATTTGCGCTCGATGCGATCTCCGATCCGGTCTCGCTCTATGATCCGGTGTTCAATGCCGACGACGATACACTGTGCGTGCTGGACCAGATTTGTGACCCGAAGGACAGCGAGTCCAAAAGGATCGATTCGATTGCGCTCAAAGAGGGGCTTTCGCACCTCGGTGAACGCGACCGGAAGATCCTGAACCTTCGATATTTTGCCTGTAAAACACAGGTGGAGGTGTCAAAGGAGATCGGTATCTCGCAGGCACAGGTATCGCGGCTCGAAAAAAGCGCGCTGCATCAGCTTGAAAAGTATGTCCGTTTATGACTGCATCCGCACGATCTCGCGCTTCAACCGCTTCATGATCCGCTTTTCGAGACGGCTGATGTAGCTTTGGGAAATACCCATTGCATCCGCGACCTGCTTCTGCGTACGCGCCTCGCCGCTTTTCAGTCCAAAACGCATATCGATAATGTCCCGCTCACGGTCCGTGAGCTTTGCAAGCGCTTTTTCAAGAAGCTCGCGCTCAACTTCATCCTCCATATCGCGGCTGACAACATCCGGATCCGTGCCGAGTACATCTGAAAGCAGAAGCTCGTTCCCGTCCCAATCGACGTTCAGCGGCTCGTCAAAGCTGACCTCCAGCTTCAGCTTCGTCGTGCGTCTCAGATGCATAAGGATCTCGTTTTCGATGCAGCGGGATGCGTAGGTCGCAAGCTTGATCTTCTTCTCAGCCTTGAACGTCTCCACAGCTTTGATCAAGCCGATCGTTCCGATGCTGATCAGATCCTCCGTCTGCACGCCGGTGTTTTCGAATTTTCTTGCCAGATATACGACCAACCGCAGGTTATGCACGATCAGCTTATCCTTCGCCGCCTTATCGGTCTGTGCAAGCGCGATGCACCGCGCTTCCTCCTCCGGATCCAGCGGCGGCGGAAGGCCCTCGCTTGCGTGAACGTACCATAAGATATCGCGCCTGCCAATGCGCAGCCGCACGAGCAGGCGAGCCCAGATGCGATACAGCCATGCTATCATCTCTTGTCCTCCAATCATACGGTAAAAGGCTTTCCGGCAAAACTGCCTGTGCTTTCCCGATCGGCGTCGGCGCCTGTACGCAGATACAGTCGACTTTTACATTGCCGAAGCCGGTCAGGATCACGGTGCGCGGTCGTTCTCCGTACAGAATGCCGCTTCCTGAGAGTTTTTCAAACGGGACGGGCAGCAGCGGGCGGTCGATCGGCCGATTGATCAAAACCACCGGAAGTCCGGTCATCGGCTCTTTCAACAGGTTCCCGCTGTCGATCAATGCATCAAGATGGTATGTATGCCAAGTAAGGCGGATGACTATCTCCGTATGCAGCGCATGTCTTTTTCGGATCTCCGTGAGCTTACGAATCATGCGCGGCAGGCAAAGCGCCGCAAACGCCGAAAGCAGCGCAGCGCGAACCGGCACTGTCCCGATGATGGTTCCGTCCGAATATACACTTCCGCCGAGCTGAATCGTCAGAAGCATTGCGGTGCCGCCGGTGAGCGCCGCCGAAAGCAGCAGAAACGGAAGCGATCTCCACGCGCCCGCCCTTCGAAATAGCAACAGGGAAACGACTAGAAAGCTCGGAATTTTCAAAAACGGCTCCCGAAGCAGCGGAAGCCAGAACAGCGAAGCCAATGCATATACCGCTCCGATCAGCGAAGCGGCGGCCGTCGGAAGCATCCGGATCCGAACGCCCATCCATGCCGCCGCAAGCAGATATACGCAGCAGTTCATCAGCGTGTTGTCCAGCAAAAACGGTTCGATCGTTATCTTCATGCGACAAGAATCACCATGACCGTCATATCGTCCGATCCGCCTCTTTCCTCGGCGATTTTAATCAATGCTTCGCCGGTCTTTTGTCCGGAACGGTCCATCGAACGGATCGCTTCCTCTACGCCCTCCGGCAGTACATCCTGCACACCGTCGGAACAGAGAACGATACGGTCGTTTCGCTGAAGTTTCAGCCGAATCACGCTCGGTTTTGCTTCCGCAAGAATCCCGCATGGCAGCGCCTCCCCGCAAATTGCGCTGATCTGCCCGTCCCGCAAAAGAAAGCTCGGCGGCGCGCCGTACTTCAAAAGCTCGGCATCGCCCGTATGCAGATCGATCGACAGCGCATCGAGCGTTGCATACATTTCCGATTCATTCTGCGCAAGAAGCATGCGGTTGACGTTTTCATAAACCAGATCCTTCTCTACGCCCGCGTTATACAGTCGGAAAAGCAGTCGAATGGCGGCTTCACTTTCGCTTCGCGCGCGGGAGCCGCTTCCCATCCCGTCCGAAAGCGCAAAGCAGACCCTTCCGCCGGGAATACGGCATTCGCCGGTTGCGTCCCCGCTGACAATGTCATCTGCGGCAGTTTTTGACACCTGTGCGGTTGCATGCAGCTCGGCGTCCTGCTCAAACCGGAACGAGACGCGTTCTTCGTTCTGTGCGGCGCGAATACAGCGAAGGCGATACCCACATGCCTGCTCGATCTGCCGCTGGACTGCGGCGTGACGGGTTTTCAACGGTCTGCGAATCCGCACGGAAATGATTTCGGAACCGTCCGTTTCATAGACGTCCAGTGTCTCCACATCATATCCGGCTTCTGTGAGTCGGTCTCCGATGCGCTGTTTTCTGAGCGCTGTGTCACGGGATCGTCCGCGCATTTCCCGCGCATAGGTGCACAGCGCCGCTCCGGCGCCCGAAAGCTGCCGTTCGGCGAACCCGGACTGCAATCGCGCCTGCCTGCTGACCGCATTGCGGTTCTGCGCCTGCTGATAGGAAAGCAGGACGGATGCGCATAGGTCGCCGAAATGCCGGCAGTTTTCGTCGATCGGTTCGATCGGTGAAACGCGGCTGCCCTTCCCTGCCTCTCCGGCGAGCGCAACAACCGCTTCCTGCATCAGATCCGGATCCCTCCAGCACTGCCGACGTATCTCGCAGCTTCGGCAAATCGCCAACGCGCCTTGTACCGTCCATTTGCCGACAGCATTGTCATCCTCCGGTACAGGATGAAACATGCCGGAAAAGCCGCCGAGCAGCTTTCCCATACGCTCCAGCTCCTGCGAAGTACGATGCTCCGTTCTCTTTACGGATTCCGACGCATTGTGTTCTATATACATGCGTGGATCGGCAAAAAGCCTGACGGAGGAAAGAAAGCTTTTCGGCGTCAGCAGAAAAAACAGCGCGCTGCACAAAAGATTCGGGATGCTCATCGCATATGCTTCACGAACTGCGAACGAATGAAACAGCAGCCCGGACAGAATAAATGTGCCGATGATCATCGGTTTTCCCTTATCGCGCAAAGCCGCTGCACCCAGCGCGCCAAGCGCAACGCTCCCGATCAAGGTCGGATCCGAACCGGTATACAGCGTCAGCAGGATCGACCACAGCGTACCCGCCGCCGCGCCGGCCATGCCGCGCACCGAAACGGCAATCATCGTCAGTAAAACGAGCAGAGAAACGGGAAGCGACCACTCGAGAAATACGGCATCCGATACGGTAAGAATGAAGGCTCCCATTCCGAGCGCCGCTGCGATCTGCTCTGCATCGGTGATCAGCCGCGCTCGATCGATCGTTTTGACCATGAGGCAGATACGACGAAAGCACATGGCCGATAATACCGACACGGACAGCGAAATCATGCCGTATAAAGCCTCGTCCATTCCGTAGATCAGAGAGATCGGGAGCGTTGCGATCATGCACAGCGTAAAGATCAAAAAACGGACCGTCGGTGTACATTTCTTTCGAAACAGCACAACAAGTCTTGTGATTCCCCAATACAACAGTGCGGCGGAAACGCCCTGCCAATATGGCTTCGATTCCGCAAACGCGCCGAGGATGATCCCGCCGACAACCGCCGCCGGTTCAAATCCGGCAAGCTGACAGCCGAGCAGCAGTCCCATCGATAACGGGGCGTGCAGTCCGTGGATGCGAATCCGGGAGAGAAGCAGCGCGTAAAGAAAGCCGCCGATCATGACGACCGTCCCGATCAACGGTTCCGACCTGTTTGCAGTTGTTCCGTTCCTCTTTCGCATACCGGAATTGTACCGGATCATACCGGTGTTTGTCCGGCTTTCTGTGTCGGGAATCCGGCGTATTCCGTCGTCCCGTTCCGATTGGATTCGACCGGATTTATGACGGAATGCTGCATTTCGCTTCGATCCGGCAGAATCATCTTGCCCGATGCTGTCGGATATGCTATAATTGTTTTAAACGGATCGAAAATCGGTAAATGTGCGCGCACATATGGGAGGGATACGTATGACAAAGATCATTGCATTCGAGGGTATCGACGGCACCGGCAAAAGCGTACAGATGGCAAAGCTGTCCGAAACGCTGAAAGGCCGCGGGCTGAGGGTCAAAGAGATCTCTTTCCCCATGTACGATACGTTTTTCGGGGAAATGATCGGACGTTATCTTTCCGCAAAGGATGGAATCGCCGCAAACACCGTGGACGGCAAGAGCATGGCGCTGTGGTTCGCGCTGGACCGTTTCGAAGCGTTCAAAAGCCTCGATTATTCCGATGCGGACGTGCTGCTCATCAACCGCTATGTGCTCAGTAACGCGGTCTACCAGAGCATCCGCGACATCGACCTCGACAAGCCGGATATCCTCGATTTCTGTCTCGAGCTCGAGCACAAGCATTTCGGGATCCCCGTCCCGGATCTGCATTTGGTCCTCGATATGGACACAGAAAGCGCCGCGGAGAACGTGGATAAGAAGGGCTTCCGGGACTATATCGGCAATGCACGCGACGTGTACGAGAGCATCGACTCCATTCAGGTCCGCGCACGCAAAAAATACGCCGAATATGCGCAGCGCATCCCGAATGTGGAGCTGATCCTCTGCACGGAAAACGGCGTTCTTCTTCCGATCGACGAG
>JAFOQN010000037.1 GCA_017393775.1 Clostridia bacterium
CAAAAACATCATTCCGAACATGCTGCACGCGGGCGAAAAGATGGTCGCCTACCCCTTCGAGGGCTATTGGAAGGACGTCGGAACGATCCAGAGCCTTTGGGAAGCGAACATGGACCTTTTGGGCGAACCGCCTGTGCTGGACCTCAACGATCCCGCGTGGCGCATCTACACGCGCAACCCGGTCATGCCGCCGCATTATACCGACGCGAGCGCCGAAGTCAAAAACAGCCTCATCACCGAGGGCTGCGTGGTGCGCGGAACCGTGACGCACACGGTCCTGTTCTGCGGCGCAAAGGTCGATGCACGCGCAGAGGTCACCGATTCGGTCGTGTTCCCGAACGCGGAAGTCGGCGAAGGCTGCTTTGTGAGAAAGGCAATTATCGGCGAAAATGCGGTCATCGGCGCGAATGCGAGCATCGGCGTTCCGCCGAAGGAAGGCGAAACGGTCGATAACAAACTTACCGGCGACATCGTGCTGATCGGCAACGACGTGACGATCCCCGCGGGCGCTGTGATCCCGCGCGGCGCGGTCGTGACCGCCGAAACGCTCGGACAGTTTATGAACGGAGGAAATGAAGCATGAATCAGGAAGCATTCGGTCTGATCTTCACGGGTGAAGCAAACCCCTATATGCGCGATCTCGTGCTCTCCCGCGCGGTCGCTGCGGTGCCGTTCGGCGGACGCTACCGCTGCATCGACTTCCCGCTGTCCAACCTGGTCAACACGGGCATCCGCAACGTGGGGCTGATTGTCCAGAGAAACTACCATTCGATGATGGACCATCTCGGCACAGGCAAGGAATGGGATCTGAACCGCAAGCGCGACGGTCTCTTCCTGCTTCCGCCGTTCTCCACCAAGGACAATACCGGCATGTACCGCGGCGATATCGACGCATTCCACTCCGTCATGCAGTATGTGCGCCGTTCCAGCCAGAAATATCTGATCCTCTGCGGAAGCCATACCGTATTCAACACGACGTTTGACGCCATTTTAAGGCAGCACCGTGAGACCGGCGCGGATATCACCATCATGTACAACGAGGACCCGCGATTCTTCCCCGCAGAGCAGAACCGCGATCTGCGGCTTCTTCTGGATGACGACGGCATGACCGTCAACGGCCTTGAGTGGAACCCCCGCAATCCGAGCTCCAACTTCCGCTCCTGCGAGATCACGGTCCTCGACAAGGATCTCTTCGAAGACCTCGTCGAGGAAGCCTATTCGCGCGGGTGTGTCGACTTCGTGCGCGATATCATGCTGCAGAAGGTGAAAGAGCTCAAGATCATGGGCTGGCGTTACGACGGCTATGTGGCGCGCATCGATTCGGTCAACACCTATTTCATGCACAGCATGGAGCTTCTGAACGCCGCCGCCGCAAAGGACCTCTACAACATGCGTCACCCGATCTACACCAAGGTCAAGGACGAGATCGCATCGAAGTACGGCGATACCGCAGACGTGCATAACACCGTAATGGCGGATGGCTGCGTGATCGACGGCACCGTCGAAAATTCGATCGTGTTCCGCGGCGTTACCGTGGAGCGCGGCGCGATTGTGAAAAACTCGATCCTCATGCAGGGCGTGACAGTCGGGGCCGGCGCCGTGCTCGATCACGTTATCCTTGATAAGAATGTCACCGTCAATGCAGGACGGCAGCTCACGGGGTACGAGGGCATTCCGCTTGTCTTCCGTAAAAATCTGACCGTCTGATCGAACTGCGAAAGGAGAATCATCATGAAAATTCTGTTTGCGGCAAGCGAATGCTTCCCGTTCATCAAGACCGGCGGATTGGCCGACGTCGTCGGCTCGCTCCCGAAGGAGCTCGTGCATCAGGGCGCGGAGGCGGCGGTCATCCTGCCGAAGTACGCGCCGATCGGCGATTATTATATCTTGAAAATGCAGCACGTCTGCCATTTCAATCTGCAGCTCGGAAGCTATTCCGTGTTCTGCGGCATCGATAAGCTCGAACAGGACGGCGTCACATTCTTCTTCGTCGACAACCTTGCGATGTTCGGCGGCGAAAAGATATATACCGGCGACGAGCAGGAGGGATTCCGCTTTGCGTTTTTCTGCCGTGCCGTACTGGAATCGTTCAAGCATATGAATTACTATCCGGATGTGATCCACTGCAACGACTGGCAGACAGGTCTCATACCTGTGCTTCTGAACGATCAATACCGCAACCTTGACGGCTATCGTGATGTCCATACGGTGTTCACGATCCATAATCTGAAGTTCCAGGGCATCTTCGATTGGAACCGTATCAACAGCGTCCTGGGACTCAACGAAGGATATTTCTCGCCGAACAACCTCGAGTTCTACGGTCTCCTGTCGTTTATGAAGGCGGGACTTGTGTTCGCAAACCGCATCACGACTGTCAGTCCGACCTATGCAGAGGAGATCCGGACCGGCTATTATGGCGAACGCCTTGACGGACTGCTTCGCGCAAGACAGAACGTCCTTTCCGGCATTCTGAACGGAATAGACGGAATATCATTCGATCCGAATACGGATATGCATATTCCCGTTCATTTTAATGCTGCGGACCCATCCGGCAAGAAGCTGGATAAAGCTGCACTGCAGGAAGAGCTGGGATTGCAGAAGCGCGACGTGCCGCTGATCGCGATGGTTACGAGACTGACCGCACAGAAGGGACTCGATCTTGTCACCTGCGTATTGAACGATATTATGCGTATGGATGTTCAGATGGTGATCGTCGGCACGGGCGATCAGTATTTTGAAAACGCGTTCCAGGATGCACAGTATCGCTTCCCCGGCCGCTTCGTCTGCTGCCTCCGTCACGACGAACAGATTGCGCGCAGGGTGTATGCCGCAAGCGATATCTATCTGATGCCGTCGCAGTTC
The DNA here is from genome assembly GCA_017393775.1 of Clostridia bacterium. GTDB lineage: Bacteria > Bacillota > Clostridia > Christensenellales > CAG-138 > UBA3792. The sequence goes on from JAFOQN010000037.1 coordinate 2,863, forward strand.
GAACCGTGCGGGCTTTCTCAGATGATCGCAATGCGCTATGGTTCCATCCCGCTTGTCCGCGAGACCGGCGGACTTCGCGACAGCGTACTGCCGTACAACTGGTATACGGACGACGGAAACGGCTTCAGCTTCCACGACTATAACGCGCACGATATGCTGCATGTTCTTGAACATGCAGTCGGATATTGGTATGACGATCGTGATATGTGGTCGAGATTGATGAAGCGCGCCATGCGCACGGACTTCTCCTGGGCGTCTTCCGCACGCAAATACATGGAGCTGTACCGGAATCTGATCGGATTACCCGAGGAAGAACCGGCAAAACCCGTTCGCAAGCGCGCGCCGCGCGCAGCTAAACCCGCGGGAGATAAACCCGCTGCGAAGCCTGCCGCAAAGAAACCGGCAGCAAAAAAGCCCGCAGCATCGAAGGCAAAGAAGCCCGAATAAGACATACGATTCATAAAAGGACCGCGTTTGCGGTTCTTTTTTATTGCGTCTGTACGGTATTTGAACTGAAATGCAATGTTTCACATGAAACAATCGATCAGACGCATTCAAAATGTTTCCCGTGAAACACCGAGAATGCATGCAACCGTATTGCAAATTGCAATATGTTACGTTATAATGGACAAGCAAAGGAGCGATTATGGGCAAGATTATTTCTATTACAAATCAAAAAGGCGGCGTCGGCAAGACGACAACAGCGATCAATCTGAGCGCGTGTATCGCGCAAACCGACAGACGTGTTCTGCTGGTCGATCTGGATCCGCAGGGCAACAGTACGAGCGGTTTGGGCGTTGCACGCAAAAAGGAGATGCTGACAAGCTACGATGTGTTGATCGACGACGTAGCGCCGGAAGAAGCGATCCGCAATACAATGATCGGGACG
>JAFOQN010000038.1 GCA_017393775.1 Clostridia bacterium
GGGCAAGGTTCTGAACGTTGCAACGGCAACGGGCACGAGCCCCGATCCGGACGAACCCGATGTACCGGTGGTCCCGGGCGAAGATCCCGAACCGACGGAAGAACCGAATGCGAAGCTGACGATCGTGAAGGAGACCACCTCCACGCCGGCGGATGGCAAGTACGTCCTCGACGAAGTGATCACCTACAAGATCACGGTGAAGAACGACGGCAACGTTACGCTGACCGACGTTATGGTTACCGATGAGCTTACCGGCGACAATTGGACGATCGCGTCCCTCGCACCGGGCGCAAGTGAAGAGTTCACGGCAAGCCACGTTGTCACGACAGACGATGTTGTGGCAGGCAGCGTTACGAACACAGTCACTGCAACCGCAGTTGATCCGGAGAACGAGACAGTCAACGGCAACGCTTCGGTCACGGACGAGACGAAGAAGAAGGACGGCAACGACGTTGATCCGGAACCCGATCCGGAAGATCCGGGCGAGGTGCTGGATGTTGACGGCAAGAGCATCACGGTCGTTTACGACGGCAAGGCACATACCCTGACCGCAAAGGCGACGGTTGACGGTTCGACCGTCTGGTACAGCATCGACGGCGGCGCAACGTGGACCACCACTCCGCCGAGCCGCACGGAAGTCGGTACGACGACGTTCTCGATCAAGGCAACCCATCCGGCGTATGAAGACGTTGTGAAGGACGGCTACTCGCTGACGGTTCTGCCGAAGGATCTGACGATCACGATCCATGATGCGTCGAAGCTTCAAGGCACGGCGGATCCTGAGTTTACCTACACGGTTGAAGGACTTGTGGAAGGTGAAACGATTCCGGCAGACGCCATCACGCTCTTCCGTGACGCAGGCGAAGAAGTCGGCTTCTATACGATCCACGGCACGATCAGCTCCAAGGCGATCATGAGAATGATCGGCAGAAGCGCGATTGCGAACATCATCGGCGGCGAAATCGGCATTGCAAGATCCGCATTCGCAGCGTCGAACTATAACATCACGATCATGGAAGGCACCTTCGAGATCCTGCCGCAGCCCGATACATCCTTCACGCTGCTGTGGGTATCCGATCTGCTGCTGAAGGGCGAAGGCGCATATGACGACGCGTTCAAGGCAATCGGCGAGTTTGCTGCGAAGAAGGCAGCTGCGCTCAAGTCCATCGCAATGGTAAGCACCGGCAACATTGTCGAAGCATTCGACAATGAAGCGGCATGGGCCTCGGCGAAGAACAGCCTGAACGAGCTCAAGGTTCCGTTCCTCAGCGTCGCGGGTGCGAAGGATGTCGACGGCGATGCGATGAGCTACGACGCGTACCTCGCTGCTGAACTGAACAGCAAGACGGAGACCTTTGAAGACGGTTCCGTCTGGTACCGCAAGTTCGCCGCTAAGAAGCTGATGGTTCTCGGCATCGGTTACCAGAAGCTCGCGGAGACCGACGAGGAGAAGGAGCGTCAGGAGAAGTGGCTGAACTTCGTAAACGATGCGATCGCAGCGAATAAGAACTGCTATGTGGTCCTGGTCGTCAACGATTACATGGATGCGGCAGGCGAGCTCACGGCGTTCGGCAAGCTGATCGAAGAGAAGGTCGTACAGGACAATGAGAACGTCTCCATGATCCTCTGCGGCAACGCGGACGGCGCGAAGCACATCGAAAAGACATACGGCGATCGTAAGGTTGCAGTCATGATGTACAACTACGCTGCGGACGAAGAGAACGGCCTCGGCTTCGTAAGAGTTCTGACCATTGATATCGTGAAGAAGACTGTCGCGGTCAAGACGATCAATGCGATCACCGGCGAGGAGACCTCCTACAATCCTGCAGTTCCGGAAGCGGATCAGTTCAAAATCGAAGACCTGTTCTAAGCAACAGCAAAGCGCCTTCCCGAAAGGGAGGGCGCTTTTTTGTACAAAAAATCCCTTGCTGGTTTGCAAGGGATTTTCCTTATTTCTTTTCCTGCGCGGCTTTCCACGCCTTGATCTGTTCCAAACGCTCTTTAAATCGCGCCTCAAGCCCCTGTTCCGTCGGTTCGTAGTAGACATGTCCGAGCAGCGAATCGGGCAGGCAACGCATATCGGTGAGCTTATCCTGCGTGTCATGCGCGTACTGATAGCCCTTGCCGTAACCGAGATCCTTCATCAGGCGCGTCGGCGCATTGCGAATGTGCAGCGGTACGGGTTCCGCAAGCTGCGTGATTGCGTCGCGCTTGGCGGTTTCATACGCCATATACAGCGCGTTGGACTTCGGCGCGAGCGAAAGGTATACGACTGCCTGCGTAAGGTGTACGGAGCATTCCGGCATGCCGATGAGGTGACACGCCTGAAACGCCGCGACCGCAAGTTCCAAAGCGCGCGGATCGGCAAGGCCGACGTCCTCGCTTGCAAAGCGCGTCACGCGCCGCGCAATATAGAGGGGATCCTCGCCTGCTTCGAGCATGCGCGAAAGCCAGTACACCGCCGCGTCCGGATCGGAATTGCGCATCGATTTGTGCAGCGCGGAGATCAGGTTATAGTGCTCCTCTCCCGTCTTGTCGTAGAGCAGCGATTTTTTCGAGGTGCACTGTTCGACCGTATCGACCGAAACCGTCGTCACACCGTCGTCATATTCGCCGTTCAGAACCGCCATTTCGAGCGTACTGAGCGCTGTCCGCGCGTCGCCGTTTGCAAACACCGCGATCATGCGGAGCACATCGTCGGAGATTTCGATCCGCTGTTCACCGAAGCCCTTCGGGCTTTCGATCGCGCGCCGTAAAAGCGCAAAGAGATCGTCCTCTGAAAGCGCTTTCAGAACGAAAACCTTGCAGCGAGAAAGGAGCGCGCCGTTGACCTCAAAGGAAGGATTTTCCGTGGTCGCGCCGATCAGAATGATGCTGCCCTTTTCGACAAACGGAAGAAACGCATCCTGCTGCGCCTTGTTGAAACGGTGGATCTCGTCAACGAACACGATCGTCTTTTCACCGAACATCCGGTTTTCATCCGCCTGCTGCATCACGGTACGGATTTCCTTGATGCCGCTTGTGACAGCAGAAAAGTTGATGAATTTCGCTTTTGTGTGGTTTGCGATCACATGCGCAAGCGTGGTCTTGCCGACGCCCGGCGGTCCCCAAAAGATCATGGAGGACACCGCATCCTGCTCGATGATGCGTCGAAGGATCCGGTTCGGACCCAACAGATGCATTTGCCCGACGACCTCGTCGATCGTTTCGGGTCGCAGCCGCGCTGCCAACGGCTCCGTTAACGCCGCATTCAAAAGCGTATGCTGCTCCTTCATCCTTTTGTCCTCCCGTCAGTCTATTATATTATTATAGCAAAAAATAAAAACGTTTTCAACAGCAGTGCAGATTAATCTGCAAAAGAAAAGGGACGGGATTGTTGGATCCCGTCCCTCATGCTGCGGTTTATATCGCTCAGTTCGTTGCATATTCGTATGCTTTGAGATAGTAGTAGTAGAGCGATGCCATTCCGTTCAGCGCGTTCGTCTTGCTCGTGTAGTTCTCGTTGTTCAGGATGTTCTGTACATAGCTCAGTCCGGCGACCTTCGTCACAGCCGTACCGCTGTCCGTTGTCGCTTTGATCGTGTACTTGGTCCCGAGCTGCTGCGCGCGAATGTTCGGAATGACTACCA
>JAFOQN010000039.1 GCA_017393775.1 Clostridia bacterium
GATGGGCATCGCGGTCTCTTCGACCGAGGTCCCGATCACCAAGACGACCAACGCGATCACCGTTTTGAAGGAGGATCCCGTCGAGACCGCCGACAAAAAGATGACTGCATGTCTGCACTGCGGACGCTGCACCACGGTCTGCCCGAACGGGCTGATGCCGCAGATGATGGCGGACGCGGTCGCGGCCGGCGACTTTGAGCGCTACGAAAAGAAGCTCTACGGTCTCGATTGCATCTCCTGCGGCTCCTGCACCTATATCTGTCCGGCGAAGCGTCCGCTGACCCAGACGTTCAAACAAACCAAGGCGGAGATCATGGCACGCAAGCGTGCGGCACAGGGAGGTAAGAAATGAATCAGAGACTGAATCTTTCTGCCGGTCCGCACATCCGTGACCGCTGGACGACGCCGTTTATCATGATGATCGTCCTCATCGCCCTGGTACCTGCCGCGGCGATCGGCGTGGTCGTACACTGGGTCAAGTTCCACAGTCTGAACGCGCTTTGGATCATCCTCGCTTCGATCGGCTCCGCCATGCTCACAGAGCTTCTGTTCTGTCTTGCAACGCGGCGCAGGATCACGATCTGGGACGGCAGCGCCGCCGTGACCGGCATGCTGCTGGCGCTTTGCCTCTCGCCTGAGACGCCGATCGTGCTTCCGATCGTCGGTTCGGTCTTTGCGATCCTCGTGGTCAAATGCCTGTTCGGGGGACTCGGCAAGAACTTTATCAATCCTGCGCTTGCCGCGCGGTGCTTCCTGCTCCTGTCGTTTTCTAACGGCATGACGAACTACCCCGGCGTGAATGCAATGGGTGTGGACGCGCTGTCCTCCGCAACGCCGGTCGCGATGCTCAAAGCGGGCAGCATGGTCAACGTGACCAGAATGTTCCTCGGCACCGCAGGCGGCGTCATCGGCAGCTCGATCCTTGCGCTGCTGGTCGGCGGTCTCGTGCTTTGGGGATTGGACATCATCCACGGCGAAATCTGCTTCTCGGTCATCGGCGGATTCACCCTCTGCCTCGCGCTGTTCGGCGGACACGGCTTTGATCCCGCATACCTTGCGGCGCATCTGTGCAGCGGCGGCGTGATCATGGGCGCGTTCTTCATGGCGACCGATTATACCACCTCGCCGGTGAGCCGTCTCGGACAGTTCGTTTACGGCTGCCTCATCGGCGTGCTCGGTGCGCTGTTCCGCATCCTCGGCAAGAGCGCGGACTCCTTCAGTTACTCGATCATCATTGCGAACCTGTTTACGCCTTTGATCGACCTGTACATCGTTCCGAAGCCCTATGCGTACCGCAAGAGCGCAATCGATAAGGCTGCAGGCATTCAGAAGGCTCCGCTTTTGAAGCGCATTCCGAAGCCGGTCATTGCGCTGACGATCATCGCAGCGCTCGCGGGCGTCGCGCTCTCCGGCGTTTTCTCGATGACCAAAGAGCCGATCGAAGCAAACGAGCTTGCAAAGAAGCGTGAATCCTACAAGGTCGTATGCGAGGACGCTGCGGACTTCCTTGATGTCAACGCTGCCATTGATGCGCTCAATTCGCAGAACGGTTCCTATGCAAACGGCAAATTCGGCACCACGACGATCGACGAAGTGCTTGAAGCCGTCGACGCAGACGGCAACACTGTGGGTTATGTATTCGCGATCACCAACCGAAACGCTTACAATCCCCCGCTGAAGCTTGCGCTCGGCGTCGATCCGGACGGAAAGATCAAAAAGATCGCGTTCATTGAGCTGAACGAAACGCCCGGCAAGGGTTCCAAAGCGGATGAACCGACGTTCAAGGATCAGTTCGTCGGGCAGACGGATACCGCCGGCATCGACTCCATGTCCGGTGCGACCGTCACATCGAAGGCGGTTCTGAACGCGGTGAACGCGGGTCTCGACTTCTTCCGAAATGTGATCATGGAGGGAGGCAGGTAATATGAAGAATAAGTATCTGGAACGGCTGTACAACGGCCTCATTAAGGAAAACCCGACGCTCGTTCTGATGCTCGGCATGTGCCCGACGCTGGCGGTCTCCACCGCGGCGATCAACGGCATCAGCATGGGTCTCTCAACACTCGCGGTTCTGATCCTTTCCAACTTCCTGATCTCCGTGATGCGCAACGTCATTCCGGACGAGGTTCGCCTTCCCGCCTACATCGTCATCGTCGCGTCGCTCGTTACGGTGGTCAAGCTGCTGATCAAGGCGTACCTGCCGGACGTCGATGTGGCGCTCGGCACCTACATCGACCTGATCGTTGTCAACTGCATCATCCTGGGCCGCGCGGAAGCGTACGCAAACAAGCACACACCCGGGCTCTCCGTCATGGACGGCATTGGCATGGGCCTCGGCTTCACCGTTGCTCTGACGCTTGCGGGTCTCGTGCGTGAGCTTTTAGGCGCAGGCACCGTGTTCGGCTTTACCGTATTCCCGCAGGAATATGCGATCGGCATCATGATTCAGCCGCCGGGAGCGTTCCTGGTCATTGCGGTGTTTATCATCATCATGAACGCGATCGGCATCAAGACGCGTCAGCGCGAGCTCGTCGAAAGCGACGGCTGCAACGGCTGCTGCGCGACCTGCGCCATGCGCTGTGAGGAAGCAAAGGAGGAAGCAAAATGATTCGTTTGGTATTGATCGTCATTCTGAACGCGTTGATCTCGAACGTCGTTTTGAATCAGTTCCTCGGCATCTGCTCGTTCCTCGGCGTATCGCGGCAGATCAAGGCATCCGCATCGCTGGGCGGCGCGGTCATCTTCGTCATCACGATCGCATCGGCTGTCGCAAGTCTCCTGTACACCGGGATCCTCGTCCCGCTGCATCTGGAGTTCATGAAGATGATCGTCTTCATCCTCGTCATCGCGGCGCTTGTCCAGATCGTGGAGATGTTCCTCAAAAAGAAATCTCCCTCGGTCTATAAGGCGCTCGGCATCTATCTGCCGCTGATCACCACCAACTGCGCGGTGCTCGGTATCGCGATCGACAACATCGACAAGTTCGGCTACAACTTCATCGAAAGCGTATTCTCCGGCTTCGGCACGGCGGTCGGCTACACGATTGCGATCGTGTTGCTCGCCGGCATCCGCTCGCGCATCAGCGAGGAGGATCTTCCCCGTCCCGTGCGCGGCGCACCCGTCGTCATGCTTGCGGCGGCGCTGATGTCCATTGCATTCATGGGCTTCACGGAGCTGCAGCCCGCGATCGAAACGGTATTGAAGGGGGTCGGACAATGAGCGCACCGATTATTATTCTGATCACCACCGGCGTCATCACCGCGATCGGCATCATCGTCGGCGCGGGACTCGTGTTCACCGGCAAGAAATTCCATGTGCCGGTCGACGAGCGTGAAACGGAGGTTCGCGAATGTCTGCCCGGCAACAACTGCGGCGCGTGCGGCTATGCAGGCTGCGACGCAATGGCTGCGGCGATCGTCGCAGGCGAAGCGCCGGTCAACGGCTGTCCCGTCGGCGGCGCGCCGGTTGCCGAAAAAATCGGCGGCATCATGGGCACCGATGCGGAATTTGTCGAGCGCAAGATTGCGTTCGTCCGCTGCAAGGGCACCTGTGAAGCGTCCGGCATACAGGGCAACTACATTGGCATTCACGACTGCCGTTCGGCGGCGCTTGCCGGCATAAATCTCAAAAACTGCGACTACGGCTGCATGGGTCTCGGCTCCTGCGTGAACGTGTGTCCGCAGGGCGCGATCAAGATCATCGACGGCGTTGCGGTCGTGAACCGCAAGCTGTGCGTTGCCTGCGGGCTGTGCGTCAAGGCATGTCCGAAGGGGCTCATTGAGCTCATTCCGGAAAGCAAACACGTTGCGGTACAATGCCAAAACCGCGACAAGGGACCGCAGGTCAAAAAGGTCTGCTCCGCAGGCTGCATCGGCTGCACGCTGTGCACGCGGCAGTGCGAGCATGACGCGATCCATATGGACGGCAACCTGGCGCGGATCACCTATGAAAACTGCACCCAGTGCGGCAAGTGCGCGGAGAAGTGCCCTGCGCACGTCATCACCCCGCCCTGCCCCGTACAGAAGGAGGCATAAGCTATGGAAAAACGCAATCAGGCTGCAAAGCTCATCATCGGCGCGGTCATCGTGATCATTGCCGTGCTGTTTGTAGCGGGCATTGTCAGTCAGCACGACATCAAGTACAAATCCGCTCCGCTTTCACGTGACGACATCGACTATCGGCAGGTCGAAGCGCCGGCGGCGACCAGCGCGGACGAAACGATCACCGCTTCCGACTGGAACGCGATCTTCCCCGACATCGTCGTTTCCTGGGGCAGGAATGCCGAGAATGAAGAGGTCGTCGACTATCTGGAGCTCGATCCGTACCTTGTGGAGATCTACGAGGGCTACGGGTTTGCAAAGGATTACGGCAGCGCGCGCGGACACAGCTACACGCTCACCGACGTTGCAAAGACCAAGCGTCCGCACGGAATGGCAAACTGCCTGACCTGCAAGACGCCGAACTTGACCAAGCTCGTGAACGACGAGGGCGACGAGGTCTACTCCCGCCCGTTCGACGAGGTCTATGCCCAGATCACCGGAAACGGCGCCGAAACGGTCAGCTGCTACACCTGCCACGGCAATAATCCCGGAAACGGTACGCAGCCCAAGGAGAATCTCGAAGTTACGCACGGCTATATCAAGCTTGCGCTCGGCGAGAATCTGAACACGATCGATCCCGGCATCCTCGCCTGCGGACAGTGCCACATCGAGTACTACTTCGATCCCGAAACCAAGGCGACCAGAATGCCGCACAGCTCCGTTGAGACCATGACGCCGGAAGCGACCTACGACTACTTTACCGAGATCGGTTTTTCCGACTGGACGCAGGAAAGCACCGGCGCAAAGATGCTGAAGGTCCAGCATCCCGAGATGGAAACGGTACTGCTCGGCAAGCATGCGGGCGTTTTGAACTGCGCCGACTGCCATATGCCGGTCGTGCAGAATCCGCAGACGCAGAACATCTACCACAGCCATACGCTCGTAAGTCCGCTGAAGGACAAGACGCTGCTCGAGACCTGCCTTGCCTGTCATAAAGATCTCGGCGCAAAGAACGCGGATGAGATGATCACGTTCGTCCAGAACATCCAGGCGCGCATCTCCGCGGAGGAGACCCGCGTCGGCAACCTGCTCGCCGATTTCAAAAGAGCGCTTGCCGAAGCGAACCAGTCCGGTTCCGTAAGCGAAGACCGGCTGAACGAGGTCCGCGAGCTCTACCGGAAGGCGCAGTGGTTCTTCGACTTCTGCTACGTTGAGAACTCCGAAGGCGCGCACAACTCCGAGCTTTCGACTCGCTGCCTCGACACCGCCGAACAGCTCATCCAACAGGGTATGGCGCTTTTGAAGACCGAATAACTTCAATCATTAAACCTGCGGCAAAGGAGCACCGTTTTCGGCGGGATCCTTTGCCGCATTCTTTACAATCGCATGGAGATCCTCAAAAAAATCTACAAGTTTATCGCATCGATGAAGTTCGCGATCATCCTGCTGATCGTCGTTGCAGCCGCCTGCGTGATCGGGAGCCTCGTTCCGCAGGGCGCAATGTTCGAGCAGTATCGGGATTCGTATGCCGAGCGCACCGCGGCGTTCATCCTTGCGTTCCGGCTCGACGACGTGTTTCACAGCTGGTGGTTCATCACGCTCACGGCGCTGCTGTGTCTTTCCGTGCTGCTCTGCAATCTGTCGCGCGTCCGTGCGCTGATCCTGCTGACCAGAAACGCCAAGGACCCCGCACGCGCGATCGTGGAAGCGCCGACCGCGTCCGCTTCCGGCATCGCCGATCCTGCGCCCGTTATGAAGCGCATGCGCTTCTATCGGCCGATCCAAACGGCCGTCGACGGAAAGGAGGTCCTGTTCGGGTACCGCAACCGTCTCGGCTTCTGGGGTGCGTGGATCTGTCATATCGGCATCGTGCTGATTGTGCTCGGCTATGCGTTGGGACAGATGACGCTGTTTTCCGCCGAGGTTTACGGCACGCCGGGGCAGACGAAGCCGATCGAAAATACGCAGTACAATGTCACGATCGACGGCTTTACAACCCAACGGAACGAAACCGGGTTCATAGAGCAGTATGTGACCGCACTGACCGTGAAGAACACCCAAACCGGCGAAGCGCAGAGCGGCACGTCCAGCGTCAACCATCCCGCCGTGCTCGAAGGCTATAAGTTCTATCAGACCGCAAGCGGCGATGCTGTGCGCGTCACGATCTCGGAGGACGGCGTTCCGTTCGAGAGCGCGGACCTCTGCGTCGGCGAAGAGCTGACCATCGATTTTCTGCCGGGGTTCTCGCTGTTCCTGAACGCATATGAACCGGATCACACCGGATCACCCGCCTATCAGATCCTGTTCTTCTACAACGGTCAGCATATGGAGGTCGGTAAGAACTACTTTGCGCCCGGCGCCGTGATCGATCTGAATCCATTTGCGATCACACTGTCCGACCCGATCGAATACACGCTTTTACGCGTCAAAAAGGACTCCTTTGCGTGGCTCGTGCTCATCGGCGGAATCCTCACGTCGCTCGGCCTGTTCTTTGCGCTGTACGTCGTGCCCGAAACGCTGTGGGCGGTGCAGGATGAAGACGGTACCTGGACTGTGAACGGCAGGAGCAAAAAGCTTGCGCCGCTCTTTCGTGAGCAGTTCGACCGCGCGGTTCAGAAAACGGAAGGAAAGGAGGCATCGAAATGATTCAGGCGGAAGGCATTCTCTTTGTTGTGACGCTTGCGCTGTACTGCATCACGATGCTCCTTCACTTTTTCTATGTCGCAGTCAAAAAGCCTGTCCTCAGTAAGCTTGCGATCCGCATCCAGTTCGGCGCGCTTCTTATGCATACGGCGGCAATCATCCTGCGCGGGATCGCGATGGGACGGCTGCCGATGGCAAACCAGTATGAATTCTCCACCGCATTCGCTTGGGCGTTGACGCTGTTGAGCCTCATCTTCATTTTAAAGTTCAGCTTCCCGGTGCTCGGCGCGTTCGCCTCTCCCGTTATGCTGCTGCTTGCGGTATATGCGGGCGTACAGAAGCTGAACGAGCTTCGGGTCATAGAAGCAAATGGCATTGACAGCATCCGGAACCTTATGCCGGCACTCAGGAGCAGCTGGCTCGGCATCCATGTATCCACAGTCATCATCGCGTACGGCGCGTTCGGCGTATCGTTCGTGCTGTCAATCATCTTTCTGCTGCGCGACAGAATGAAGGAAAACGGCTTCTGGGATACGCACATTCCAAAGAAAGAAAAGCTTGACACGATCAGCTACCGCTGCGTTTCCGTCGGCATGATGTTTCTGACCGTTACGATCGGCATCGGCGGCGTCTGGGCGGAGAACGCCTGGGGCAGCTATTGGACCTGGGACCCGAAGGAGACCTGGGCGCTCGTGACATGGCTTATTTATCTCGTCTACCTGCACCTGCGCATCCGGAAAGGCTGGAACGGCAGGACTGCCGCGCTTCTCGGCGTTGTCGGTTTCATCTGTGTACTGTTCACCTACATAGGCGTAAACACGCTTTTACCCGGACTGCATAGTTATAAATAACACTTTCTCCGTATATATATACATAATCTCCGGCTGCGGCATTGACACTCGCGGCCGATTTTGTTATATTATAAGTTAACTGATAGGAGGAGGGATTTATCGGATGTCGATTCAAATGCGTGAGTACCGGAACCCGAACAACGGAAATCTTCCGCTGCGTGTGGCGAAGGGTCATTTTGCAACCAGCCACAGCCACATCAACTATTATGTGGATCTGACCATGACCAAGTACTGCCTGCCCGAGGCGCGCGAAGCCGCGATCCATCTGTCGAACCGGTTCAAGTCAACCACGATCGTCGATACGATCCTCTGTCTGGACGGCACCGAGGTCATCGGCGCGTGCATGGCAAGCGAGCTTTCTAAACAAAGCTTCACCAGCATGAACGCGAGCCGCCCGATCTGCGTCGTCACGCCCGAGCACACGACCGGCAGTCAGCTTCTGTTCCGCGACAACACCGCACCCATGATCCGGGGCAAGCACATTCTGGTCCTTGCGGCGTCCGTTTCCACGGGCTATACCGCGCTCGGCGCGATCGAAGCGATCCGCTACTACGGCGGCGAAACGGTCGGCATCTGCTCGATCCTTGCCAACATCAAGGAGTGCGGCGGCTACCCCGTCACTGCGATCTGCGACACAGGAAAGCTTTGGGAAGACTACGAGAGCTCTCCCGCGCACGAGTGCCCGTTATGCAAAGCAGGTGTTAAGCTCGACGCCATGGTTAACACCTACGGCTTTTCCAGTTTCTGAGTCCGAATAACGCCCGTTCTCGGGCGTTTTTTACGAATTGAAAAACGCAAGGAGGTACAACTATGGAAATGAAATTCTATCGCTGCGAGACCTGCGGGCAGATCATCGCGATCGTCAAAAAGAAGGGCTGCCCCGTTATGTGCTGCGGCAAGCCGATGCAGGAGATCAAGCCCGGCTCGGTCGACGCGTCGCTTGAAAAGCACGTCCCGGTTTATGTTGTCGACGGCGACACCGTAACCGTCAAGATCGGCTCGGTGGCGCATCCGATGCTGCCCGAGCACTACATCGAGTGGGTCGCCCTGCAGACAAAGCTCGGCAATCAGAGAAAGGCGCTGAACCCCGGCGACGCGCCTGAGGTCTGCTTCAAGCTCTGCTGCGATGACGAGGTCGAAGCGGTCTACGCCTACTGCAACCTGCACGGGCTCTGGAAAGCATAAAGCGCTTCGCTTTCGTCGGAAGCAGGCTTCCGACGAGTTTTCGCCGCCTGCCTGTCGCCTTCGGCGACCGGGCGGCAATCGGCGCAAAGTATCAGATCCGCCGCGCATGTCGCCGGATCTGATGGATTTTATTTGTTTTATTCACGCAAGGAGGACACATGAACAAGTATACCGGAACAAAAACCGAACAGAACCTGCTCGCCGCGTTCGCGGGCGAATCGCAGGCGCGCAACAAATACACCTATTTTGCCTCGAAGGCGAAAAAGGACGGCTATGAGCAGATCGCCGCGCTGTTTTTGAAGACCGCGGACAACGAGAAGGAACACGCGAAGCTGTGGTTCAAGGAACTGAACGGCATCGGCACGACCGCCGAAAACCTCAAGGCAGCCGCCGACGGCGAAAACTACGAGTGGACGGACATGTACGAAGGCTTCGCAAAGACCGCCGAGGAGGAGGGCTTCATTGAGCTTGCCGAAAAGTTCCGCTTGGTTGCCGCGATCGAAAAGCACCACGAGGAACGCTATCGCGCGCTTCTCCATAATGTCGAGACCGCCGCCGTCTTTGAAAAGAGCGAGGTCAAGGTCTGGGAATGCCGCAACTGCGGGCACATCGTAATCGGTGAAAAAGC
>JAFOQN010000040.1 GCA_017393775.1 Clostridia bacterium
GGCGTCGTAGATGCCGATCGTCATCGTGATCCGGACCTTCCCTTCGGTCGGGAACGGTTCGTCCAGATCGCATTCGGTTCCGAGCGTTGCGCCGTCTTCGGAAACGGAATCCGGGTTGATCCCCGTCCCGGGATTCAACTCTCCGGTCCTGCCGCTATCAAGGACGGTATAGTACGCTTCATCGCATAGTGCGTCCGTCCACTGACCGTCCCCGGTGCGAACGTTGGAAAAGCTTCTGCCGTGATCAGTGTTGAGACGAACATTGAACACCAGCGTGCTCTCGTCGACCAACACCTCTTCGATTTCCGGCCGGATCTCACGGATCCAGCCCCAATCCTCCTCGGAATAGACCGGCTGCCCCATCTTCTGCCGCCACGCGTTGAGCTCCGCGGCGTCTTCCATCTCCGGCAGCATCACGAAGTGGGTTTCGCCGGTTTCCGGCTTGGCGGACGCGATCGCTTCCTCGACGTCGGGAACGGCATTCTGATTCTGCTCGCGTGCATCCTTGTCGTGCATCAGATATGAGCTCGGTGAATAGTAGTTCTTTGCGATGATCGTCGCCGCAGCCGCCGTGCCGATTGCAAGCACCAGCACCGCCGCCGCGATCAGGATCGCAAGCGTGCGCCGTTTGATCGGGAGCCGCAAAGATCTTGTCGCGGTCTCCCCTTTCGTTTCGCTTTGCAGCGTGCGGACCATCCGCTGTTTGAACGGCTCGGACGCCGTAATGCTGTCATAGCCTTTATAAAACTTGTTCATATGCGTCTCCTTCCATGATTGCCCTGAGTTTTTTTCTTGCGCGGGATAGCCGGGATCGTATCGTGCCCTCGCGCTCACCGAGAAGCTTTGCGATCTCTTTGATCGTGTATTCCTCGTAATAGTAGAGGTACACTGCATCGCGGTCCTGTTCGGGAAGCTGCCGGACGGTATCCAGCAGTTCGAAGCTCTCCTCCGAATACGCCGCGGCGATCTCCTCGTTCAGCGGTACGTTTGCATGCCTCGCGTTCTTTCGCGCTTCGTCAATGCAGATGCGGATCGCGGTCTTGATGAGCCACGCCTTTTCGTGCTCGCGGTTTTCAAACCGCGGCTGACGCTTCATCAGCCGCTCGAACGTCGTCTGCACAACGTCCTCCGCCTCCGCAATGCTGTTCATGCGGTTCAGCGCGATGCGCAGCAGCATGTCGGAATACGTTTCGACGATCCGCACGATCTCCCGGTCGCTTTCCGCCTGTTTATTTCTCTGCTCCATTGTCTCTCCTTTCGCCGCCTTGCATCCTCCCTTTCGCCCTGTCGGTCGAGGCGCCCTCCCGACGTTGCTTTGGGAGCCCTGCGGCTGTTCCGTGTTTCAACACTCACCCATAACACGGATGGCAGACCCGAAATGCTGCAATCATGAAAGAAAAAATCCGGAGGAAATCATTCCCCCGGATCAAATGCGATTCTGTCCGCTTATTCTTCGTCTTCGTCGTCATCGGAGAAGGAGAAGATGCTGCGGCGCTTTTTCTTGGGCGCGGGACGCTCCTCTTCCTCTTCTTCGTAATCATCCTCGTCCTCGTCGACTTCCTCAATGCCGAGCATGCGGGCAAAGAAACCTTTTTTGCGCGTCTTCTTCGGCGCCTCTTCCTCATAATCCTCCTCATCGTCTTCAGGCTCGGGACGCGGTGCCGGCTTTACGGGCTTCTGCTGCACGCGCGGCTGCTCCTGTGCCTTGCGGGCAGGCTCCTGACGGCGCGGCTCTGCTGCCGGGATGGTGATCGGCGCAGGCTCGGGTTCCGGGATGCGCAGATCCGGCGCGACGGGTCTCTGATGGACGTCGAGCTCTTCGCGGTTCCCGTTGATCATCTTCATATAGTCGTTCAGATAACGCTGTACATCGGCAAGGATATCGTCCGCATAGGCGCGTGCGCCGTTGCAGATCGAATCGGCGTTTTCCTCCGCCGCAAGGCGAAGATCGTCTGCGCGCTTGATCGCCGCCTGGTAGACGGAGCTTTCGGTGATCAGCGATTCATATTCGGCAACCGCCTGGTTATAGACGTCCGTCGCCGCCTGCTGCGCCTGGCTGCGCATTTCGTCCGCGTTCTTCTGCGCTTCCGCCACAATCTGATCCGCCTGCTCGTTTGCGTCGCGGATCGTGTTTTCCTTTTCTGAGATGATCCCGGATGCTCTGCGGATGTCCTCGGGGATCGTCGCCTTCAGATCATCCAATAAAGCAAGAAGCTCGTCCTCGTCCACAATGCGACGGTTGCCCGCATTGTTGAATCTCGGTTTCGGGCTGTCCGCCACGAGTTGTTCGATCTTCGAAAGGATGCTGAAGATCTTCATTGTCTGTACGCCGTTCATTTCTGCCTTGCCAACCTTTCCCGTAAATAATGATAATTGCAATGCGGTACCAGTCCCTCGATGGAACCGCCCATTTCTCCGATCTCACGCACATTCGAGCTTGAAAGGAACGAATGCGCGGGATTTGCCATAAAGTATACCGTGCGGATCTTCGGATCCAGATGCCGGTTCACCGCGTCGATCTGGAACTCATATTCGAAATCCGTGATCGCGCGAAGTCCTCTGATGATGTACTGCGCGCCGATCTGCTTTGCATAATCGACGAGCAGCCCGCCGAACGAACCGGAACGGACGTTTCGGAAGCCTTCCGATTCGAGTATGCGGTCGATCATCTCCACGCGCTCCTCCACCGTGAACACCGGCGATTTTGCGCTGTTGTTGAGCACTGCCACATATACTTCGTCGAACAGCTCTGCGGCGCTTTTCAGCACGTCGAGATGTCCGATCGTAAACGGATCAAAGCTCCCCGGATACACAGCGATCTTCATTCTCCGTCCTCCTCGATCAATGAATATCCGCACTTGCCGAACCGCTTGGTCCGCACAACGCGGTAGATCCCCGGCGCATCGTTTGGCACAAGCTCCGCCGCATGCTCCAGCACAACGATCCCGCCCGGAAGAATGAGCCGCGACACAAACAATCTTTTCACGGCGTCCCCGGCAAGTCCTTCCCGGTACGGCGGATCCAGAAACGCCAGGTCGAACGCTTCGCCTTCTTCCGAAAGCCGTTCGATCGCCGCGGCATAGTCGAGGTTCATCGTCCTTGCGGTCTCCGAAAAACCGAGCGCCGCGATGTTTCGCCGGATGATCTCCACACACGCCGGATTGCGGTCGTTCAGCACGACGCGCTTTGCCCCGCGCGACGCTGCCTCCAATCCCAAATTGCCGCTTCCCGCAAACAGATCCAGCACCTTTGCATACGGGATACAAAACTGCAGAGAGCCGAAAACAGCTTCCTTTACGCGGTCCAGCGTCGGTCGGGTTTCCATGCCTTCGAGCGTTTCGAGCTTTCGTCCGCGGGCGCTTCCCGCTATGATTCTAACCATAGAAACCCCTATATCTTGTATTGTGTATCCCATTTTAGCACCAAGGTATAGAAATTGCAATAGTTTTTGAATAAATTGTTAACATTTTTTCGATAATTTGTGTCCGTGTGGAAAATCCTCGGTTTCGACGGAAAGGAATTGACTTTTTCACCTGTTTCTTGTAGAATCATCTTCGGTAATAAGGGGGGAATTATTCATGCTTCGCAGTACACATGCGGTCATTCATCTGCCCGCGTTATTGAAGAATATCCGGCTTGCCAAGCGCAGGCTGAAGCCCGAAACAAAGTTTCTCGCGGTCATCAAAGCAAACGCCTACGGTCATGGCATCGTAGAGGTCGGTAAATATCTGGAGCAATCCGGCATCGTCGACATGTTCGCGGTCGCCATTCCCGAGGAGGGCATCCTTCTCCGTCACTCCGGTATCACGCTGCCGATCCTGATCCTCGGCGTGACCGATCCGGACCACATCCCTGCCGTTGTGGCAAATGATCTCACATCCGCCGTCTTTACCGCGGAACAGATCTACACCTTCGAGCGTTGGGCAAAGGCTTCCGGCAAGACCGCGCACGTCCATGTGAAGCTCGATACCGGCATGCGGCGCATCGGCGTGACCGACGACGCGATGCTCGACGCGCTTCTGGACGCGTTCGACGCCTGTCCGGATGTTTCGATGGACGGTGTGTTTACGCACTTTGCAAAATCCGAATCCGATGCGGACTTTACACACCTGCAGGCAAAGCGGTTCGACGCATTCGTCGCGCGGATCCATGCGCGCGGCTACCATCCCATCGTGCACGCCGCCAACTCCGGCGCAACGCTCGATTTCCCCGAGCTGCAGTATGACATGGTCCGTTTCGGCATCTCACTGTACGGCTGCCATCCCGACGCAAAGCGTACCGAAGGCTGCGGGCTTACGCCTGTCATGTCGCTCGTGACCAAAATCAGCAATCTTAAAACGGTGGAAGCGGGCGAAGGCGTCAGCTACGGGCTGCGCTTTGTCGCTTCCCGCCCAACGCGCGTCGCGACACTGCCGATCGGTTACGGCGACGGCTACAAGCGCTGTCTCACGGGCAAGGCGGATGTGCTGATCGGCGGCATTCGCTGCCCGCAGATCGGAACGATCTGCATGGATCAGATGATGGTCGATGTGTCCGAAGTCCCCGGTGTCGCCGTCGGAGACGATGTCGTGCTGATCGGCCGACAGGGCAATGAAGTGATCACCGCGGATGAGATCGCCGAAAAGGCGAATACGATCTCCTATGAAATCCTGCTTTCCATCAGCGACCGCGTTCCGCGCGTCTACGAGAAATAACAACCTGCGCCGTTCTCCGGAACGGCGTTTTTTCTTGACGGGAAGGCTTTTGGGACGCTATAATGACAGATATGAAGGAACGTGTTCAAAAGCGGATCAAAACGCTTTTAAAGCCGAAAACATGGATCGCTGCGGCGATCGTTGTGCTGACCGTCGCGGCGGGCGTCGTGTTTGTGCTGTCTCTCCGCCGTCCGATTGCAAAGTATAATGCCGACCGTGACGACGCGAAGCAGGTATACTTTACACACCTTGCGCTTGCGGCGGACAGCAACCGCATCCTGTTCGAAACCGGCAGTCTCCCCGATGGATATAACGATTCCGGAGAAGCGCTGCAGTCGGTCTCCTATGCGTATGCAACGGTTTTGGAGGTGCTGGCGGACGATTCGCACGCGGATGCGCAGACCGAAAACGTCCGGGTCGGCTCGCAGAAGCTGCTTATCGAGATTACGACCGGCGAATTCAAGGGACGCCGGCTTGAGATCATGAATTACATGAGCAAGCTCTTTGACAAGCATGCCGAAAAAGGTACGTCGCTGCTCGTCTACCTGCTTGCGACGCGCACGAGCGCGGCGGACGATTCCCCCGCCCTGTCCGTTTCCGTGATGAATTATAACCGGCAATGGCTTCTTTTCGGGCTTGTCGCGATTTTTCTGCTCGTGACGATCCTCGTCGGCGGAAAAGTCGGCTTTCGCTCGATCCTCGGGCTCGGTCTCACGCTTGCCGCCGTCGTTTTCATTCTGGTTCCCGCGCTTTTACGCGGGTATCTTGCAATCCCGCTTACGCTGATCCTGTGCGTGCTCGTGACTGTCGACTGCTTTCTGCTGCTCGACGGGCTGAGCCGCAAGACGCTTTCCGCGATCCTCGGTACGGTCGCGGGGTTCTCGGTCGCCTGCCTGTTCGCCATGGCGGCGAGTAAAATCGCGCATCTGGACGGGCTCGAATACAATGTCGCCGAAACCGACACGCTGATCCAGGCAAAGTTCCAGGGCACGCGCATCAACATCCGCGGGCTGTTCGTTTCCGGTATCATCGTTTCATCTTTGGGCGCGGTCATGGACGTTGCGATGAGCATCTCGTCCTCCATCAACGAGCTCAAAACGGTCAATTCCGGCATGGGCTTTTCCGCGCTGTTCAAGAGCGGCATGCGCATCGGGCGCGACGCGGTCGGCACGATGACGAACACGCTGATTTTGGCGTTCACCGGCGGCGCGCTCGTCAATCTGCTTCTGATCAAGTATTACAACTGGGACATGAAGGCGATTCTGTCCGGCGACTACATCACGCACGAGGTCATCACGGGCGTCTCCGGCAGCATTGGGCTGATCCTCGCCGTGCCGCTGACCGCGTTGATCGCCGCCGCGCTATGCGGGCGCATGCAGCCGCTTCCGGATGTCGATCACCCGGTCGCGCAGCGTTCCACAAAGCAAAAGCAGAAACAGTCCCGCTGACTGCGCCGTGAGCGCGTCGCCGGTTCCGAGCTCCAAAACCGCGCTTCGGAACAGCGTATAATCCCCGACCATCTGAAAGAACAGCATCACAAAGGGCGCCGCGGCGATCGCA
>JAFOQN010000041.1 GCA_017393775.1 Clostridia bacterium
GGTGCAGGAGCCGAGCGGATAGAAGCCGCAGTTCACGCCGTGCACCTGCTTATTCAGCTCGGTGTAGTGACGGGAAACGTCGGTTTCGCTCATCTCGGGAAGATGCGGCGCGACCTCGCGCGCAAGGCCTTCCGGAAGCGCAACCGCTTCCACGTCGCACTTCGGCAGGATATCGCATTTGCGTCCTTTTACGCTCTTTTCAAAAATCAGCTTCATGCGAGCACCTCCTTCACAACGGATACGACCGCATCGAGCGTCGCCTTCGAAACCTTCTCGGTGACGCACCAGAGCATGCCGTCCTCGTACGGAAGTCCGGAGAGAACGCCCTTTTGGGCAAGCGCCTGTTCGATCTCTTTGCACTTCGGCATGTCGAGCAGGAATTCGTGGAAGAACGGCGCGTCATAGCGCAGCTTGACGCCTTCGATCCCGCACAGCGCTTTTGCAAGGTAATGCGCTTTCGCCATCGACTGATTTGCGACCTCCGCCATACCGTCCGGACCCATCGTTGCCATATAGAGCCCTGCGGTCAGCGCGCACAGCGCTTCATTCGAACAGATATTGGAGCTCGCCTTTTCGCGGCGGATGTGCTGCTCGCGCGCCTGCAGCGAAAGAACGTACGCGCGATTGCCGTCGTGATCGGTCGTTTCGCCGACGATGCGGCCGGGGAGCTTGCGGATGTTCTTCGTTGTGGTCGCCATAAAGCCGAGGTACGGACCGCCGAAGCCGATCGGCATACCCAGCGGCTGACCTTCGCCGACTGCGACGTCCGCGCCGGCATCTCTCGGGGTCTTCATGATCGCGAGCGCAATGGGATTGCAGCCCATCACGAACATCGCGCCTGCCGCATGGACGATCTCGCCCAAAGCGTCGGCGTCCTCAAAGATACCGTAGAAGTTCGGCTGCTGCACATAGAACGAAGCGACGCCGTCGTTCAGCATGGCGCGGAGCGCTTCGACGTCGGTCTTGCCGTCCTTCATCGGAACGATTTGAAGCTCGTCGTTGGTGCCGTAGCAGTAGGTGCGGACGGTGTTGATCACGTCCGGATGCGTCGTCGCCGAGATCAGCGTCACGCGGCGCTTGCGGTCGCGGCACATGGCGGCGGCTTCCGCCGCTGCGGTCGCGCCGTCGTACACGGACGCGTTGGAAACGTCCATGCCTGTGAGCTCTGCGATCATCGTCTGATACTCGAAGATCGACTGTAAAACGCCCTGGCTGATTTCCGCCTGGTAGGGCGTGTATGCGGTGAGGAACTCTTCCTTTGCGGGGATATACTTTACGATCGACGGAATGTAATGATCGTATGCGCCTGCGCCGCGAAGCACGGTCTTATAAACCGTGTTCTTCGCCGCAAGTTCTGCCATGGCATTGCGCACCTCCATCTCGCTCTTGCCTTCGGGAAGGTCGAGCGGACGGTTCAGGATCATGTTTTCCGGCACGTCGCGATAGAGCTCACGGTAATCGTTGAGCCCGATCGCTTTCAGCATTTCCCGGCGCTGTTCCTCAGTGGAAGGAACGTAGCTTCCCATGCCTTATGCCTCCGCGATGAATGCTTCGTACGCAGCTGCGTCCAGAAGCTCTTCGGTTGCGGTGACGTCACTGACCTTGATGATCCATGCGCCGTACGGATCCTCGTTGAGCTTTTCGGGCGCGTCGAGGAGCTCTTCGTTGATCTCGGCAACGGTGCCGGAGACCGGGCAGAGCAGGTCGGAAACGGCTTTGACGGATTCGACGTCGCCGAACGCTTCACCCGCGGTGACCGCGTCGCCGACTTCCGGCAGGTTCACGAATACGAGATCGCCCAAAGCGTCCTGTGCAAAATCGGAAATACCGATCACAAAGAGGTCGTCTTCCTTTTTGACCCACTCGTGGTCCTTGCTGTACTGCAGTTCGGGTTTGATTGTCATGGTAATATCCTCCTGAAATGATTTTTGATGGATTATTTTTTCTGATAAATGACCGGCACCACATAGGGCGGGACATTGTTCGAGATGTGCTTCGAGGGGATGACGGCCTTTAAGCGCTTGCCGCGGACGTCGACCTCGACTTCGCCGTTCACCGGAACGTCGGAGCTTATATAGCAGATGCCGATGGCGCGTTTGCCGGTCTCCGGAAGAAGCTTCACGTCTGCGCCTTCGCCCTCTGTCATGAAGTACGGGATCATCGTGCCGCTGGTGACCCAGCCGATCATCTCGCCGTTTCTGTAAACTTCCATGCCGTGACGGATCACGCCGCGGTCCAGAAGCGCGATCGGACGCACGCGCTTCGGAAGCGCCGCCATCGCGTCGGGGTTGTAATCCTTCGCCTTGAAGCATGCCTGCGCAGCCGCCTGCTTTTTCAGCGCTTCACGACCCACGAACTCGCCCTTCGCCTCGTCGAACGAGACCGCGAACTTCGCCAGTGCCAGCGCGAAGATCGGCATGGGCTTGCCTTCCTCGTCAACACCCATCTCGTCGCCGTACAGCGGGAGCATGCCTTCCATGCGGAGCGTGTCGCGCGCGCCGAGACCTGCCGGCTTGCCGCCGAGCGCAATGAGACGGTTCCACATCCAGTGCGCATCTTCGTTCTTCAGGAACAGCTCGTAGCCGATCGGCTCCGCTGTGTAGCCCGTTCTGGAAACGAGGACCTTATGCCCTTCCATCATCAGCGTGCTGAGGTTGTTGCGCGCAGGCTTTGTGACTTCGTCGACGCCCGCGAGCACCTTCAGAATCTCTTCGCTCTTCGGACCCTGCACCGCGATGGAGACCGTTTCGTTCGTGATGTTTCGGATTGTGCAGTCGTAGTTTTTGACGATCGGCTCGAACCAGTTAAGGTCCTTATCCGTGTTCGAAGCGTTGACGACGAGCAGGAAGCGGTCCTCCTCGAAACGGTAGAGGTACGCGTCGTCGACGGCGCTGCCGTCCTCGGCGGGAATGATGCAGTACTGTGCCTGATTGAGGCCCAGCTGAAGCACGTTGCTCGAAAGGACGTGCTGCAAAAAAGCCACGCGTTCCGGTCCTTCGATCAGAAGACGGCCCATATGGGACACGTCGAAAAGACCGCAGCAGCTTCTGGTGTACAGGTGCTCTTGGATGATGCCTTCCGGATACTGGATCGGCATTTCCCAGCCGCCGAAGTCGACCATCGTCGCGCCGGCCGCGACGTGCGCGTCATACAGTAAGGTACGTTTGAGTTCGCTCATGAGAATCCTCCTTTAAAAATATGGACGTTTGCGGCGCCTGCCGCAGTGTGAAATGATCGCGGCTCCCGCCGCGGGAAAATGAAAAAGCGCAAAGTACACCTGTACCCTGCGCCTCCGTTTTTCAGCCTGAGAGATTCCCGCTTATAAAAGCGGTTGCACCGACGGCGTAAAGGGTCGATCCCTTTCCTTTCCGGAGTCACGTCCGGGTCCGATCCTTCTGCCTGAGAGTTTCTGCAGTTCCCCTTCGGCGCCGTAAAAACGACCTCTCCCGGGCCCATCATCCGTGACGGTATTCGGTTTTTATCCTTGTATACGATACCGCGAAAACGGGGGCTTTGTCAAGAGGAAATGCGCCGGAACCGGGAAAATGTTCTTATTATGTTTACACAATGGACGAAGCCGCGCGGTTGCTTTTTGCGCATACCTGTGCTATGATACGGTTAACGTAATATCATCGCAGAGGTGTACCTTTCGGTTCGACACGGTCTGCAATCGCGTAAATATCGGAGCGGAAATGTATCAAAAATACTGGAAACGAATACTGGATGTCGTGCTGTCGGGTCTTGCGATCCTGGCACTTTCTCCGCTGCTTGCGGTGATCGCGGTCTGGATACGCCTGGATTCCGCGGGTCCGGTCTTTTTCCGGCAGACGCGGATCGGCATCCATAAAACGCAGTTCGAGATCCTGAAATTCCGCACCATGCGGAAGGACGCGCCGAAGGACGTGCCCACGCATCTGTTCTCCGATTCGGATCAGTGGATCACGCGGGCGGGGAAGTTCCTTCGCAAAACGAGTCTGGACGAGCTGCCGCAGATTTTGCAGATCTTCACCGGCAAAATGTCGTTCGTGGGACCGCGTCCCGCGCTGTGGAACCAGTACGATCTCATTGCGGCGCGCGACAAATACGGCGCAAACGATGTCCTTCCGGGACTGACCGGCTGGGCGCAGGTCAACGGGCGCGACGCGCTGTCCGTTCAGGAGAAGGCGCAGCGCGACGGCGAATACGCCGCGCATGTCACGTTCGGCATGGACATGCTCTGCCTTTGGAAAACGGTGAAAACGGTCGTCACGCGCGAGGGCTATTGCGAAGGCGCCGCCGAACGGAAGAAGCGCAAATGAAGCGGATCCTGATCACAGGCGAACACGGTTGGATCGGAACGGCGATCCGCGACCGCTTGAACGCGTTCCCGGACCGGTACGCGGCGGAGACGGTTTCGCTGCGAAATGTTCGTCCGGAAACGCTGCATCTTTGCGGCTTCGACGCGGTTGTTCACACCGCGGCGATCGTGCACCAAAAGGAAACACGCGAAACGGAAGCGCTGTATATGCGCGTCAATTGCGATATGACCGAAGCGCTTGCAAAGACGGCAAAGCGCGACGGCGTCGGGCAGTTCGTGTTCATGAGCACGATGAGTGTATACGGCATGGAGACGGGCACCATCACAAAGGACACCGTCCCGAAGCCTTTGACGCAGTACGGGCGCTCAAAGCTCGAAGCCGAACGGCGCATCGCGGGGCTTTATGACGATGCGTTTTGCGTAACGATCCTGCGTCCGCCGATGGTGTTCGGCCCCGGTGCAAAGGGCAATCCGGAAAAACTCGATCGTCTTGCAAAGCGTCTGCCGCTCTGCCCGGATTTTGAGAACCGCCGCAGCATGGTGTCGATCGACACGCTGTGCACCGCGGTGCAGCAGCATTTGGATGCGCCGCGCGCCGGCGTCTTTTTTCCGCAGGAGCCGGAGCCGGTCGCAACACGCACGCTGATCGAACGCGCCATGCGGGAGCAGGGCAGAACGCCGAAGCGTTCCAAACTTTTAAACCCCGCGATCCGGATTCTGCGCGCCTGCACGCACGTCGGGAAAAAGGCGTTCGGCGATCTTGTGTATGAAAATCTTTCCGCGCTCCCGCTGCCGGACGGAGAGGAGGAACCGCAATGACCCCGCGTGTCAGCGTGATCGTACCGGCGTACCGGTGCGAACGGACGGTGGAGGAAAGCATCCGCTCCGCGCTTGCGCAAACGATGCGCGAACTCGAAGTGATCGCGGTCGACGACGGTTCCGACGACGGCACGCCTAAAATTCTCGATCGGCTGCAGAGCGAGGATGCGCGCGTGCGCGTCATTACGCTTTCCGAAAACGGCGGCGTCGCAAACGCGCGAAACTGCGCGGTGCAGGCGGCGCAGGCGGAACTGCTTGCGTTTTTGGACAGCGACGATCTTTGGGAGCCGGAAAAACTTCATCGGCAGCTTGCCGTCATGGAAAAAACAGGGGCGGCGCTCGTCTTTACGGCGGCGGCGTGCATCGATGAGCGCGGCGAACCGTCCGGCAAGGTCTTTCACGCGCCGGAAACGGTGACGGCGAACCGGCTTTTATCCGGAAACGATATCGTGACGAGCACGGTTCTTTTGCGGCGCGTGGACTATGAACGGCATCCGATGGAGCGCAGCGACCTGCACGAGGACGTAGTCAGCTGGTATCGGATTCTGAAGGACGGCGCAAAGGCGGCAGGGATCGACGAGCCGCTTGCGCGGTATCGCGTCACAAAGGCGTCAAAGACCGGCAGCAAGGTCCGTTCCGCGGCGATGATGTGGAAGACCTATCGCTGTCTCGGCGTCGGATTTTTCAGGCGGACCGTCTGCTTTGCGGGCTATCTTCTGCACGGCGTCAGGAGGTACTGGCTATGAAGGAATCGATCTTCGCAAAGCTCAGACGCGTACGATTGGGCGACATCGGTCACTTCTTTCTGTTTCTTCTGGCACTGCTGCCTGCGGCGATCTATCAACGAAAGCGCAGGCATCTGTGGCTGCTGTGCGAATATGCCATGGAGGCGCAGGACAATGCGTTTGCGCTGTTCCGGCATCTCAAGACCCGGCATCCGGAGATCGACGCGGTCTATGCGATCCACCGCCGTTCGCCCGCGTTCGATGCGGTCGCGGCGATCGGACCCGTCGTACCGTTCGGAAGCCTTCGGCACTGGATCTACTACCTTGCCGCCGAGGTCAACATTTCGAGCCAGAAGGGCGGCAAGCCGAACGCGCCGGTGTGCTATCTTTTGGAGGTCGTGCTCGGGTGGCTGAAAAACCGCCGCGTCTTTCTGCAGCACGGCGTGATCAAGGACGATCTGCCGTATCTGCACGCGGAAGTCACGGGGTTTTCCCTGTTCTGCTGCGCGGCGCAGCCGGAATACGAGTATGTGCGTGACACGTTCGGATATCCGGACGGGGTCGTGCAGCTTTTGGGACTTTGCCGCTTCGACGATCTGCTCCATGCAGAGCCGGACCCGTCGCTCGTGCTGATCCTGCCGACGTGGCGGATGTGGCTCGAACGCGACTGCAAAACGGCGGAAGCGTTCAAGGCGTCCGAGTATTATCGCGGCTGGCAGGCGTTTTTGGACGATCCGGCGTTCGACGCGCTGCTGAAGCGCACCGGAAAGCGCGCGGTCTTCTGCGTGCACCGGAACGTCAGCCGGTTCGAGACGTGTTTTACCGCAGCGTCAGAGCGCGTCGCGGTCAGGAAATGGGACGAAGTCTCCGTACCGGAGCTTCTAAAGCGGGCGGCGGTACTTGTCACGGATTTTTCAAGCGTTTACATGGACTTTGCGTTCATGAAAAAGCCGGTCGTCTACTACCAGTTCGACCGGGAAACGTACCGGAAGGGGCATCTTCCGACGGGTTACTTTGATTATGAACGGGACGGGTTCGGTCCGGTTGCCGAAACCGTTCGGGAAACGATCGCCGCACTTTCGGACGTGATCGAAAACGACTGCCGGATGACGCCAAAATACGGGGAACGAGTCGACCGGTTCTTTACCAAAAGGGACGATCAAAGTTCGGAGCGGACAACCGAAGCGATCAGAGAGATGGTGAAATGCCGATGAAGAGAATCATCAACACATGCATGGGCTGGCTCAGAAGGTTTGCCATGTACCGGGATCTTCTGGTTCTGCTTGTGCAGCGGGACATCAAGCTGAAATACCGGAGGAGCTTTCTGGGCTATCTCTGGAGCGTGCTGAATCCGCTTTTGTCGATGCTGGTCATGGTCGTCGTGTTCTCGACGATGTTCAAGCGCAAGATCGAGAACTTTCCGGTGTACCTGATCTGCGGCAACATTCTGTTTTCGTTCATGCGCGAGGCGACGAACAAGGCGATGACGTCGGTCATCGAAAACGCGTCACTGCTCAAAAAGGCGAACGTGCCGAAATACATCTTTACGCTTTCCAAGGTCACGAGCAGCATGGTCAATTTCGTGTTCTCGCTCGGTGCGCTCGTGATCGTCATGATCGCGACCAAGGTCCCGTTCCGATGGAACAATCTTCTGATCATCATTCCGATCGTCGAGCTGTACGCGTTCTGCGTCGGGCTCGGTATGCTGCTTGCATCGGCGACCGTGTTCTTCCGGGACATCAAAAACATCTGGGGCGTCATTACGCTTGCGTGGATGTATCTGACGCCGATCTTCTACTCGCTGGGCAGCTTCTATAACGACAGCGAGCCGAACAGGAACCGTGCGGCGACCGCGCTGGGGCTCATCATCCGCCGGTTCAACCCGATGTATATGTACATCCAGCAGTTCCGCTACTTCATCATACAGAACGCGGACGCGTGGGAGGTCCCGACGCCGGAGCTCGTTTGGCGCGGCGCACTGGTGGCGGCGGTGTTCCTTGTCGCCGGCACGCTTACGTTCAACGCAACCAAGAACAAGTTCATCCTTTATATTTAATAGTCTATGGAACAGTCCGAAATGCTGAAAAACCGGGGCAAGCCCTGCATTGAGATCAAAGACGCCACCGTCCGGTTCAATATGGCCGGGGAAAAGTTGGACAATCTCAAGGAATACTTTGTGAAGCTTGTGAAGCGCGAGCTGCGGTTCAAGGAGTTCTATGCGCTGAAAAACGTGAATCTGACGATCCGGCAGGGCGAATCGTGGGCGCTGATCGGCAAGAACGGCGCGGGCAAGAGCACGCTTTTGAAGCTGATCTGCGGGATTTTGACACCGTACACGGGCACCGTGCGCGTCACGGGCACCATTGCGCCGATGATCGAGCTCGGCGCGGGCTTTGATCCGAACCTTACGGCGAAGGAAAACATTTTCATCAACGGCGCGGTTTTGGGACACAGCCGCAAATTCATGAAGGAGCAGTACGAAAAGATCGTCGAGTTCGCCGAGCTTTGGGACTTTATGGATCTGCCGATCAAGAACTATTCGAGCGGCATGCGCGCGCGTCTCGGCTTTGCGGTGGCAACGATCGTTGATCCGGACATCCTGATCATCGACGAGGTGCTGGCGGTCGGCGATGCCGCGTTCCAGCAGAAATGCCGCAACCGGATCCGCGAGCTGCAGGAAAAGGGCGTCACGCTGATCTTTGTTTCGCATGCAAAGGCGCCGGTCATGGAGCTTTGCGAAAAGGCGGTCTGGCTCGATCACGGCACGGTCAAAAAGATCGGCGCCACGAAGCACGTCTATTGGGCGTATGAACATTATCTCGAGGAAACTGCAAACTAAACGGGGAGAACAGCATGGAAAGCAAGACACCGACCGTCAGCGTCGTCATACCGGTCTATAACGCCGAAGCGCATATCAGGGATTGCCTTGATTCCATCCGCGCGCAGACCCTGCCGCAGTGGGAAGCGATCCTGATAGACGACGGATCAAAGGACGGCAGCGGACGCATCTTAGACGAAGCGGCAGAACGGGATCCGCGCTTTCGCGTCATCCATCAGGAAAACGGCGGCGTTTCCCGCGCAAGGAACGCGGGAATCGAAGCGGCGGCGGGGAAATACCTGCTGTTTGTCGACGCGGACGACCTTGTGACGCCGGAATACTTTGCGGAGATGGTCGGCGCGGCGGAGACGTACGGCACGGACCTCGTGCTCTGCGGCTTTGACCGGTTCAACGATGTATGGGAAAAACATTTCCAGCTTACGCCGTACTATGCCGTGCTGTTCCGCAGTGCCGGGGAGCTTTCGATGGTGTACACCGAAGCGCGATCGAACATGTTCGGCGTGTCCATCTGGGCGAAGCTCTTCCGCACGGACATGATCCGCGCGCACAATCTGCGCTTCGATCCCGCGATCAGCTATGAAGAGGACTGCGTTTTCATCACGGACTGCATGCCGCACATCCGGTCCGCCATCGGGCTCGGCGCGCCGATGTACCGCTACCGCCAGCAGGAGGAATCGCTGTCGAAGGGGTACCGCAGGGACACGTTTCATTTCCTGGTCAACGGGTATCAAAGACGGTGCGCGCTTCTGAAACAGTACGGACTTTCGGAGTATCTTCCGAAGGCAAAGGGCATCTTCTTCGGCGTGGTCAAGAATACCTGCATCAAGATCGCCAATTCCGGTTTCGGCAAAGAGGAACGGGTGAAAGAATACCGTATGCTGATCACGATCCCCGAGGTGCAGGACGCGGTCCGGTTTGAAAGAAAATCCCGGTCCGGGCTCAGTAACCGCATCTGCGCCGCGATCAAGGCAAGCAATCCCGAAAAGCTGGATCGCGTCATGCGGCGGTGGAAGATCATGGACGCCGCGGTCGGATTCAAAAACGATCTCCGGCGCGCGATCAAAAATCGAGGAAAGAAGGAAGAGAAATGAAGGTCGGCATCGTCACATTTCATTTTCCGTTCAACTGCGGTGCCGCGCTGCAGTGCTGGGCGCTTCAGAGCAAGCTTGAATCGCTCGGAAACGAAGCGCAGATCATCAATTATGTTCCGTGGTACCACTGGAACCGGTATGCGGCGCATAAAAACCCGGTCTATTACGCAAACAAAAAGCTGCACGAGCCGGCGCGAAACATTCTCACGCGCACCTATCACGGCGTGAAGGGCTTTTATGATACGGTGCGCTCATGGAAAAACGCCAAGGTAAAGCTCCCGCGCGAGCAGAAATTCAAGGCGTTCCGCAAAGCGCATCTCAAGGAAACGCGCAGGTACCGCACGGTGCGGCAGCTGCGGGCGCATCCGCCGAAGTGCGATCTGTACATTGCGGGCAGCGATCAGCTCTGGAACAGCAAGCTCACAGAGGGCATGTACGATCCCGCATACTTTTTAGACTTCGGAAGAAAAGACGTCCGCCGCGCGACCTACGCGATCGGCACATACTTCCCGGATCCGGAAGCGGCAAAGAAGACGATCGCGCCGATGCTCAGAAATCTCGACGCCGTTTCTTTGCGGGAAGCGCGGTTCATGCGCCCCGTCATGCAGGCGGCGGACGCGAAAACCCCGATGCACATCGACGTCGACCCGACGCTGCTGTTGGACGCCGCGGCGTATGACGCGCTGCTTCCGAAGGAGCCGCTCGAAAAACAGCCGTTCATCGTGATCTATACGATGCCGGGTCCCGCACAAAAGCAGGTCAACGAAGCGGCAAAGCTTCTGGAGCGGGAGACCGGTCTGCATCTCATCGATGTCAACGGCAACCCGAACGCGGAAAACTGCAAGATCAAGGATCATCGGGTCTGCTCGCCGGAGGAGTTTCTCTGGTACATCAAAAATGCCGAGATCGTTCTCACGAACTCGTTCCACGGCACGGTCTTTTCGGTGCTGTATCATAAGCGCTTCGCAACGATCCTGCATAAGGAGACGGGCAACCGCGTTTCGGAGCTTTTGGACAAGCTCGGACTCTCGGACCGCTATACCGACGGAACCGGCGAAGTCAACGGAATCCTTGCGCAGCCGGTCGACTGGTCAAACGCGGAGACTGCGCTCGAAGCGTTGCGCACGGAGTCCGTGCGCTATTTGAAATACTGCTGCGGAGAACCGGAAACGCCGGCGTTTCTCGGCGAAAAGGATCTCCCCGCAGAACCCGCGCCCGTAAAGGCGTCGGCAGAGCCGGATCAGGCGAAGGAAACGCCCGCGCCCGTTCCGGTGCGCGCACAGATCGAAACGGCGCAGAAGGGAAAGCTGATGTATACCGACGATAAAAACGCGCAGGTCGTGCTTGCGCTTCTGAAACAGTACAACGTAAAAAAGATCGTTGTCTCGCCCGGCACAACAAACGTGCCGATCGCCCGCGCGGTGCAGACGGATCCGTTCTTCGAGGGCTATTCCGCGGTTGACGAGCGCGGCGCGGCATACCTTGCGGGCGGACTGGCGTTCGCATCCGGTGAACCGGTCGCGATCTCCTGCACGGGCGCAACCGCTTCGCGCGATTACATCCCCGGGCTTACCGAGGCATACTATCGCAATCTTCCGGTGATTGCGATCACGTCGCAGCACCATTCGCCGCAGTACAGTGATCTCATGCCGCAGATGACGGACCGCACCGTATCGCAGAACGACGTCAAGCGGTTTTCGGCAATTCTGCCGCTCATTAAGGACGACGAGGACTACCGCGCCTGCGTGCAGCTTGTCAACGAAGCGCTGTACACCGCAACGCGGCGCGACGCGGGACCCGTGCATATCAACCTGCCGGTCGGCAATCTCTATTCGTTCAACACGCCGAAGCTTCCGGATGTGCAGAAGATCGACGTATACGACGCCGAGGACTTCCCTGCGGACACGCTGATTTCAAGCCTTCGGAAAAAGCGCATCGCGCTGTTCATCGGCGCGCACAAGCCCTTCGACGCCGAAACGAAAGCAGCGATCGAGACGTTTGTCAAGAACTGCGGCGCGGCGGTGTTCTGTGATCATACCGCAAACTACACCGGCGCGCATCGCATTCTCAGCGCCGTTGCGGGGGATCTTGCGGAGCTCAAGGAGCTTCCGGACCTTGTGATCGACATGGGCTCGGTGTCCGGCGATTACAGCGCGACCCGCCTGTTCAAAGGACGGCGCGTGTGGCGCATCTCGGAGGACCGCAAATTCCACAACCGTCACGGTGCGGAGACCGTCGAAAAGCTCTTCTTCTGCTCGGAACGGTTCTTCTTCCGCGCGCTTGAAGCGGCACGCACGGATACGGATTACTACGGAGACATCCGGCGTCTGATCCCGGAAACGCAAACGCCCGCAATGCCGCTGTCCAACCTGTATGCGGCGTCGAAGCTGTCCCGTCTGATCCCGAAAAACAGCTTTCTGCATCTCGGAATCTTAAACTCGCTTCGCAGCATGAATTTCTTCCCGCTCGATCCGAGCATCACCGTCAGCTGCAATGTCGGCGGCTTCGGCATCGACGGCGCGGTGTCGACGGCGCTCGGTCAGGCGCTTTGTGATCCCAAGCGGCTGTCGTTTGCTTTGATCGGCGATCTCGCGTTCTTCTATGACATGAACGCGCTCGGCAACCGGCACGTCGGAAACAACGTCCGGATCCTTCTGATCAACAACGCGCGCGGCGCGGAGTTCCGTCTGAATGCGAGCCTCGAACGGCTGTGGGGCTCCGACACCGACGACTTCATTGCGGCGCACGGGCACTTCGGCAGTGCAAAGGCGTGGGCGGAGTCGATGGGCTTTGCCTATATGACCGCCGCGGCGAAGGACGCGTTCGACGAACAGATCGGGCGGTTCTGCGATCCCGAAGCTTTTTTAAAGCCCGTCGTGTTCGAGGTATTCACCGACGCCGAGGATGAAAAAACGGCGCTCAAAAACATGCGCGCGTTCCATCGCCCGATCCGGTGACGCCTATGGAAGAACGGAAACGGATCCTGCTGCTCGGCGGAACGGGCACGATCGGCGAAGCGTTGTATCCGGCGCTTTTGCGGCGCGGCTTTGCGGTATTCATCACGAGCCGTTCGGCGCATGCGTCGAACGAGCGCAAGCTTGTGTATCTGACGGGCAACGCAAAGGATGAAGCCTTTCTGGATGAGCTTCTTTCGGAGCGGTTCGACGCGATCGTCGATTTCATGATCTATACGACCGAATCGTTTGCGGCGCGCGCCGAAAAGCTGCTTTCGCATACGGACCACTATATTTTCCTGTCCTCGTATCGCGTGTACGGCGACAACGGCGGACTGCCGATCACCGAGCAGAGCCCGCGTCTCTTAGACAGCGTCAACGATCCGGAGTATCTCAAAACCGACGAATACGGGCTGACCAAGGCGCGGCAGGAGGACATCCTGAAAGCATCCGGACATCGGAATTATACGATCATTCGCCCCGCGATCACCTACGGCGGCGACCGGTTCCAGCTCGGTACGATGGAAGCGAACGAGTTTCTGGTCCGCGCGCTGAAAAAGAAGCCGGTTATTTTCCCGAAGGAGATGCTGGACAAACAGGCGACAATGACCTGGGCGGGCGACGTTGGCAGAATGATCGCAAAGCTTGTGCTGGACGAGGCGGCATTCGGCGAAACGTTCACGGCGGCGACGGCGGAGCATCACAGCTGGGGCGAGGTGCTGGACCTTTATAAAAGCATCCTCAAAATGCAGGTGAAGCTCGTGCCGCTCGAAACATACCGCAGCGCGGTCGGGCGTCCTTGGCAGATCAAATACGACCGCATGCTGGACCGCGTGATCGACAACGCAAAGATCCTTGCGGCGACAGGCATGCGGCAGTCCGAGCTGATGCCGCTTTTCGACGGATTGAGAATCGAGCTTTCCGCGTTTTCACGCAATGCGAAGTTCAAAACCGTTGACGCCGAAATGCAGAAGCGCTTCGACCGCGCGGCGGGCGCGGGAGCGGCGCAGGGAAAGAAAACGCTGAAGGAACGTCTGTACCGCATTGCGCCGTTAAGAAAAGCGGTGCACGGCTTGAAACGTTTACTGAAACGGTCATAAAACCGTATCATTTGCAGATATTAAGGGGGGTTATCCCCCTTTTTGTATTATAAATGTATCAAAACGGTAAAGTTTCGCCGATTGGCTTGCTTTTTGTGCGGCGGTTCGATAAGATGTAAAAGGCAAGATATAGACGGGGCAGGTATGCCCGTATCATAAAGGAGCGCATCTCATACCCGTTCTCTCAGGCGGGCATCAGATGCATGCGAACACGGAAAGGAATCACACATGATGAAGCGATATCATCCAAACATACTCTGCATCGGGATCGGTGCGCTGCTGCTGTTCGGCACGGTCGGGTGCTTCCCGGGCGACACGGACACGGAGCAGATGATCGAAACCAAAACGCCTTCGGAAGTCGGCGGCGAGGAAACGATCGTCGTTGCATCCGGTGAGCCGTCGACCCAGGCGCAGATCCCCGGCGCGACCGGTTTCAACGAGACGGACGCAACGCCGAACCCCACGCCGGAACCGACGCCTTTTTCGACGCGTCCGCCGATCGAGGGCGATGTTTCCACCGGCCGCTTCCCGAACTATGACACCGGAACGGACGCCGACTGGAGCTATCAGAGTGACGAGCTGCGCATTGCGATCAAGCGGCATGAGATCGAAGAGGACAAGATCACCTATTACGTCGCGGACATCTGGATCCGGAACATTTCGAGCTTCCGCATGGGCTTCGGTCACGGCAAGTTCAATTCCGGTCCGGAAGATCCCGAACAGTTCGCCGCGCGCGAGCACGCGATTCTCGGCTTTTCCGGCAGCTATAACAGCGGACTGGTCATTCACAACGGCACGGTCGTGAAAAAGAGCGTGGAGAAGAGCGACATTGCATTCCGCTCGGGCATTCTGATCATCTATCAGGACGGCTCTGCAAAGCTGATCAACCGCGCAAAAAAGGAAACCTACAGCTACGATAAGGAAAACAAACAGCACGGCGGCATCCGGCACGCGCTGCAGTTCGGCCCGGTTCTCGTGCAGAACGGCGAGATTCAGGAAAAGCTCGGAACGTACGCGCGCCAGCCGCGCATCATCTTCGGCTACTGCGAGCCGGGACACTATATTGCGGTCGCGGTCGACGGCAGAACGAAAAAATCCATCGGCATGACCGAACAGGAGATGGCGGAGCTGATGCTCTCGCTCGGGTGCACGGACGCCATGAACCTCGACGGCGGTTACAGCACGGCGATGGTGTTCATGGGCAAAACGATCAATGTGCCCGCACAGCATAAGGACGGCGACGGCGATATCGTGGACGGACGCAAAATCAAGGACCTTCTGGCGTTTGCGGAATACGACGCCGACGGCAACGCGCCGGAGCTTTCGCTTGTGACGCCGAACAAAACGGATGGAGAATAAGCCATGAAAAAGCTTGCCTTGGGAAAAACGGGCTGGATCGTCGGCATCGCCGTGATGGCGGTGCTGACGCTTATTATGCTGGCGGTCGACATCGCGCTGATCGCACTGTAAGGAGGCGCGGGATGGAAGAAAAAGATCTGCTTCCGAATCCGGAAGCGCCCGGAACGGAGACCGTGAACGGGCAGCCGAAAACGCCCGGAACGCCGCATAAAAAGCTGCGGATCGCGTTCTTTGCGCTGTGCATTGCCTTTGCGCTGCTTGCGGTGCTCGGGATCGTACTCGGCATGACCAAGGTCGAGATGTGCCGCGAGGTGCGGTTCTTCTCGTGCGACAGCCGCGGATTTCATCTGATCTCCTGCGGGGTAAAGACCGCGCGCCGCACCTACGATCCGATCGACGTCAATGCGCTTCCGACGCCGAACGCGGAGCTGTTCGGCGAGGCGATGCGCGGCGACATCGACTATTATGAGACCGGCGAGATCAAAGAGGTCCCGATCTATGAGCAGAAAAAGATCGATCGCTTTATCTTTTCCATGGTCATCGTGGTGCAGAACGGATCGATCAAGTCCGACGACCGGCAGACGGACATGATCTTTCTTGCAACGTATAACCAGCTGCTGCAGAAGTTTACGGTTGTTTCCGTCGCAAGGGATACGCTCGTGCCGCTTTCGGAGAATGAATGGAAGCGCATCAACACCGCGTATGCGCGCGGCGGGATCGGACAGCTGATCAACACGCTGAACGACGTGTTCGATCTGGATATTCAGAACTACGTCATCACCGGCACGGACGAGCTTGCGGAGCTCGCGGACGGGATCAACGGCATTCCCGCAGAGCTAACGAAGCGGGAGGCGGCGTATCTCAACGAAATCTGCGGCGGCTCGCTGAAGACGGGCAAGCAGCAGCTTTCCGGCAGGGAGATCGTTGCGCTTCTCCTGGATCGCACCTCGGACAACAAGGGGGATCTCGGGCGCGCGGACCGGCAGGTGAAGATCGTGCACGACGCGTTCCGGTATCTGCAGGATCAGTTCGACAGCGAGTTTCTCTATCCGTTCTTCCGCACGATCTTCAAGAGCATCCGCACCAACGTCGATTTCGAGACGCTGCGCGGCGTCGGCTATGAGATGGCGGTCGCGGAGGATCTGACGTTTGCAACCCACCGGCTGCCGTTCGACGGTTCCTACACCGAGCTCAACGCAGACGGCGCCTACGCGCTTCTGCCCGCGTTCGAAAAGGACCGCATCCTGCTTCGCCAGGCGTTGTACGGCAAGGAAGATATGCAGCGCGAATCGGACGGGGAAGCGTCGCCGCTTGCGTGGGTGCTTCCGGCTGCGCTGTGTGCCGTGATCCTTGCGGGCGCCGCCGCTGCGGCTTGCCTGTACAGGAAGAAAAAGAGAAAACCGGCCGAAACAGAATAAAAAACAAAACCACCCGGTTTCGGGTGGTTTTTGTGTGGCTTGAAATCAGCCGTTGATGTTGTAGTCCGCGTTAATCAGGTTCATCGACTTCAGGTACTTGTGCGTGTAGATGAACGGTCCGACAATGATGAACGAGCCGAGAATGCCCCAGAGCCAGAAGGTCTTTGCGCTGAACTCGTAGTTCTGATTTCTTCTCTTGAGCTCGTCGCCGATACGGTTGGAGATCTTGTGCTGCCAAACAAGCGCCGCAATGCCGAGCGTGATCGGGGCGATCAGGAAGAACAGCAGCGCATAGTGCATGGTCTTCTTGCCGTCGTAACGGGATGCGACTTCGTTGATCTCGGAGGAGATGTGGCAGTTAACAACGAGAGCATAGATGCCGAGCGTGACGATTGACAGCAGGACATACTTTGCAAGACTGCGGTTGGTTCTGAACTGGTTGACAGGTTTCTGGGTGGTTTCCATAAAAATGCCTCCTCAATTATTCCTTTCGGTCGGATGGATATCCGCCTTCATATAATATATCGCAATTTAACCGGGATGTCAATCGTTTGATTCGGATATGGGGAATAACCGGACAGGCGTCGACGCCGAAGGACCGCTTTCGGGCTTGCAAGCGCAGGGAAAACTTGGTATACTGTAACATGAGAAAATGTGGGGGAGAACACATGGCGGTTACAAAAAGAAAAAAAAGAATCGACGGCAAAGCAGTCCTCAAAGAGGGCAAGGCGGTTGTGCTGATGACACTGATGATCACGATCGAAGCGCTGGCGGTCACACTCCTGTACACGCCTGCGGGTGTCGTCACCGGGGGCGTTACGGGTATCGCAATGCTGATCACCTACGCGACGAACGGCTTGATCCCGAACTGGGTCTTTGTCGTGATTGCGAATACCCCGCTGCTGATTCTTGCGTTCAGGTTTCTGCATATCCGGTTTACGGCATATACGCTTTTGATGACGGTGCTGTTTGCTGCGGAGCTTGCGCTGTTCGGGAATATACCGTTCCCGGAGCTGTTCGACATGAGTGAACCCGCGTGGCGCGTAGTCAGCGTGGTCTTCGGTGCTGTGACGATGGGCGTTGCGGGCGGTATGATCGT
Source organism: Clostridia bacterium (assembly GCA_017393775.1). Classification (GTDB taxonomy): domain Bacteria; phylum Bacillota; class Clostridia; order Christensenellales; family CAG-138; genus UBA3792. The sequence continues at coordinate 17,702 of JAFOQN010000041.1, forward strand.
GCGGCTCGGCGGCAGCACGGGCGGTCTGGACATTGTTTCCCTGCTCCTGAACCGCAGGTATTCGATCTCGATGGGCACGATTTCCATGTCGATGAACGTGCTGATCTCGCTTGCGCTCGGCATCCTGAAGGCGATCGGCGCACATGATTATCGCATCGGCGTCGAAAGCGCGGCGCTGTCGTTTATCGCGCTGTTTGTGGTGACCATCGCGTTCAACAACATCATTTTAGGCATTAACCGCACCAAGACGCTGTTCATCATCTCGGACAAGTGGGATGAGATCGCGCCGGACGTGCTGAACAAGATGCACCGCGGCGTAACCTATATCCCGTGCCGCGGCGCATACACGAATCAGGAAAAGACGCTGGTCTATATCCTGACCAAGACGATCGAACTCGGCGCCATCCGCCGGCTCGTTCTCGAAAAGGATCCGAAGGCCATCATCTCCATTATCGATACGCGGGAAGTCATCGGCAAGGGCTTCTCCGCAGTCAACTGACAGAAAGGAAGGAATTTTGCTATGAAGAATCGGATCGAACAAACGCTGCGTGAGCAGATCGAAGACCTCAAAGCGCTCGTGCGCATCCCGTCCGTGTCCCGCGGAGACCCCGCGGAGCCCGGCAAGCCGTTCGGCAAGACCGTGTATGAAGCATTGCAGGCAACGCTCGCGATCGCGCGAAAGCTCGGACTGAACGCATGGGACGTCGACGGCTACTGCGGCGTGGTCGAGTACGGCGAGGGCGAGGAATCGCTCGGGATCCTGGCGCATCTCGACGTCGTGCCGGAGGGCGAGGGCTGGAGCGTTCCGCCGTATTCCGCAACGGAGCTGGACGGCCGCATCATCGGCCGCGGCACGCTGGACGACAAGAGCCCGGCATTGAGCGCGATCTATGCGCTTGCGGCGATCAAGGATTGCGGATTCAGGATGAAGCGCCGCGTGCGCGTTATCCTCGGCTGCGACGAGGAGATCGGTTCTTTGGACGTCGAGCATTATCTGAAGGTCGAAGGACAGCCGACGCTGGCGTTCACGCCGGACGCGGAATACCCGGTCGTCAATTCCGAGATGGGCATCATGCACACGACGTACGAAAAGAAATACGCGTCGAAGCTTTCGATCGACTGCGGCACGGCGGCAAACGTCATCCCCGGCGTGATCCGCGCGACGCTGCCCTGCAAGGCGGTCCCGGTCGGAGTGCCGGAGGGATTCACGGCAACGTACGACGAAAACCGCATTACGGTCGAAGGCCGCGGCGGGCATGCGTCCATGCCGGCTTTTGCAAAGAACGCGCTGCAGGCGCTGATGGACATTCTTACAAAGCAGCCGCTGCCTGCGGAGGACCTCGAAACGGTCTGTGCGCTGCATACGCTCTGGGGTTATGACATGCACGGCGAAACGATCGGCGTCGACGTAACCGACGAGTCCGGCCGTACCACCTATCAGCCCGACGTGATCCGCTTCGACGAAAACGGCGTCCGCTTCATCGCCGACTGCCGCCATCCGTTCACCGCGAAGGCGGAGGACCTTTTGAAGGTCTGGGACGCGGCGTATGGCAAGGCGGGCTTTGTCCGCACCGATACGGTCATCAAGCCGGGGCACTTCATCCCGGCGGACAGCGAGCTCGTTTCCACGCTGATGAATGTTTACAACGAGCTGAACGGTTCGGACTCGAAGCCGCTTTCGATGGGCGGCGGCACCTATGCGCGCGAGATGGAGAACGCGGTTGCGTTCGGCATCGTGCGCGAGGGCGAGGAGAGCAAGTGCCATATGCCGGATGAATCCATCTCGATCGAGGACATCCGCTTCAATACCATGTGCATGGCGGAAGCGATCCGCCGACTCGCGACCGTGTAATATGGCGCTCGTTTACATCGTAGAGGACGACGCCGATATCCGGGAAATGGAGGCCTACGCGTTATCGAGCGCAGGTCTCTCCGTCGCGTCCTTTCCGGACGGGAAGGACTTCCTTGCGGCGGTGAAAAACCGGCTTCCGGACCTTGTGCTTCTGGACATCATGCTGCCCGGCGAGGACGGCATGCAGATCCTGAAGCACTTGCGTGCGGACGCGGCGACGCGGTCGCTGCCGATCATCATGGTCACGGCAAAGACCGCCGAAGCGGACCGGGTCAGGGGGCTCGATTCCGGCGCAGACGATTATCTGGTCAAGCCGTTCGGCATCATGGAGCTCGTGTCGCGGTGCAAAGCGCTTTTAAGGCGCGCGCACCGGCGGACGGCGGTGCTGACGTTTGAAACGATCGAGCTGGATGACGACCGCCACCGCGTCACCGTCGAAGGACGGGAAACGGAGCTGACGTACAAGGAATACGGGCTTTTGAAATTCCTGCTCGAAAACAGCGGCATGCCGGTTTCGCGCGACCGGCTCATGGAAGCGGTGTGGGGGTTTGCGTTCACGGGCGAATCGCGTACCGTGGATATGCACATCAAAACGCTGCGTAAAAAGCTCGGCGCCGCGGGGAGCCTCATCGAAACCGTGCGGAACGTCGGGTACCGGCTCGGGAGGTAGCGCATGAACGACAGTATGCTTTCCGGCATCCTGGACGCGCTGGAGGACGGCGTTGCGGTTTTCGATCTCGAAGGGACAGCGCTGTTCTGCAACGAAAAGGCATACGCGCTTTTGCACATGGAGCCCGGCTCAGTCAAACTGTTTCACAATCTGCCGGACGAGGTGCGCGCGTTTTTCGGCGGCGTCCGCAGCGGCAGAAGCGAAACGATCGAGCTGTATAACCGGGCGGTCCGCCTGCATTATCAGGACCTTCGCGAAAACGGCATGCGCACCGGCGCGGTGTTGATCATGAGCGATCTCGGCGAGCAGCAGCGCGCGGACCGGATCCGCCGCGAGTTTACCGCCAACGTCTCGCACGAGCTGAAAACACCGTTGACTTCCATCTCCGGCTATGCCGAAATGATTGAAAACGGCATGGCGAAGGAGGACGACGTCGGGGTCTTTGCCGAACGCATCCGGCGCGAATCGAACCGCATGCTTGCGCTCGTTTCCGATATCATCACACTTTCGGAGCTGGATGAGCAGCAAATCCTCAAAAACGCCGAAACGGTCGATCTGTATGA
>JAFOQN010000042.1 GCA_017393775.1 Clostridia bacterium
CCGATCGCCGTCTATGTGGCGACAAACTACTGCTACTATATCACGGACGACTGCAGCACGCTTTCCAAAGCCCTTGAAACGCTGTGGCGCAAGCAGGTCAGCATGTACCGCTACCACGCGGATCTCGACGCGACGCATATGTGCCAGTCGATGTGGTATCAGTGGCCGCTTGCGCAGAAATCGGTCTGGTTCTATTCCGGCTATCCGGTGCTCGGCGAAACCAAGCTTTTGTCCAACATTTCGAGCACGGGCAATCCCGCAATGTGGTACGTCTCGGCGTTCGGCGCGGTGTTCGCCGTCGTCGAGTGGTTCAAAAATCCCGCCTGCAGAAAGGATCGCTCGTTCTTTGTCGTGTTCGTCGGCATCCTTGCGGGGCTTCTGCCGTGGGCGCTTGTCACCCGCTGCGTGTTCCTGTATCATTATTTTTCGACGATCCCGTTTATGATGCTTCTGACGATGCTGCTTCTGTACTACGTCGAAAAGAAGCATCCGCGCACGGCATGGTTCAAGTGGGCGTGGCTCATTGCGACGGTCATCGTGTTCATCCTCATGCTGCCTGCGGTCTCGGGTATCCCGGTGCCGTACGGCTACGCAAAATTCATCGAGAACGTGCTTGCGCCGTTCGGAAAGGTCTATTATGTCGGCGTCTGAGGGCAAGAAGAGTTTTCTGCAGCTATTGAAATTCATCCTGATCGGCGCGTCCAATACGATCATCGATCTGATCGTGACGTTCGCGCTGAATGCAATCTTCGGGATCTATTACCTTGCGAAGGTCATCGGCTATGCCTGCGGGATCTTAAACAGCTACATCTGGAACTCGCGCTGGACGTTCCGCGAGGAACGCCGCCGCGACGCGCGCGAGATCGTTTCGTTCATCGCCGTGAACCTCGTCACGCTCGCGTTTTCGCTGCTTTTACAGTGGGTGCTCCGCGATAAGCTGCACCTTGACGCGTGGTGGATGGGGTTTGCGGGCGAGAACTTCTTCACAAAGATTCTGAACGGCGAGCGCTTCTGCCTGCTGCTTGCGTCCGGTGTCGCGCTTCTGCTAAACTTTGCGGGCAACAAGCTCTTTGTGTTCAAAAAGCGTCCGGAAGAATCGAAAGAGGAACCGACCGAAACGACGGAGGAATAAACCATGCTGGCGAAGGTGGAAAGCTACGGGCTCGTTGCCCTGAACGGCTATCCCGTGACGGTGGAAACGGACATTGCCGAAGGGCTGCCGAACTATGAAACCGTCGGACTGCCCGATACGGCGGTCAAGGAATCGCGCGAGCGCGTGCATGCAGCGATCCGCCACTCCGGCTTTGCGTTCCCGACGGCGCGCATCACGGTCAACCTTGCGCCTGCCGACCTCAAAAAGGAAGGCTCGGTCTATGACCTGCCGATCGCGCTGTCGATCCTCGAAGCAAGCGGAGATTTAAAGCCCACGCCGAAGGGGATGATCGTGCTCGGCGAGCTTGCTTTGGACGGCGCCGTACGCCCGATCTCCGGAATCTTACCGATGCTGATCGACGCGTATCATAAGGGCTATACCGTGTTTTATGTGCCGAAGGACAACGCGGCGGAGGCGGCGTACATCACCGGCGCAACGGTCTTTCCGGTCGAATCGCTCGCTGCGCTCGTACAGCATCTGCGCGGCGAAACGCCGATCGCGCCTGCCGAGGCAAAGCCCTTTACGGGCGGCATGCACAAAACCGCGGTTGATTTTTCCGAGATCAAGGGACAGGAAGCGGCAAAGCGCGCCGCGGAGGTCGCGGTCGCCGGGAATCACAACATTCTTTTGTGCGGCACGCCGGGCAGCGGAAAGACGATGCTTGCCCGCGCGATCCCGTCGATCCTGCCGGATATGACGTTCGAGGAAGCGCTGGAGACTACCAAGATTCATTCGGTCACCGGCGCCATGAAAGGGACGGCGGGGCTTGTCACCGAGCGTCCGTTCCGTGCTCCGCACCACGGCGCAAGCGCGGCTTCGCTGATCGGCGGCGGCACACGCGCCATGCCCGGCGAGATCAGCCTTGCGCACAACGGTGTGCTGTTTTTGGACGAGCTGCCGGAGTTTCAGCGGACCGTGCTCGAATCGCTGCGGCAGCCTCTGGAGGACGGCTTCGTGACTGTCAGCCGCGCGGCGGCGACGGCGACGTATCCCGCAAGGTTCCTGCTTGTCGCGGCAATGAACCCGTGTCCGTGCGGCAACCGCGGTTCGCGCACAAAGCCGTGCACCTGTACGGCGGCGCAGATCAAGCGCTACGCCGGACGCATTTCCGGACCGCTGCTCGATCGCATCGACCTGCATATCGAAATGACTGAGGTCGGCTATCGCGAGATCACCGAACGCCGTCCCGCCGAAAGCTCGGAGACCGTCCGCGATCGCGTAACGGCGGCAAGGGAACTTCAGCGCGAGCGGTTCAAGGGGGACGGCATCCGCACCAACGCCGAAATGAACGGACCGCTGATCCGGCGGTACTGTAACCCTTCGGGCGAATCGGAAAAGCTTCTCAGGGACGCGTTCAAGCGCCTGCAGCTTTCGGCGCGCGCGTATCAGCGCGTCCTGAAGGTCGCCCGCACCGTCGCAGACCTTGAAGCGAGTCCCGAGATCCGTCCCGAGCACTATGCCGAAGCGATCCAGTACCGCAGCATGACGCTTCTATCTGACTTATAAACGACAAATTTTGACGCCGCACGGGGTTCCGTGCGGTTTTTGTTTCCGTTTTGTCACATTTGCATATATAAATAGGATTGAAATCCGAAAACGTTCATGCTATGATATGTTCCGAAGTATCTTCAGAAGGCACCTTCGGGTCTTGTCTGCGGAGTACATCATAATGATACAAATAGATTTAGTACAGAGATTGGCAGTCTATTCTTGGCTTCCCCTTTGAGGGGAAGCTGTCACCGCAGGTGACTGATGAGGTGGACACGCAAAAAGCGTTGTAGGGGGCGACGTCCTCGGCGCCCCGTTGCGGATAAAACCAACAAATTGCTTTACACCTCATCCGCCTAACGGCACCTTCCCCTCAAGGGGAAGGCAAGTATAAGCATTCGCTTATTTGCACGGATTCCGAAGAAGGGAGAGGCAGTTTGATGGACGAAACGAAGCGGCTTTGGCTGTGGCTGAACTATGCGACGAGCACGAATCCGCGCCTGTTCTTTGAACTGCTTTCGCGGTTCGACGATCTCTCCGAAGCGCGAGAGGCGATCCTCCAAAGGGATTTTGAAGCGTTTTCCGACGTCTCCGAGACTGTAAAAGATCGGCTGATCGCCGCGGCGGACGACCGGTTTTTAGACCGCTACTGCGCGTGGCTCGAACGGAACGAGGTCCGGATCGTCACGCCGGAATGCGACGAGTATCCGTCTCTTCTCTCTGAGATCTACGATCCGCCGTCGGTCCTGTTCTGTAAGGGTACGCTTCCGAAGGAGCTGCCGCTTCCGATCGCGATGGTCGGCGCGCGCAACTGCACCGATTACGGACGCGAGGTAGCGGAGCTCCTGGGCGAACAGCTTGCGGAGCGCGGGGCGACGGTCGTGACCGGGCTTGCAGCGGGGATCGACTCCGCCTGTGCAAAAGGCGCGCTTTCGGCCGGCTCTTCGAGCTGTCCCGTGATCGGGGTTCTCGGATGCGGGATCGACGTCGTTTATCCGCAGAACAACGGCGCACTGTATGAAAAAGTGCTCGGCAACGGCGGCGCACTTGTTACCGAGTTCCTTCCGAAAACGCCGCCGCTGCAGCAGAATTTTCCGATCCGCAACCGGATCCTGTCCGGCATTTCCCGCGGGGTCGTAGTGATCGAAGCGGGCGAGCGCAGCGGCACGTCGATCACGGCGGACTGCGCAAGGGAGCAGGGCAGAGAGGTCTTTGCGGTGCCGGGACGCATCACGGATCCGATGAGCGTCGGAGTAAACCGCATGATCACGCGCGGCGAGGCAAAGCCGGTCATGTGCGCGGCGGATATCCTTTCGGAGTTTTGCGACGACGCGGGCGACGACGTCTTAAACGGCGCGGCGAAAAAGGTGACGTTCACCGCACTGGGCGGGATCGGACAGGAGATCTACATGGCGCTTCTGCAGGGCGAAAAGAGCGCCGACGAGCTGCTCGAATGGATCGACTGCTCCGTACAGGACCTCAACGCGGCGCTGACGCGCATGCTGTTTGCCGAGGTCATCAAACAGCTTCCGGGCCGTATCTACGCGCTCGATACCATCCACACGGTCGTGACGTTCGACCAATAAACAAAGAGGAGTTTCAACATGGCAGAAACGAAGAACACACTGGTGATCGTTGAGTCCCCCGCAAAGGCAAAGACGATCGGCAAGTTTTTGGGAAGCAAATTCAAGGTCGTGGCAAGCAACGGACATGTCCGCGATCTGCCGAAATCGCAGCTCGGCGTTGACGTCGAGCACGACTTTACGCCGAAGTATATCACGCTCCGCGGCCGCGGGGACGTTTTGGAACGCATCAAGAAGGAAGCGAAGGAAGCCGATCGCGTCCTTCTTGCGACGGACCCTGACCGCGAGGGCGAAGCGATCTCGTGGCATCTGGCGCAGATTCTGAAGCTCGATACGGCTTCGAAGTGCCGCATCGAGTTCCATGAGATCACGGCAAACGCCGTGAAGAACGCGATCAAAAAGCCGCGTACGATCAACATGGACCTTGTCGACGCGCAGCAGGCACGACGGGTACTCGACCGCATCGTGGGCTATAAGATCAGCCCGATCCTTTGGGTCAAGATCCGCAAGGGCTTGTCCGCAGGCCGCGTGCAGTCCGTGGCGACGCGCATCGTATGCGACCGCGAGGACGAGATCAACGCGTTCGTGCCGGAGGAATACTGGACGCTCACGGCAAAGCTTCGGGCCGGCAGCAAGAAGACTTTTGATGTGCGCTTCTGCGGCACGGACGGCAACAAGATCGACCTCAAAACCGAAGAGCAGACGAACGAAATCATCGCGCGCGTCGGCGAGTCCGCGTTCACCGCGACCGAGGTGAAGACGGGCGAAAAGCACAAGCATGCCGCGCCGCCGTTTACGACGTCCAGCATGCAGCAGGACGCTTCCCGAAAGCTCGGCTTTACCACCAAGCGCACCATGATGGTCGCGCAGCAGCTCTATGAGGGCGTGGAGATCGGAAAGAAGGGCACGACGGGTCTCATCACCTACATCCGTACCGACTCGGTCCGCGTCGCGGATGAGGCGCAGAAGGCGGCAAATAGTTACATTTCAGAGACCTTCGGCGGGGAATACCTGCCGAAAGTCCCGAACGTCTACCGCGGACGCCGCAATGCGCAGGATGCGCACGAAGCGATCCGCCCGACCGATATTAAAAACGATCCGAAGAGCCTGAAGCCTTACCTTTCGAGCGATCAGTATAAGCTCTATAAGCTTGTGTACGAGCGCTTCCTGGCAAGCCAGATGAGCGACGCGGTCCTCGATCAGACCGCCGTCACGTTCGACGCGAACGGCGTGCAGTTCAAAGCGACCGGCTCCCGCGTGCACTTTGCGGGCTTCTCCGCGGTGTACACCGAGGGCAAGGATGTGGACGACGAGGACACCGTGCAGCTTCCGCCGATCAAGGAGGGTGACCGGTTCCAAAAGGATTCGCTCGAAGGACAGCAGAAGTTTACGCAGCCGCCGTCCCGCTACACCGAGGCGACGCTCGTGAAAACGCTCGAAGAAAAGGGCATCGGCCGTCCGTCCACCTATTCGCCGACGATCTCGACGATCGTGGATCGCGGTTACATCATGCGCGAGAAGAAGACGCTGGTGCCGACCGAGCTCGGCTTTGCGGTCACGGGGCTGATGAAATCGAGCTTCCCGGACATTGTGGACATCGCGTTCACCGCGAATATGGAGGAGGACCTGGACTCCGTGGAGGACGGCTCCGAAAAGTGGCAGGACGTTGTGGACGCGTTCTACGGTCCGTTCATGCAGACGGTCGAAACCGCCGAAAAGAGCGCGGAGAAGATCAAAATCCCCGACGAGGTCTCCGACGTCCCGTGCGATAAGTGCGGCGCGATGATGGTTTATAAGATGGGACGCTTCGGCAAATTCCTTGCCTGTCCGAACTTCCCGACCTGCCGCAACACAAAGTCGATCGTCGAAAAGGTCGAGGGCATTCCGTGTCCGAAGTGCGGCGCCGCGATCATCAAAAAGCACGGCAAGAAGAAGGTTTTCTACGGCTGCGAACGCTATCCGGACTGCGATTTCACGAGCTGGGATCTGCCGGTATCGGTGAAGTGTCCGAAGTGCGGCGGCATGATGGTGCAGAAGCACGGGCAGAACGGCACGTTCATCCAGTGCGCGGATCCGAACTGCAAGGAGATCCTGCGGAAAAGCAGGAAGAGCGATGAATAAACCGAACGTCACCGTCGTCGGCGCGGGACTGGCGGGTGCGGAGGCGGCATACCGGCTTTTAACGCACGGGTATCCCGTCACGCTCTATGAAATGAAGCCGAAAAAACGCACGCCCGCGCACAAGGGTGACGGCTTTGCGGAGCTCGTCTGCTCGAACTCCCTGCGCTCCGACCGCATCCAGAATGCCGTCGGGCTCTTAAAGGAAGAGATGCGTGCGCTGGGCTCGCTCGTCATGGAGGCGGCGGACGCAACGCGCGTGCCGGCAGGCGGAGCGCTCGCGGTCGATCGTGAAGGCTTTTCCGCGTATGTGACGGACAAGCTCAGATCGTTTCCGAACCTGACCGTTGTCACAGAGGAATTAACGGAGCTTCCGGCGTCGCCCGCGATCGTGGCGACGGGACCGCTGACAAGCGACGCATTAGGCGAGGCGATCGAAGCCCGCTTCGGCAAAAGCCTGCATTTTTACGACGCGGCAGCGCCGATCGTGACCTATGATTCGCTCGATCACGACAAGGTCTTCGCTGCGTCGCGGTACGATCGCGGCGCGGATTATCTCAACTGTCCGATGACGCGCGAGGAATACTTTGCGTTTTACCGCGCGCTCGTCGATGCCGAGACCGCGCCGCTGCACAGCTTTGAAACGCCGCGCGTGTTCGAGGGCTGCATGCCGGTCGAGGTCATGGCAAAGCGCGGAGAGCTGACGCTGGCGTACGGTCCCCTGAAGCCCGTGGGACTCGAAGTAAACGGCAAGCGACCGTTTGCGGTCGTGCAGCTGAGGCGAGATAACTCGGACGGCACGCTTTATAACATCGTAGGCTTTCAGACGAATCTGAAGTTTGCCGAACAGAAGCGCGTGTTCGGCATGATTCCGGGACTTATGCATGCGGAGTTTGCGCGATACGGCGTCATGCACCGCAATACATTTCTGGAATCTCCGAAGCTTTTGAACTTCGATTATTCGCTGAAAACCGATCCCATGCTGTTCTTCGCAGGTCAGATGACCGGCGTGGAGGGCTATGTGGAATCCGCGGCAAGCGGGCTTCTCTCGGCGATCGAACTCATCGAAAAGCTTGAAGGCAGAGCGCCTCTCGATTTTACGGCGAAGACCGCGATCGGCGCATTGGGACACTACGTTGCCGAATACAACGGCGGCGATTTTCAGCCGATGAACGTCACATTCGGCATTATGGATCCGCTCAATGAACGCGTACGCGGCAAGCAGGAGCGCTGTGAGCGGATCGCGGCGCGCGCGAAGGATACGCTTCGCGCGATCATGAACGAATACGAATTATGAGGAGGTATATCCGATGGAACAGTTAAAGGGCACGACCATCGTTGCGGTGAAACGCAACGGCGTGACCGCGATCGCGGGCGACGGTCAGGTCACGATGGGGCAGCAGGCGGTCATGAAGGCGCACGCGAAGAAGGTGCGGAGATTGTATCACGACCGCGTGATCGTCGGCTTTGCGGGCTCGGTTGCGGACGCGTTCACGCTGTGCGACCGGTTCGAGGCAAAGCTCGAAATGCACGGCGGCGCATTGAAGCGCGCGGCAATCGCGCTGGCGCAGGACTGGCGCAGTGACAAGATCATGCGCAATCTGGAAGCGCTGATGATCGTTGCGGATAAGGACGACCTTCTGATCCTGTCCGGCACCGGCGAGGTCATCGAGCCGGACGACGGCATTGCGGCGATCGGCTCCGGCGGGCTCTATGCGCTGGCGGCAGCGAAGGCATTGAAACTGCACACCGACATGACTGCGGAGGAGATCGTCTGCGAAGCAATGGCGATCGCGGAATCCATCTGCATCTTTACCAACGGCAATATCAGCGTGGAGGTGATCCGTCCGTGACCCCGAGAGAGATCGTAAATGCTCTGGACCGCTATATCATCGGTCAGGAGGAAGCCAAGCGCGCGGTGGCGATCGCGCTTCGGAACCGCTACAGAAGAAGCTGCCTTTCCCCCGAACTCCGGGAGGAGATCACGCCGAAGAACATCATCATGCTCGGACCGACGGGCGTCGGCAAGACCGAGATCGCAAGACGGCTTGCAAAGCTCGTCGATGCGCCGTTTGTGAAGGTCGAAGCGTCGAAGTACACCGAGGTCGGCTATGTCGGCAGAGACGTCGAGAGCATGGTCCGCGACCTTGTCGAAGAATCGATCCGGCTCACCAAACGGAAGCGCATGGAGCTCGTGAAGGACGCGGCTGCGGCGGCGACCGAGCAGCGGCTCGTGGAACTTTTGCTTCCGCAGCAGAAAAAACAGCAGAGAACGGTGAACCCGCTCCAGTTCCTTTTGGGCAGCGGACAGGCTGAACCCGAAGAGCCCAAGCCCACCGAGGAGGAGCAGCAGGCAAGAAGGACGCTCCGTGAACAGACGCTTGACCGTCTGCGCGCGGGACTTCTGGAAAAAGAGATCGTGGAGCTCGAAGTCGAGGAGAGCGTCAACGCCATGATGTTCGGCATGTCCGGCATGGAGGTCGACATGGGCGGCATGCTAACCGATCTGCTTCCGAAAAAGAAAAAGCATAAGCGGATGCCGGTGGAGCATGCGCGTTCGATCCTCATGCAGCAGGAAGCCGAAAAGCGCATCGATCCGGACGACGTGAACCGCGAAGCGCTTCAGAACGCCGAGCAGAACGGCATCATCTTCCTGGACGAGATCGACAAGATCGCGGGAAGCAGCAACCATATGGGCGCGGACGTTTCGCGTGAGGGCGTTCAGCGCGACATCCTGCCGATTGTCGAAGGCACCACGGTTGCGACGAAATACGGCCCCGTGAAGACGGACTTCATCCTGTTCATCGGCGCGGGCGCGTTCCATGTGGCAAAGGTCACGGATCTCATTCCGGAGCTGCAGGGGCGTTTCCCGATCCGCGTGACGCTGAAGGATCTCACGGAGGACGATTTCTATGCGATCCTCACGCAGCCGGATAACGCGATCACCAAGCAGTATGCCGCGCTTTTAAAGCCCGACAACGTGAACCTGAGCTTCACCGAGGACGCATTGCGCGAGATCGCAAAATTCGCGTTCCGCGCAAATGAGCAAAACGAGAATATCGGCGCACGCCGCCTGCATACGGTTATGGAGAATCTGTTGAACGACATCTCCTTCAACGCGAACGGTCAGCATCCCGTGATCGACGTCGTCGTGGACGGCGCCTATGTCGATGCGCATCTGTCCGCCGAATGGGGTGAGGACAACATTTCGAAGTACATTCTGTAACGGGCGGCGCGGTCCGCCCGGGAAAGGACGGACCATGAAGCGTTTTCTTACCGTTTGGCTCTGTATGTTGCTGCTTCCGCTTTCGATCGCGCAGGCGGAAACCGACCTGCCCGATACCGACGATGCCACAATACCCGACCCGAACTGGGTCCTCTGGGAGGAACCCGCGGATGCGGTTGAGGTATTCAAAACGGAGGGCGAGTCCGCCGCGTTTTACGGCATGCGTCCGCTTTCGCACTATGCGCAGGTGTATACCGTTTCGGACGAGGACCTCGTGCTTGCCGCGCGCGTCGCGTACCTTGAAGCGGGCGGACGCAATGAACGCGCATACCGCGCCGTGCTGTGCGTGATCTATAACCGGTGCGTGGCAAAGCGGTTCGGCGGGGAGGTGACCGATATCCCCACCGAGGCGTACCGCAAGGGACAGTTTTCGGTCATCCATCACAAGGGCTTCAAAAAACTGGAGCCGCCGGAGGAGATCGTCGAAGCCGCGCGCGATATCTTTTTGTACGGCAATCTCGACCTTCCGGAAAACATACTCTTCTTCTGCGCAGCGAAGCTCGGCAAGGGCTGGGGCGGACGCAGATTTTATCAAGACATCGGCGGCAACCTGTTCTTTTACGGGAGCGTCGATTAGAGAAAGGACAATCTGAAATTATCATTTATGAAGAATAAACTCAGGATCATCCCGCTGGGCGGGGTGGGAGAGATCGGCAAAAACATGACCGTGATCGAGTACGGGAACGACATTCTCATCATCGACTGCGGGCTGATCTTTCCGGACGAGGAGATGCCGGGGATCGACGTGGTCATCCCCGACATGACCTACCTCGAACAAAACAAGGATCGCATTCGCGGTATGTGCGTGACCCACGGTCACGAGGACCATATCGGCGCGATCCCGTTTGCCATGGAACACTTTCGCTGCCCGATCTACGGCACGCGGTTTACCAATGCGCTGATCCGGCATAAGCTCACGGAGCATCATCTTTCGGACGTCGAGGTCTTCGACGTTGATCCCGGACAAGCCGTTTTCCTCGGCTGCTTCAAAATCGAGTTTATCAAGACCGGACATTCGATCGCCGGCGCCGTTGCGCTTGCGATCCGCACGCCGATCGGCACGCTGATCCACACGGGCGATTTCAAGATCGACATGACGCCGATCGACGGCGAGCCGATCGACATCAACCGCTTTGCGTACTACGGTTCAAAGGGCGTTTTAGCGCTCCTTTCGGACAGTACAAACGTTGAGCACGCGGGTTATACGCAGAGCGAAAAGGAGATCGGCAAGACGTTCGAACGCGTCTTCACGAAGGCGCAGGGACGTGTGATCGTCGCGACGTTCGCGTCGAACGTGTACCGCATCCAGCAGGTCGCCGATGTGGCGATCGGGCACGGGCGCGTGATCTGTTTCCAGGGACGGAGCATGGAGCAGATCGTAAAGTACGCGCAGGAACTCGGGTATCTGCACATCCCGAACGACAAGATCGTCAGGGTGGAGCACCTCAAGAACCTGCCGGACAATATGGTCTGCGTCATGACGACCGGCAGCCAGGGCGAGCCGATGAGCGGACTGACCCGCATGGCGAACGCCACGCACAAGCTGAACGTCGGCGCGGGCGATACGGTCATCATTTCGGCAAGCGCGATCCCCGGCAACGAGCGCGGCGTTGCGCGCGTGATCAACGCGCTGTATGAAAAGGGCGCGGACGTGGTCTACGACCGCATGGCGGACGTGCATGTGTCCGGACATGCCTGCCAAGGGGAGCTAAGGCTCATGCTCGGCATTACGAAGCCGAAGTTTTTCATTCCGGTGCACGGAGAAGCGCGGCATCTCAAAATGCACGCGGACCTTGCAAAGGAGATGGGCATTGCTCCCGAGCGCACGTTCATTGCGCATAACGGCGCGGTGATCGAGCTGACCGCAAGAAAGGGCGTCATGCACGAAACCGTGCAGGCGGGAAGCCTCATGGTCGACGGACTCAAAAACATCGAAGACATCGTGCTGCAGGACCGGAAGCTCCTGTCCGTGGACGGGCTTGTGTCGGCGGTCATCGTCATCGACGCGGAGAGCGGAAGGCTCCTTGCGCCGGTTGAGCTCTATTCGCGCGGGTTCATCTACATGCGCGAAAACGAACCGCTGATTCAAGAGGCAAGTGAGCTCGTCTATGAGACGGCAAAGCGCTTTGAGGAGGCGAACAAGGGCGAGTATCCGAACGTCAAGAGCACGGTAAAGAGCAGGCTCAAGTCGTTCCTGTATGACAAGACCGGCCGCACGCCGATGATCCTGCCGATCGTGATCGAGATATAACGGCCGCTTTCCTGCCGCTTTTGCGGAAATAACCGGTCAGATTCCGCTGAACGCGCGGTTGAGAGACCGATAAAACCGCGGTAGAATATACTCGTAAAAAAGTCACAGGGGGCATTTTCTATGAAAACCATTCGCATCATCGCGATTCTTCTGAGCCTGATCCTTTGCATCGGCGCTTTCGGCTGCAAGGCGCAAACGCAGGAACCGACGGCAGAACCGACAGCCGCGCCCGAGGCGACGGCGGAGCCGGAACCGACCGCCGAACCGGACGCCGATCTCCCTGAGGTCGATCTCGGCGAATACCGGCTCGAAAAGAGCGATTCGAATACCTATGCGTATGTTGTGCGCACGCCGCACGCAACATGGCATCTTGCGGCGGCGGATATCGAGCTTCTCGGTGAGGAGATGTTCTTTGAAGGACTGGAACGGCTCCTTGAAAACCAGGAAGCGGACTTTACGGACGCGATCGCCATGCTGGACGGCTATCTTGATGACGTCCCCGTGATCGATATCTATACGGATTTTTCCGGACGCACAGAGAAGGCAAAACTCGGTGCATACGGCGCGTACTGCCGTTGGAACGTGCCGTGCATCGAGATCTATCAGCCGGACATGGCCTTCACCGAGCTGCTGCATGAGTACGCGCATTATCTGACGCATTGCTGCATGCGGTACGAGATCGACGGGGATTTCTGGTCGGAGGCGATTGCGGAATACGTTTCGAAGTTCATCTGTAAAAACCGGATGTTTTGTTCTGCGTACAGCGAGGACGGAAGGACCGCGCTTGCGGCGCGCGGCTTTGCAAATCAGGACGGAGATCCGGATATCAGGAAAATGTACTGTGCGGCGGCCGCCGCAATCCGCGACGGCTCGATGATCGGACAGACCTTTTCGGCCGTCAGTCAGGCGCCGGTACAGATGACGGAACGGATGCTGGAGCACCCGACACTGACGACGCTGAGCTATTATGAGGCGGGCTGCTTCTTTGACTGGCTTGTGGAGCGTTACGGAAAGGAACTCGTGTTTGCCAACATGACCATCGGACAGGGCGAATTCAGGGAAGTTTTCGGCGAGGACTTTGAAACGCTTTTCTTCGAATGGGCGGCGGACAATCAGGCATTCTGCACGGAAAACGGACTGAAACTGATCGGATCGGAGGATTGAAATGCTTTTAGACGATGCGCGGATACTTGCGGACAAGCTCAAGACATCCGAAGAATATCTGACATACCGCGAGACAAAGGAGCGCGCCTACGCACAGCCTGCGACCGCGGCGCTGCTGGACGAGTTCTACGCGCTCCGCATGAAGGCGCAGGCGGCTTCGGTCGCGGGAACGCCGGACGCGGAGGTCATCGGAAAGCTTCAGAAGCTCGGCGAGCTCCTGCAGTTCGACCGGAATGCGGCGGACTACCTTATGGCGGAGTATCGTCTGAACGCGCTTTTGGGCGACATCTACAAGATTCTCGCAAAAGCGGTGGATCTCGACCTGAACGCGCTTGAAGCCTGAGCAATGCGATCCGTACCGCACATCGGTCCGGCTTTGCCGAGAGGAAAGCTGCGTGCATTTTCTGCCTTCCCCTTGCGGGGAAGGCGCCGTAAGGCGGATGAGGTGGGCAGGTGCATGCTCAAAGCCTGAGCAATGCGATCCGTACCGCACATCGGTCCGGCTTTGCCGAGAGGAAAGTCAAAGCTGCCGGTGCGTTTCCTGCCTTCCCCTTGAGGGGAAGGTGCCGTCAGGCGGATGAGGTGGGCAGGTGCGCGCTCGAGACGGGAGCGCTTGAAATCCGAAGCGGGACATGGTATACTGACAGTATGAAGCGGAAAGACAGCCACGAAATGACCGCCGTGCGCCAGAGATGGCAGCGGTTCTGGCATTACACGAGACCGATTGCCACATGGCTTTTGAGCATCGGTCTTGTCCTGGTGATCGCGATCGTCGCGGTCCGCTTCGTGCTGTCGCATTATATCTCCGCCGTCGATCCGGACGACGCGACGCCGTACGAGGTCGTGATCCCGCAGAATGCTTCCGCGGGCAAGATCGCGGACCTCCTGTATCACGCGTGCGGCGAAGGCGAAAAGGGACTCATCGTGTCCAGCGCTTCGTTCAAGGTCTACGTCGATTTCGTCGGCAAGGCGAACAGTCTGAAGGCGGGGACGTACCGTCTTTCGAAGAACATGACGATCCCCGAGATCGTCGATGTGCTTGCCGAGGGCAATCCCGCAAGACGCACGACGCGGCTTGTGGTGATCGAGGGCAGAACGGTCGAGGACATCGCAAGGTCGATTCGCGAAAGCGATACGATCACGACCGATCCGGAAGCGTTTCTTGCGCTGTGCAGGGACGCATCGGCATACGCGAAGTATCCGTTCATTGCAGAGCTTCCCGATACCGCCGGCAGACGCTACGCGCTGGAGGGCTATCTGTTTCCGGACACTTATGAGATCTACGCCGATTCCGCGCCGGAAGAGATCCTCGACAAGATGCTGACGCATTATTACGAGATCTTCTCGGGCGAGTGGGTCAGCCGTGCCGAAGAATTGAATCTGACGCGCGATGAGGTCATGACGCTGGCGTCGATCATCGAGCGCGAGGCGAGCGTGCCGGACGATCTTCCGAAGGTCTCCGCCGTGTTCCATAACCGTCTCAAACAAGACATGAAGCTCGAATCCTGCGCGACGCTGAACTACATCACCGGTCAGGACCGCTATGTGTTCACCCGGGATGAGATGGCGATCGATTCGCCGTACAACACCTATCGCTACGCGGGACTGCCGATCGGACCGATCTCGAACCCCGGCGCGGCGGCGATCAAAGCGGCGCTGTATCCGGATGAGACGTACTTGGAGGAAGGCTACCTCTATTTCTGCAACGCGAACCCGAAGGAAACGCGCGCGCTCGTCTTTGCAAAGACCTACGAGGAGCACCAGGAGAACGTTGAGAAGTACAGACAGTATTGGAATTAATTAGACAGCAACGATGAATTGCGGCATTGCCGCATGAATTGGGCGCGCCATGAACAGATCTTCGATCATGAATTGCGCCGAAGGCGCATGATACAATAACCGTTCTGTTTCCTGCA
>JAFOQN010000043.1 GCA_017393775.1 Clostridia bacterium
ACCTTCATGGTCCCCTGCCGATTCATCGTCTTCTGCGCGGACAGCAGCAAATATCCGCATCTGTCGATCATAACGAAACACGAACAACCGGCTTGGTCCCATGAAATCCCATACTCATGGTTTTGCGATTGCTGCGAATTGCTTCGTAATCGTCATACATCATAACAGTATATCCGGTATGAAAAACGATTTCAAGCAAATTGTGACAGCGAACATCTTTTCGGGCAGAAAAGCTATCCATTTGCAAAAGAGTGTTCATTTCCCGATCAGATCATCAATGCTGCCGGTTATCACTTGGATACTGTATGAATCATCATTTCAACAACCGTTCCTGGTTTATACCTTACTCTCGGTTCATCCAAAACGCCTGTTGCAAAAGTTGCAAAATCAATATATAATACATGTGTTTTTTGCCGGGAGGATCTGCTGTGGAGGATCGCGCTTTGCCGGATCGATTTGAGGATGGTCGGTTTCGGAGACTCCGCTTGTCTCAGAAAGCGCTTCAGCCGCTGATGAAGGATTCAAAAAAAGAGCGGCGTCCTATGCACAACAGATCCGCCGATGCGCAGCAAAGCGATGCGCATCCTTCTGTTTTCGATTTCTTGCCAATCCGGGAAAGGAGCATGTATTTATGTCAAATTGCGCGATCGTAGGGATCAACTGGGGTGATGAGGGCAAAGGTCGTATGGTCGATCTTCTGACCGAACGGTTCGATTACGTAGTCCGCTATCAGGGCGGAGGAAACGCGGGGCATACCGTCGTCAACCAATTCGGAAAATTCGCACTGCATCTGCTGCCTTCGGGCATCTTCCGTCCGGACGTCGTCAACGTTCTCGGCAGCGGCGTCGCCCTCGACCTCGAAAGTCTGTGGACAGAGATCGAAACGCTCCGCGCGGCGGGCATCTCCATTACGCCGGAAAACCTCAAGATCAGCGAACGGGCTTCCCTCCTTCTGCCGTGGCATCGGGATCTGGACGCGCTGGAAGAAGCGCGGCTCAAGGATAAAAAGTACGGTTCGACCAAACAGGGGATCGCGCCGTTCTATTCCGACAAATATCAGAAGAAAACGCTGCTGGCGGGGGAGCTGAACTATCCGGAGCATCTTTTTGAACATGCAAAGGATCTGCTGGAATGGAAGAATCTGACGCTGACCGGCGTCTACGGAGCGGAACCCTATTCCCTTGAAACGCTGCTCCAGTGGCTCGAAACCTTCGGCAATCGCATGAAGCCCTTCCTCTGCGACACGGGCGCAGAGCTGGAAAAAGCGCAGGCGGAGGGAAAGCGCATCCTGTTCGAAGCGCAGCTCGGCGCGCTGCGGGATCTGGATTGCGGGATCTATCCCTATACCACCTCCTCCAACGCGGTCGCCGCTTACGCCCCCGTCGGTTCCGGCGCCCCGTGGCTCAAAGTCGACGAGGTGATCGGCGTCGTAAAGGCATATTCCACCTGCGTAGGGGAAGGACCGTTCACCTGTGAACTGTTCGGCGCGGAAGCGGATGCGCTCAGAGAAGCCGGCGCGGAGTACGGTGCAAAGACCGGACGTCCCCGCCGCGTGGGACCCATCGACCTGGTTGCCACCCGCTACGGCGTGCGGATGCAGGGCGCGACGTCGCTGGCGTTGACGAAGCTGGACGTGCTGAGCTATCTGGACAAGATCCCTGTCTGTACCCGGTATGAACTGAACGGAGAAGAGACCGATCGGTTCCCGTTCCCTGCTGCTCTTCCGGACGCAAAGCCCGTTTTGGAGTATATGGACGGGTGGCGCTGCGACATCTCCAAGGCGCGCACATGGGAAGAGCTTCCGGCGCCCGCCCGGGCGTATGTGCAGCGGATCGAGGACGCCGTGGGCTGTCGGATCGCGTATATCTCGGTAGGTGCGGAGCGGGACGCCTGTATCCGTCGATAATAAAGCCGCAAGGAGGTTTATCATGCAGAAGAAAGAACAGTTATATGAAGGAAAGGCAAAAAAGGTCTATGCAACGGACGATCCCGATCTGCTGATCGTGGCATACAAGGACGATGCGACGGCATTCAACGGTCTGAAAAAAGGAACGATCTGCGGAAAAGGCGTCATCAACAACCAAATGAGCAATCGGTTGATGCAGCGGCTGGAACGCGAAGACGTCCCGACTCATTTCGTGAAAGAGCTTTCGGAGCGGGAAACGCTCGTCAAACGTGTCGAGATCGTTCCGCTGGAGGTGATTGTCCGCAACATCGCCGCCGGTTCCTTTTCCAAGCGGTACGGCGTGCCGGAAGGCGTGGTTTTCGATGCTCCGACCGTAGAGTTTTCCTATAAAAACGACGCCCTCGGAGATCCGCTGATCAACACCTCGCACGCAATAGCCATGCATCTTGCCCGGGAGGACGAGATCGAGACGATCAAACGGTACGCATTGCGCGTCAACGAAGTCCTGCGCGCCGTCTGGGCGGACTGCGGCGTGACGCTGGTGGACTTCAAGTTGGAATTCGGACGGCTTTCGGACGGAACGATCATTCTGGCAGACGAGATCAGCCCGGATACCTGCCGTCTTTGGGACAGCAAGACCGGAAAGAAGCTGGACAAAGACCGTTTCCGCAGAGACCTGGGCGATGTCGAGGACGCCTATACCGAAGTCATGCGCCGCCTGTGCGAGCACGACGCCTGAGGGACGGTCGAAAAGGCGCGTCCGTGAGGCGCGCGGCGTATGATCCGCCGAAGAACAAAGAATTTGCCGCGGATCGCCGATCCGACTGACGAACGATATGGAGGTAATGACCTTGTACGATACATATGAATCCCCCCTGTGCTCCCGATATGCTTCGGAGGAGATCAAGCGTCTGTTCTCCCAGAGGACCCGCATCGAAACCTGGCGCAGGCTTTGGACCGAGCTGGCGCGCGTCGAGCATGAACTGGGGCTGCCCGTCACAGCAGAGCAGGTGGCGGCGCTGGAAGCCCACGTGGAGGACATCGATTTCGAGCTGGCGGCACGCCGGGAAAAGGAAGTACGTCACGACGTTATGGCGCACGTCTATGCCTACGGCGTCGCTGCGCCGGAGGCGGCAGGCATCATCCACCTGGGAGCTACCAGCTGCTACGTAACGGACAACGCCGATCTGATCCTGTACCGGGACGCTTTGCGGCATATCAAGCGGGAGCTTTTGGGGCTTGCCGCCAATCTGGCCGCCTTTGCCGAGCGGTATCGCGATCTGCCGACTCTGGGCTATACCCATTATCAGCCGGCCCAGCCCGTGACGGTCGGAAAGCGGGCGTCTCTTTGGCTACAGGACGTTCTGACCGACGTCCAAGAGGTGGATTTCGTGCTTTCCTGCATTCGCTTTTTGGGCTGCCGCGGCGCTACCGGAACGGAGGCGAGTCTATTGGATCTGTTTGACGGCGACGGAGCAAAGGTTGAGGAGCTGAACCGGCGTCTGGCGGCGGCTTTCGGCTTCGATCGGTGCTTCGACGTCTGCGGTCAGACCTATCCGCGGAAGCTGGACAGCCGTATCCTGAACGTCCTGTCCGCCATTGCGCAAACCTGCTGCCGCATGGCAACGGATATTCGTCTGCTGCAGCACGACCGGCAGTTGGAAGAGCCCTTCGAAACGGATCAGATCGGCTCGTCCGCCATGCCCTACAAGCGTAATCCCATGCGTTCGGAACGCATCTGTTCCCTCGGCAGGTATCTTATGGCGGATGCGGCGAACGCGGCTGCCGTCGCCTCGACGCAATGGCTGGAACGGACGCTGGACGACTCGGCAAATCGCCGCATCTCCATGCCGGAGGGGTTCCTCTGCGCCGACGCAATTCTGCGTCTCAGCCGGAACATAACCGCGCGGCTGCAGGTCAACGAAGTCATGGTGGAAAAGAGTTTAATGGAATACCTGCCCTTCCTCGCAACGGAGAATCTGCTGATGGAAGCCGTCAAGCGGGGCGGGGATCGACAGGTCCTCCACGAGGTTATCCGCCGATGTTCCATGGAAAGCGTAAAGGAGATGCGCGCAGGAAAACCCTGCGACCTGATTTCACGGCTCGCCGCCGCCGGGACGTTCGGCATGACGGAACAGGAGCTTACCGCTCTGCTCGTGCCCCGGAACTATACCGGCCGCTGCGCGGAACAGGTCGAAGAGCTTTTGGAGACGTACCGCACGCAGTACGAGGTTCTGCCGGAACGCGACGAAGAGATATCGGTCTGAACAGCCGTGCCGCAAACGCGTTTGCAAGGCGAACCGCGATGAACACGCGCCGGAATAACGCTCCGCCGGTAAAAACATAATAGACGCACAAAGCCCGAAGCGCACACGCTTCGGGCTTTATCATTATATACATATTTCGTTGGACTAAATATGGGCGGCTGTTTTTTGGCAGCGGTGACGGATCTGGTTGAGTTCGCAAAAACCCATCTTCCGATCCTTTTGGGGACGCAGGTCAAAGTCCTCCGATC
>JAFOQN010000044.1 GCA_017393775.1 Clostridia bacterium
AGCCGTCCGCGGATTCAAAACGGGCAAGGGCGATTGCTTCACGTTTTATTCCGTGACGCGCGCGCTCCTGGACGAGCTCGGGATCGAATATATGAGCGTCACGCGGCTCGGCGGCAGAACACGGCATTTCTGGACGATCGTCAACCTCGGCACCGGCTGGTATCATTATGATACGACGATCAGCTCGACCCACCGTTCGCGGTGCTTCATGTGGACAAACGAGCAATGTATGGTGAAACCCGCCTTTTGGCGCTTCGATAGCGCAAAGTACCCCGCGATCGCAACCGAGCCGTTCGATTATAAGGAGGTCGTTCGCATGGAAAAGGAAGGGCTTCTGTCGTAAGGAGAACGACGGCGTGCATCCGGACAGGCTGCGCGCCTTTTTTTATGGATCCGAACGCTCCGGCCGCGTCGGCTGACGGGCACGAGCTCTTTGGACAACGACAAACAAAATATATACACAATGGACTTTTGCTGTTTTTCCGGCGTTTCAGAGAATAAGATGTCGGGAGAGCTGCTTGTTCCCAAAGCGGTCCAAAGCAGCATCGGCGTCTGTATCTGCGCAGCGGAGCACTCACGCCCCATCACACCTCCGCTGCGCAGCGATCGTCTGCGGCGATATGGGAACCGGCGTTTTCCCGGCATAGGATCATACCAACATTCTGCGGGGAAGGTCGGAAAGACGACGCTTCCGACGGCAGCACGATAAATAGAGAGGCGGCTTGCAGCCGCCCCTTTTTCGTTTACGGTTTTCGGCTTCAGAACACCAGCGTCAGGTTGTTCCAGCCGAGAGAATTCATATACCGGACTTCCTTTGCCGCCTTCATAACCGTGCGGATGCCGAAGTGCGCGGTCGGATCGTCCGATTTGTGCAGTTCCATATAATGCACCGGGTCGAACCGTCTGCAATCGTCGCGGATATGGAGTACGCGCGTGTCCGCTTCGAGCACCATTCGAACGTTGATATGGTGGTTTTTCCGGTCCGTGCCGAAGCCGTATGTCACGATATTGACCGTCATTTCCTCGATGCACAGCCCGATCAGCATGCTTTCGTGCTCGTTCAGCCCGTGCGACCGGCAAAACGCAACGGCTTCCTCCGAAGCAGCGACCGCGTCCTGTTCGCTCTGCACCGAGCGTTCGAGACAGTTTTCCGCCGACGTTCCGAAGTCCGGCGCCAGCATGCTGTACGCGTCCGCGGACAGCGCAACGCGCCCGTGGTTTTTCCATACGACGACGGAAAACGCGATCAGCGTCGCCGTCTCGCCGCACAGATACCCGAGCCAGATGCCGGTAACGCCGATAAAGCGGCTCAGGACGAACGCGAACAGCGCGGGGAATACAAAGTTCTGCAGCACGGAGATGATTTCGGCAAAGCCGATGCGGTTGACGCCCTGATAATAGTTCTTGAACGCGGAGTTCAGCGACGACGGTATGATCGACAGCATGACGAGCCGCAGTCCGAACGCGGCGATTTTGACGGCTTCCGCGTCGCTTCCCAGAAACAGCCTGACCAGCGGGACGGCGATGATAAGCTCGATCGCCATCACGGCAAAGTCGATCAGGATCGCGTAAACGGTCATCAGCCGCACCAGCTCGCGAATGGACCGGCGGTCGCGGTCGGAATAAAAGACGGACGCAAGCATCATTGCCACGGAACCGATGCCGGTGCCGAAGCAGTAGCAGAGATTGCCGACCGTGGAGATCACCGAGTACGCGGCAACGGCGACCGTCCCTGCCGCCGCTTCCAGCAGGCGGTTCAGCAGCAGCACGAGCAGCACCGTGCTGATCTGGTTGATGATCGTGGGAATCCCGTAGGAAAGCAGGTCCTTGAACACACGCGGACGCAGCAGGCGGAAGCGGAACCGGAACAGGCAGTCCTTTTTGAAGAAATACAGGATACCGAGGCTCAGCGCGATATAATAGCTGAGCGTCGAGGCAAGCCCCATGCCGAAGGTGCCGCCGCGGAAGACGAATACGTTCAGAAGATCAAAGACGATATCCGAAACGGTCATGGCGGCGACCGCCACGATCAGACGCGTCCGCTTGCCGGACAGCTGCAGAAACGGGACCATGATCTGCGCGCAAAGGAACGCGGGCGCGCCGAGAATAAAGCCTTTGATATAATCACGCGTCAGCCCGAAAACCGGATTGTCGGGCGAAGGTGTGCCGGCGCCCAAAAGTCTTGTGAGCGGGTTTAAAAACACAAAGACCAGCGCAAGCCCGACCGCTGAGATCGCCGCGGAAAGGAACATCGCAGCGGTATAGCACGCATTCGTCGCTTCACGGTCGCCGCAGCCGATCGTTTTGCCGCAGACCACCTGTACACCCGCAGAGATCATGCTGCCGAAGGCGGCGAACACCAAAAGCAGCGGCGTCGCAAAGCCGTATGCGCTCATGGAATCCACGCCGAGAAACCGCCCGATCATGATGCTGTCGATCAGCATGCACAGCGTGACGGTCATCAGCGATACGATCTGTGTGGCAAGCATTTCACGGAACAGTTTTTTGATCATTGTCTTTTGTCTCCGTTGACGTCCGATTTATATACAGTGTATCACAAATCTGCGCAGGAATCAAATCGTGTCGCTTTCGCCCGCTCCGGGCGTGTTTTTCTGCGCCAACGGTTGAAAAAACGGGGAGAACATGCTATAATCATTTGTAATTTGTTTGGATGGACTGCAAGGAGGAACCTATGGATCTGAAAGCTTTGGTACGCGATATTCCCGATTTCCCGAAAAAGGGTATTCTGTTCCGCGACATCACGCCGCTGATCGGCAACGCCGACGGTTTTGAAGCGCTCGTCAATGAGATGGCGCAGCCGCTGTTTACGCAGGACGTTGACCTGATCGTCGGACCCGAGGCGCGCGGGTTCATCTTCGGCTCCGCGCTTGCGAACACCCTGCATGCGGGGTTTGTTCCGGCCAGAAAGCCCGGCAAGCTCCCGTATGAAACGATCGGGTATCAGTACGGTCTCGAATACGGCACGGACGAGCTGCAAATCCACACGGACGCCATCCGTCCCGGAAGCCGTGTCGCGATTGTCGACGACCTTCTTGCCACCGGCGGCACGGCGCTTGCGTGCGCAAAGCTTGT
Organism: Clostridia bacterium; assembly: GCA_017393775.1. GTDB lineage: Bacteria > Bacillota > Clostridia > Christensenellales > CAG-138 > UBA3792. The sequence continues at coordinate 3,094 of JAFOQN010000044.1, forward strand.
CGAAAAGGCGGGCGGTGTTGTGGTTGGCTGCGTCTTTGCGATCGAGCTCACGGACCTTCCCGGACGCGAAACGCTCAAAGACTATCCGGTCGAAACGATTTTGAAGTATTAAGGTATCACAACGCACGACGCTCCGAGCAAATCGGGGCGTTTTTGCCGCAAAAACCCCTTGCGTTTTCGCTTCATTTATGCTATAAATAAAAAGCACCTTGCCGGTGTGATGGAATTGGCAGACGTGACGGACTCAAAATCCGTTGGGCTAATCACCCGTGTGGGTTCGAGTCCCACCACCGGCACCATAGAAAAGACCACCCCTTGCGGGTGGTCTTTTCTATGGCTGTTTGAAGGAAGGGACTCGACTGAGCGACCGCAAAACACCGCAGTGCGGTGTTTTGCAGCGAAGCGGGTTTGCGGCAGGGCGGAATGCGCAGCGCGTAGCGCAAGCATGACAGCCCGATATCTACCGCCGCAAACGAGTCCCACCACCGGCACCAAATTAGGCTGAAACACCGATACGTTTTCAGCCCAGAAGAAACTTCCCCGAACAACAGGGAAGTTTCTTCCTTTTTTGGTCTACTCCAATGCAGATTTGCAAATGAAAAATCCCGACTTGTTTGCAGACTCAGCTCCAAAAACAATTGAATGATGCCAAAAATGATACACGTTGATACGTCGTCTAATTTATTATGTTATTTTAACGCAGTACCCCAATTTATAATTCGTAAGATCGCTAAAATGATACACGTTGATACATTCTTCTAAGGGCGTTAAATAAGGCCCGTCTTTCGACGAGCCCTTGCGTTAGATAATGTACTTATGACAGTTGAGCCGTCATACCGCTTCTAATGTACATCTCCCAATGAGATGGTCATTTCACGATCACTTCGTAGATGGAAGATGAGTTCTTTATCTGGCGTAACGGTAACATAATCTACCAGCCTATTGCGGAGCATCTTGATTTCCGTTGCCTGCATTGTGTTACCTTTCTTGTTCACATGCGCGCATACGGCGTTTGTATGCCTGCTTCAATACGCCCTCCACATATTCCTGTGCCTGTTTGTCCAATATTCGTGTGCTGTCGTAATGTTCAAATATGACTTTGTCAATCCATCGACATCCGAAAAGAGACTTAAAAACGCGCCTTTGTTTTCTTCCGTAAAATAGATTTTTTCTACTTTACCATCTGGTGTATTAAAAACATCAAGCATCGCAATACGACCAGCCTGCAATTCATAACATTGGATTAATCACTATTGATTTCCGAAATCGAATCCAAGAATTCTTTTAGTTTCCAATCTCCGAAACCTGTTAAATCATTTGTATATCCGAGTGCCCGAGAAAAAACATGAATGCGCTTCACGCAGGATATCAGGTCGGGTCGGTGCAAAAAATGGTCGGTATTCTCTATAAAACATCATCAGAATACGCAAAAGAGAAACAATATATTATATATAGACGATATTTTGTGTAGACACATGCCCGAGGATATGAAAGTATTTTATGTGTAATAGTATCTTGCTATAGGAATATCTATCGTGATATCAATCGTGAGAATTGGTATTACAAAAAAGCAAAAAATGTATACAATCTGACGATTGATAACAAAAAAGAGCTGCACGGCAGGCAGCCGATCGGCACAAAATTGTATACGAAATTATGCAAAAGCATAGTATCGGCGTGAAACTGATATTGATCAGTACGAAATATCATAAACAGAAGGAGAAACATGTATGAAGACAAAGCGACTGTTTGCATTTCTGCTTGCCCTCGTAATGTCGCTCGGTCTGGTGCTTCCCGCGTTTGCGGAAGGCATTGAGACGGATCCGGCAGAGATCGGGGAAACGGCGGAACAGGCTTTCGGCGATGCGGCGACTCTCGAATCGGTCAACAACGATCCTGAGCCGCACCGTGCGAATCTGGAGGATGGATATTATCTGATCGGTCTGAACGGATGGACGGTCGATGATATCAATGCGAAAGACAAGCTTACGCAGAATCCGGGCAATGCATCCGAGTATTGGATCAAGACAACCGTTGCGGTCGGCCAGGAATTCAAGGTCGCGCATATCGTCGACGGGCAGATCGGAGACGACGGCTGGATGTACGGCGCAGGTGACGGGAACGGAAACTACCGGATCACATCCGACACACCGTCCGGAGCAGTTACGATCTACTTCAGAAACACTTGGAACAACGATTGGAACGGCTATGTTTACGTCGGTCAAAACTATGTTCTCACAATCAACGCATCCGATAACGGAAGAGTTTCGGCGAACATCGACACGGCAAATGTTTCCACCGCGGAAACGGTCGTTCTGACGGTCGCGCCGGCAGCAGGGTATCTTCTGGATTCGCTGACGGTAGATGGTGCGGATGTGACGGCGAGCGTTGCAAACGGCAATTATTCGTTCAAAATGCCGGGACATGACGTGACGGTCTCGGCGCAGTTCGCAAAGATCCCGTATCCGACGGCAGCGGTCGTAGAAATCGCGCCTGCCGCAAAGAACGTTCCGCTGTACGATATCGCTACGCAGCAGCCGATCGGTACGGTCGACGAGCTGGAAGCGGAATATTCCTTTACGCCCGACAATCCGACGTCGGAGCAGATCACATATTACGGTCTCTGGCATGCGGATTACCGTATTTCCTTCAATCAGGATATCGCAAAGGACACGTTCGGTCTCTATGGGAAATACTTCGGATACGGTGTAAATCTCGAAGCGGCGTTCCAGTTCCCGACGGATCTGAAAGCGGGCGAAGAAGTCTATCTTCTCGGCTCGATCGGCTTTGACGACGCCCTGAACTATAACGACAGCGTGAATAATATTCAGGAATTCCAGTGCGGCGTATATAACCTTTCCGAGGACAACTGGGGAAAGACCATCTCCGTCGATCTCGTGATCTGGGACGGCAGCGATCCCGACACGCGCATCGTTGTTTCGACGACGGATTACACCTTCAAGGGAAAAGCAAAGCTCAACATCACCGAAGCGCCGGAGCTTCCGAAAGCGAACGTAGAGAAGATCACGCCGACCGAGATGGTGAAGATCGGCGAAGACGATCAGAAGCTTGAGGCGGAATACAAGTTCACGCCCGTGGAACCGACGGCAATTCAGCTTGCGTATTACGGCGGCTGGCGCGCTGACTACCGTGTAAGCATGAATGCAGATACCGCGGCGGAGAGCTTCGGTCTGTACGGTGCATACAACGGATACGGACAGGAATTCAAGCAGGGTTTCCTGTTCCCGGTTCCATTGACGGCGAACGAACCGATACAGCTTCTTACGTCCGCCGGGCTTTCCTCCGTGACGTACGACGACGTTGTGAACAACATCGGCGAGTTCATCTGCGGCGTGTTTAACAAATCCGCAGACAACGTGGGCAAAACGTTCAAAGTCGAGCTGATCATCTGGGACGAAAACGATGCGAACGCAGAACCCGCTGTTCTTGCGACGACAACGTATACGTTTGTAAACCAGATCCCGCCGCTTCCGAAAGCGAGCATCGAAGAGATCACCGAAAACAAAGACACGAACATTCCGGTCTATAACCCGAGCACGTTCGCGGAGACGGGTGAAGTCGTAGAGGAGCTTGGCGCGGAATACAAGTTCACGCCCGATC
>JAFOQN010000045.1 GCA_017393775.1 Clostridia bacterium
CGCATTGCAAAACTGAATCTTTCCGATCCGCAAACAGCACCTTTTGAGGTGCTGTTTTTTGACGCTATTGCTGTGTGATCCGGTCCAGAACGAGCTCCGCAAGCGTGCAGATGAACTCTGCGCTGCCCGGACGGTCCGAGAACGGAAAGAACCGCGTGTGGATCTCGTCTGCGGCAAGAAACGCGACGCCGATCGCGTCACGCATTGCGTGATCGGGGCTGCATTGTCCGCATAGGCTTCTGACCGCCGGCACCAGGTCCGTAATCGGCGGCCGTTCGCTTCCCCGTTCGCGCTCCGCCGTGATCCGTATGCCCTCTGACAGCGGTTCAAAGCCGCAAAGATGCGGTGTGATCCCCATTGCAAGCAGCATTTCCCCCGTGATGCGGCGTGAATCCTCCCGGCGACACAGCGTCCGTTTCAATCGCTGGTTGCCCTGAAAAAACAAATCCTTCTCCGTCAGCATTTTTTACTCCTCCTCTCACCGACAGTATGTCGGAAGCGGAGCGGTAATGCAACAGACAGGATTTAACGGTCTGCGGAAAAGTCGTGAATGTTCCTTGAACACAAGCTACACCAACAGCGGCGCATGATCGCCGCCCGGCTTCCGGTCCGGCACGACCGTGACCGTCACGCCGTCCCCGCCGAGCTTCTTTGCCTCGACGAGCGCAAGCCTTGCGCGCTGACCGTGCATCAAAAGCTGCATGCGTTTCGGAGAAAGGCGGCGGTCCCTGAGTATACAGAAAAGGTTCGCAATCTGTTCCGCAGGATAGCAGAGCGAAAGCGTCCCACCGTTTTTCAAAAGCAGGAAAGCCGCGCTGCACCAGCGGGAAAGCAGTTCTTCGTCCGCATGCCGCGTCGCGGCGCGCGGTCCGGGCTCGCCCGAAACAAAGTACGGCGGGTTCATCAGAATCCGCGAAAACATCCCGTGTCCGAGCGTATCCGGCGCGTCCTCAACGCGAAGCGGCAAAAACCGGATCGCCTGTCCGTTCCGCTCCGCGCTGCGCTTCGCAAGCGCGATCTGCGCTTCATTGACGTCGATGCCGGTATAGGTTCCGCCGTACCGCGCTGCGGCATACAGGCATATCACGCCGTTTCCGGTGCCGAGATCCAGCACCGAGTCCTTCTCCCCGATCTTTGCAAAGTGCACAAGCTTGATCGGATCCTCCGTAAAGCAGCCGAGCGCGGGGTCCTGAAATATCCCCGTCTTGCCTTCGATCAGCCATTCCCAGCGTTCCATCTCAGCTCTCCGGCACGAACGGAGCGTTCGTGTTCTGCGGCGCCGGCGCCGTGCGTTCCGTGATCCCGTCCGCGCCGAAGACGCCGATCGAAACACCGGTATAATAGTGCAGCAAAATCTCCTGATAATCCGAGCCGTGTTTTGCCATGCCGTTTGCGCCGTTCTGAGAAAGGCCCACACCGTGCCCGTAGCCCTTCGTATGGAACACGATCCCGTCGCCGGTCCATTCGACCGTGAACATGGTGCTTCTGAGGCCGAACAGATTCCTCGCCTGCTTGCCGGTGACCGTCGTTTTGCCGAGCCGCAGCGTCTCCACGCGTCCGCTCGCATACGCCTTTTCGATCGCGATCCCGTCGCGGACATTGCTTTCGGAGATCCCGCTTTCCGGATACTTCGCGGCGATCAGTTCGACGAGCGCGTCCGTTTTCAGAGCGACGTCCTCCGTGCGCATCGGATCCTCGTAGGGACTCGTGACGCCGCGTAAGTAAGGCAGCGCGTTTGCGTAAACATGCTCGGAATCCTCCGTCTGCCCGCCGGAACAGGCGTGATACAGCGCGTCGCAAAGCTTGCCGTCGTAGACCAGCACCTCGCCCGCGGTGCCCATGACCGCCTGCGCCACGCGGTTATAGTTGTTTGCGTAATCGTTCTTCCACGCGTTCTGCATCCGTTCATGCGTCGAAAACGCCTGACAGCACTTGCTGTTCGTGCACACGTCGGCGTCCGGATTCGTGTGACAGCCGCCGTGCGCCATGCTGTACAGCGTGTAGGTGCGCGACGCGACCGCCTGCGCCTTCAGCGCTTCGAAGTCATAGTACGCGGGCATCTCCGCCGAGACGACGCCGACGATGTATTCCTCAAGGTCCATGTCGATGAGCTTGTCCGCCCGGTGATCGTAGACCTTGATCGCGGTCGTCTCCGTCCAGTCGAAATACGCGTACAGATCCAGGAGCGTCGGCGCAGGCGTCATGACGGCAATCTCGCCTTCCTCTTTCGGCTTGCAGGACGCCGGCTTGATCTCCCTGCCGCCGAGCACCGCGCGCATCAAAAGGAGCAGCAGCACGGAAAGCGCCAGCAGCACGGCGCACAGGGTGATGACGATGACAGGATTCTGTTTCTGTTTCTTCTTTCGCTTCATGGTTTATATTATAGTGCCCGCACGCGGAAAATACCAGCTATTTTTGGTTATACCGGTCGTTTCGTTTTCGCGGTTCCGTCCGCTGCCGATTGATTTCCCCGTCCGCTTATGATATATTATAAGTGTATAAATATATAAACAGGAGGAATCGCCATGAACCGCATCCGTCCGTTTGTAAAGGTCATATGCCTGTCGGTATGTCTGATCATGCTTTTCGCGTGCATTTCCTGCGGAGCGAAGGAACCCGCAGGCAGTCCGCAGGCTGAAACGCCTGTCGTGGCGCAGCAGCCGACCGAATCGCCGGACGAGGTCGTACCGGCGGAAGCAACGGCTGAACCGGAACAGCCGACCGAAGCCCCGTCTCCGACGCCCGCCCCGACGATGGACGAATGGATCGAACGGGCGAAGGGACGGGACGTGTACCGCGACGCCGGCACCCCGACCGAAACGCTCGGCGAGGAAGGCGATTTCTTTTATTGTGAGAATACGACGCAGCTTTTCTTCAAACAGGACGGGAAATGGATCTTGTGCGGCAACCTGAAAAACGAGGGCTGGCATCTTGTGCGCTATCAGATCGACGGCGTCGAACTCCCGCCCGAATATGTACGGGACGGCGAACCGCTGATCGATCTGCCGGTCGCGCCCGAAACCGGCAAGCATTTTTCCGGCTGGTACAACGCATCCACCGGAGAGCAGTGGGACTTCACACAGCCCGCGCCGTCCGGGGCCGTTACGCTGTGCGGTTATTCACTGAGCGAGCCGGAGCCGGTCTCGCCGCTTCTGACCGCTGAACCGATCCGGCTTCCCGCCTTCCGTTCCGTCGGAACAAACGGGCTGCTCGTTGTTTTCGTCGGTTTTACGGACGGTTATGCATACGATGAAGCGAAGCTTCGGGATATGTTCGAGGGCGATTATCCGCAGTCCGAAAGCTTTCGGTCCATTTCCACATATTTCAAGTACGCTTCCTACGGCAAAACAGATTTTGACGTACAGTACTGCTGCTACGATACCGGCATGACCTCCAAGCAGGGATACGATTATGTACAGAATACTTATTACGATTTGCTGTTCAAGGCGTTCGATCAGATCCGCAAAAGTCATCCCGAACGCACGCGCGCCGCAGACAAGGACAACAACGGGCAGGTCGATATGGTCGTGTTCCTCAGCGGGGAGGACCCGAATAAGACGGTCGGCGACGGAGAGCAGTATTATTTATACGGCGGGGCGATGAGCTATGCACAGATGAAACCCGATCCGAACAATCCGACGATGTTCCGGTTTGTCCGCATGGCATACGATTCGGTCTGCCGGCCGGCGGAACCCGCCTCTCAAAGTACCGGCCCGCGCATACTGATCCATGAGCTGAGCCACGGCTTCGGCGTTGAAGACTATTACGATTCTTATCCCTATAACGACGAGTTTGTCAGCCCGCTCGGCGGATTTGACATGCAGGAGGATGATTTCGCCGGCTGGAATGCCTATTCCCGGTTTTTGTGCGGATGGACGACGCCGTATGTGATCACGCCCGACATCAACGAGATTACGCTGCGGATCGGCTGTTCCGGAGACTGTCCGGACGCCGTGCTCATACCGACATCGAACGGCTGGAACGGCACGCCGTTTGACGAATACCTGCTGCTTGAAGTGCTTGCGCCGGTCGGCGCAAGCGGATTCGACTGGCCGTTCATTTCCACCGAAATCGCATCCGTGACCAACAGCGGCACCGGCTTTGACGGCGGCGTGCGCATCCTGCACGTCGACGCACGCCTTGTGGAGGCGGTATGCAACAGCAAAGGAACCCGGGACTATTCTCCCGCATTTACCTATGAGGACATCCTTCGCGTGCTGGAATCGCCGGATTTCTATCACGGGACCGAGCTGTGGTGCGCGAACTACAATACCAACGGCGTGGAACCGTATCTTCCGGAATTCTCCCGGTTCTGGCACCTGCTCGATCTGATCCCGCGCGACGGCTCGGACCGGTTCCGCTTCTGTCACCCGACGCCCCAGACCATCTTCGCCATGCTGCACTGCAACGATCTGTATGTCGGGGGCGATACCTTCAGCATGGAACGCTGCAGCGACGCGTTCCCCGAAGGCATGCGCATGAACAACGGCGGTACGATGGACTATGCCGTACACGTCGACGTGTACGATCCCGTGAAGCATGAGGCAATCCTGACGATCACGCGCGTTTCGCCTTGACCGGTTCGGGGAGAAATGCGTTCCCCCGTTGCAATCCCGATCCCACCCGTGCTATAATACGAATATGAATATCCGTTTTTCGCCCGAAGCGGCGCGGCGTGAGATGACGCCGGTCGACAATCTGTTTCTTCTCGAATACATGCCCGAAGCGGACGGCATGTTTGTGAAGGTTTATCTTTTCGGCCTGATGCAGTGCTATCACGCCTCGCTCTCCGACGCGGACCTGTGTGACGCACTGGGGTTATCGGAAGCGCAGATCCGCTGCGCATTCGTATACTGGCAGGCAAAGGGGCTTGTGCGCATCCGCAGCGATGAACCGCTCACGGTGGAATACCTGCTCACCGAACAGCCCGCCGTGACCACCGCCACGCCGGTGAAATACCGCCGGTTCATCGATTCGCTGAACGCGCTTTTATCGCCGCGCTCGCTCGATCTGCGCGAGATGAAGGCGATGTATGACTGCATCGAGCTCTACGGGCTTGAAGAGGGCGCGGTGCTTGCGCTCGTGGCCTACTGTATCGAATTGAAGGGCAAGCGCGTTTCGACCAACTACATTCTCACCGCTGCACAGGAATGGAGCGAGCAGGATGTCAAAACGCAGGCGGCTGCCGAAGCGTACGTTGCCGACAAGCGCGTGCAGAAGCACGGCGCTGCGGAGGTTCTGCGCCGCTGGAACAAGCGCCGCCCGCCGACCGTCGACGAGATGGCGCTCTACGACCGCTGGACGAACGTGCTAGGCTTTGACGCCGAGACGATCCTTGCCGCCGCCGCGCGCATGACGGACGTTGCTTCGCCGACGTTCTCGATTCTAAGTGATCGTCTTTCGGAAATGAAAGAGAACAAGGTCACCAGCATCGAAGCAATGGACGCCGCCGAACAGCGGCAGAGCGCGGACCGCGAGTTTGCAAGGCAGGTTTACGCGCGGCTCGGCAAAATCGGCGCGCCGGACAAGACGACGATCGCGCAGTTACGCATGTTCCGCGAGGAAAAGGGCATCACACGCGAAGCGATCCTGCTTGCTGCCGACGAATACGCCGGCGCGGAGCGTGCGCTCGGGCTGCTGAAAAAGACGCTGTCCGATTGGGCGGACGCGCATATCGAAACTGCGGAGCAGGCGGAAGCGGCGCTGAACAAGCCGAAGGCTGCTCCCGCAAAGAAAAAGAAAAAGAACGCCGCGCTGCTGTATCAGCAGACGCCGATCTCGGAGGACGATTTTAACCAGCTGGTCGTAGACCTGAACGAGGACGTATGACGAACGAATTAAAGCGCTATTACAGCGATTTGAGAGACAAAAACCTTCGCCTGCACCAAAAGCGCGTCGCGGAATGCGAAGCAAAGAACGCCCGCTTCCGTACGCTGATGGACGAGCCGGGTCTGGTCATGCAGCAGTGGGCGGCGGGCAAGCTTCCGCTCAACGCGGCGACCTCGCGCATCGCGCAGATCACGGCGGAGCGCCAGAATCTGCTGATCTCGATGGGTCTGCCCTCCAACTACCTTGACGCGATCTATACCTGCAAAGAATGTCAGGACAAGGGCGAGGTCGGAAACCCGTCGAAGCTTTGTTCCTGCGCGCTCAAAAAGCAGCAGGAGCTGATGCTGTCCGCTTCGCGTATCAACGACCGCGAGATCTTTCCGAACTTCAGCGACGCGATCTATCCGACCGACGAGCAGAAAAAGCAGGGGCTCGGCATGAAGCGCTTCTGCGAACGCTATGTCGCGGCGCTTCCGAATCCCGAAAAACCGAACCTTCTCATCGTGGGACAAAGCGGTCTCGGCAAAAGCTATTTCGGCAACGCGATCGGCTATGCCGCGATCGAAAAAGGCATTCAGACCGTCAAGGCGACCGCGTATCAGTGTATACAGGACATTCTTTCCGGCATCGATACGCGCGAAGACGCGATCGCGCCGTACTTAAACGCAAAGCTTCTGATTCTCGACGATCTCGGCACCGAAGCGATGGTCCCGAACGTCACGGTCGAGACGATCTTCCGCATTCTGAACGAGCGCGCGGCGGCGCAGCTGCCGACCGTGATGATCTCGAACCTCGACCGCGAAGGGCTCTTTGAGCGCTACGGCGAACGCGTCGCAAGCCGCATGATCGACGGCGCGCTGACCTCGATCGTGCTTTTGCGCGGGGAAAATCTGCGCACGAGGATGCGCTGATGCTGTACCTTGTCGCAACGCCCATCGGAAACCTCGGAGATCTTTCTCCGCGGGCGATTGAGGTCCTTTCTTCGGTCGACATGATCTACTGCGAAGACACGCGCCATACAGGGCTTTTACTCAGCCATTTCAACATCAAAAAACCGACCCGCTCGCTGCACACGCACAACGAGCGCGAGCGCACCGAAGAGGTCGTCGCCGCTTTAAAGGACGGGCGCGACGTCGCCTATGTATCCGACGCGGGCATGCCCGGCATCTCCGATCCCGGCGCAATGCTCGTTGCGGCATGCCAAAGGGAGAATCTGCCCCATACCGTGATCCCCGGTGCAAGCGCCGCGGTCGTCGCCGCCGTACTTTCGGGGCTTCCCGCACAGCCGTTCAGCTTCTTCGGGTTTCTCCCGCGCGAATCGAAGCCGCGCCGCGAAATGCTCGACGCGATCGCGAAGCTCGATCATCAGATTATCCTCTATGAAAGCCCGCACCGCGTGCAGGCAACGCTGAAGGACCTTCTCGACCGCTTCGGCGACGGACCGGCGGCTGTGCTCCGCGAGCTCACGAAAAAGTTTGAGACCGTCGTGACCGGTTCTCTTTCCGGACTCATCGAGCGATTCGAAGAGGAGCCGAAGGGCGAATGCGTGATCGCGTTTATCCCCGGGCATCAGGACAAAGATGCTGCGCCGGATCCCGACGCCGTGCTTTCGGAGCTTCTCAAAACCGAATCCGTGAAGGACGCCGCGGCGATCGCCGCCGAGCGTCTCGGTCTTCCGAAAAAACAGCTCTACCGCCGCGCGCTGGAACTTCTGGAACAGCAGTAATACAGAATAAAAAAGAAGGAGGATGCGTTTCCTCCTTCTTTTTGGTTTTGGAACTTATTCCGCGAACGGTTCGACCGTGATGCCGTGTTCTTGCAGCAGCGTCACCAGCTGATCGCGGTTTGCGCCGGCGACCACAAAGTACGCATAACGCCCGTCCGCAAGGTCAAGGCGCACGGTACGCTCGTTCTTCTTGGCAAAATACGCGCGCGTAACTTCGGAATAGCCGAAGCGCATCCGCTCCGTCGGCGAGGAATAAGCAGAGCCGATCAAAAGCGCTTTTGCAGTGCCGACCGTGCCGAGCGCGATCTCGTTTTCATAGAAGCGGACAACGCCCGTCTCTTCGAGCGTGTGCCTTCCGTCTTCCTTGGATACGGCAACGACGCAGGAGACTTCGCTGTACGTCCCGTCCTCGTCGCTCGAAAGCGCGGGACCTTCCCCCGCGGCGTCCGTTTCCGCGGTCGCCGCTTCGCGGTATTTCACGCCCATCGCAAGCTCGAAAATGACGAAGCCGTGCATCAGCAGATCCAGAATCATGCCGAACGGGCTTTCGCCGACCCGCTTCAGCAGGAACATCATATAGATCACGAACAGTGTGTCGAGTACAAACAGCACCAGCGCAACGATCATCCAGGCAGGCTTCTTCTTGGACAGAATGAATGCCAGCACATACGGCACGAGAATCGCGGCGGCAATCGCCACGCCGAGCGCAAGATTGCCGATCTCGCCGAAATAGGTGACCATAAAGTAGGACAGGAACACCGACGAAACGAAATACCGGTCGATGCTCACAGCCCGCAGGAAGATGTTGACAGCGGTTAGGGCAACCAGAAGAATGATCGCATACCGCGCGCTTTGATAAACTCTGTCGGGAGAGGTCCCCATTTTTCTTCTTTCCATAGCAACTCCTTATTTGTTGGTAATTGAGGCGACGACCGCCTTGATCATATCTTCATAGCGAACGGCATAGGCCGGATCGGCGATCTTTTCACGAAGCACGTCCATGCACTTCGTTCCGAGCAGCTGATTCGTGATGCGCTCGCGCACGCCGGGATAGCGGTCGATCGGCACCGTGCCGGTCTCGCCCTCCACGCGTTGGAACAGATAGAACGCCGAATTGCCTTCCTTTTCAAGCGTCATCGTACCGATGCCGCCGATCGCGACGTCCTTTGCCGCATTGTAGAGCCCTTCGAACAATTCATCCTTCGGCGCGACCGCAAGATCGCCCGCGATACCGTTGACGATAAACTCGTTTTCGCGGCTTTCATACAGCGCGGTAAAGTCTGTCTCCGCCTGCTGTTTGTATGATTCGATCTCGGCGTCGGTTGCGCCGGTCTTTGCAAACAGCCGGACAAAGATCGCATCCTCCGGAATGTACAGCGACGGGAACATGCGCGCGCCCTGCAGATAATAGAACAGATAGCGCGCGTACATACCGTCCGTGTAACGGTCGATGAACGTCTCCTTCACGATCCGCGCATAGCCGGTCTCAAGTTCCTCAGGGGTCAGCGTGTGCGACGCCTTATAATCCTCTAAAAGATGGTTATAGAGGATGCCCGCCCGCATGCTGCGTACAAACATCTCTTTGTACCGCTCCTCGGTAAAACCGTTCGCCTGCATGAACGCTTCGCGCGATGCATACGCTCCGCCGTTTTCCGAAAGCTGATCTTCGAGCTTTTCCTCCGCGTCGCTCTCTGCCTGTGCAAAATACGACTGCTCGACGGCACTCAGCTGAAACCCCGCCTTTGTGCCCGCATCGATCGCCGCCGCTTCGAGTGCGACCTCACGGAGCACGTCCTCCGCAAGCGCCTGCATTCCCTCCCCGGTGCGCGTATCATAGTACGCATAGAGGTAGTTGATGCTCGGATTCGAGACATACTCCAGGTATTTGTCGCGGTCGTCGAGCCCGTTTGCCTTGATGATGCCGTACCGGTCGTTGAGATGATAGCGGTAAACCGACGCATAGACCGGTTCGTCGCCCACCGTGAGCACAACGTCGTCCGGACCGATGCCCGACGTTTCGGGTGTTAGCGCGTTTTCGGGCGCAGCGGTCTTGCCGCAGGCGAACAGAAACAGGATCGCCAGCAGCGAAATCAAACGGATCCTGCGCATGCGATCACTTCCAGAGCTCTTCGGGATACTGCCCCTCATCCTTCATCTTGCGGATCGCTTCCTTCAGGATCGGCAGGTCCGGACGGTTGGTGATGCCATGCCAGCGCGCGGAGGTCTCGAGCACCTCGATGCTGATCTTGCCCTCCTGCATCAGCTCGTCGAGCACGCGCGGAAGGAGGTATTCGCATTTTTGCGGATTCACCGGCAGATTCTTGTCGAGGAACGCCGGAAAACGGTTTTCGAACTCGTCGAGCACGTTTCTCTGCAGCCCGAACAGGTTCATCGAAACGAGCGTGTCGAGCGCAAGCGGCGTATACGTTGCGCCGTCGTCCTCGGTAAACGCCGCCGCGCCGTCACGCTTTTCGATCTTGAGGCGCTCGGTGAGCGTCACAAGCTTGCCGTCCGGTCCGATCTCGCAGACGCCGCGCGCCACGGAACCGAAATCAGAAAGCGTATTGCCGAGTTGATAGCCCACCATCGCGTATTCGCTCTCGGTGTGCTCCGCGCTCAAAAACGCATAGATCTTCTTATAGGCGTCCGCGCCGTAGAAGTCGTCGGCGTTCAGCACCGCAAAGGGCGCGTCGAGCTTATCCTTTGCGCACAGGATCGCGTGCGCGGTGCCCCACGGCTTGACCCGGCCTTCGGGGATCTCATAGCCCGCGGGAAGCTTGTCGAGCGACTGGAAGGCGTACTCGAGCTGTACGTGCGGACGGATCCTTTTTCCCACGCGCTCCTCAAAGTCCTGCTCCATCTCCTTTTTGATGATGAGGACGACCTTCTCGAAGCCCGCGCGAATCGCGTCAAACACCGAAAAGTCCAGAATAACGTGATCGTGCTCGTCGATCGGCTCGATCTGCTTCGGACCGCCGAAGCGGCTGCCCATGCCCGCTGCCATGATCAAAAGAATCGGTTTTTTCATTGTGGATCTCCCTTCTGAATGTCTTCTGTACTTCATTCGCCGCAAATTGTGACGAGAAATTTTTCCTTGAGCTCGATCGGCTTGTAGCTCGTCTTTGAGTAGCGCAGTCCCGGATCGCCGCCGTCGTCCTCGCGGTTTAAGTATCTCGCTTCGGGGAACTGCCGGACGAACGCCTGTGCCATGGCGGGGTATGCGCCGGATACGTCAGGCATTGCCTTTTCGACGTGTTCAAAGAGCATATCGTTCTTCATCTCGCCGATCGCCATCGCGACGATCTCGCCGCCCGTCCTCAAAGCGACCGCCGTCTGCCCGAGCGCGTCGCGGTGGATCAGAAGGTCCTTCGCGCCGTTCCACTCGTTTTCCTCGAGCGCGGAAAATTCCGGATGCATCCCGCGGAAACGGTCCAGAAAATCGAGGCATGCCCGCTCGTCCGCTTCGTTTGAAACGACGAACGCTTCGGCGTCCGGATGCTCGCGATAAAAGCGGTTCACATGATTCTTCTGCCCGTGATAGGCCTTTCCCGCAAACGTGCGGAAACTCTCCGCGTCGTAGATATAGTCCGCCCAGTCGCGGATGCTCTCCATCGTCATGCGCGCGCCGTAATGCGACTTCAGAAGCGGAATCAGACAGTCCGGCACAACGCAGTAGCGAAGCGGGATCCCGCGTTCCTTCGCGTCCGTCTCGTTTGCAGCGCACGCCGCTTCAAAGTCCCCCGCGCCCAAAGGCACGGTATAGCACTCGCCGTATGCGCCGTAGTTTGCGCGGATGCACAGCATGCCCTCGACGATCGCGTAATACGACACGTAGATATCGCGCCACTGATACACAGCGCCGATCGTATTGTCGCAGATGCCGCAGGCGAATATTTCAAAATACGGCGTCAGCGCCGAAATGTTCTCACCTGTAATTCGTTCGTATTCAATCATAAAAAACTCCTGTTTTTTCAGTATATCATATTTTTTGAATTTGTGAAGCCCGAAAACATTGACGCGCGGGAAAAAAACATGTAGAATGACCGGTATGGAACAGATGAAAGAAACAAAAAACAGATTCCGGCTCGTTGCGTTCGATCTGGACGGGACGATCTGCAATACGCTCTCGGATATCGCATCCTCCCTGAACCGTGCGCTGAAAGCACTCGGCTTTCATACCTATTCGGACGAAGGCGTCTCCGGACTGATCGGAAAAAGCATCGTCTGGATGTGTCAGCATGCCGTACCGCAGGACCGTCCGGAAGCCTGGACTGACGTACGCGACGGATTCCTGATCGACTATGCCGAGCATCTGTGCGACACGACCGTGCCGTACCCCGAAATGCC
>JAFOQN010000046.1 GCA_017393775.1 Clostridia bacterium
GCCTGCGCGTTGTCGTGTCCCTCGGCAATGACGTTCTGCAGCATCGTGTAGGACGATTCGCCGGACGCGTTCAGTGCGGCAAGGAATGCGGGAAAGTCGCTGCGTTCAAGCGCAGATTTGGCTTCCAGCACGCGTTTGTTCTCATCGAAAACATGCATCGCGCGGAGCACGGCACGGTCGCCGAACATCCGGCGCAGCACCGGAACAGAGGCATAGAAATCCTCCTCGGAAACATCCCTGAGCGCTGCTGCGCCGAAAAACGCGTCGAGCGTGGAAAGCTCACGCGTGATCGCGGCATAGCAGTCGGTGAGATTCGCGTGGTCCGCGCCGCTGTTGATGATGACGAGCGAATGTCCGGACGCGGCAAAATCAAAATCGATTCGCTCCGCAAGAGGAAAAGCCGGATCGGAGAAGTCAAAGAACTGAATCCCGCCCAGAGCGCACGCCATCTGATCGAGAAGTCCCGAGGGCTTTCCGAAATACACATTTTCGGCGCGTTGACCGATCATGGCAAGCGCAATCTCATCGAGATCGCCGTCAAGGTAAAAGCCGTCCATCACGCCCGCCAGCAAAACCTCGATCGCTGCGGATGAGCTCAGGCCGCTTCCCGAGAGCACGTTGGACACGACATAGATATCAATCCCGAAAGGATACGCGCCGCGCTGCACGATTCCGTTGAGCACACCGCGCAAAAGCGCAATCGTCGTACCGTATTCCTTCGGATCCGGTTCAAGTGTGTCGAGTGCAACGGAACAGGCAGGAAAGCCTTTGGAGATGAGCCGGATCTCGTTCCGATCGTTCGGCGCGGCAAGCGCGACGGCGGACAGGTTCACGCCGCAGGCGAGCACAAGCCCGTGCTGGTGGTCTGTGTGGTTACCGACAAGCTCCGAGCGTCCGCAAGCCGTGAACGCGCGCTTAGCGGGATGTCCGAATGTCTCCTGAAACTCTTTACGCATGTTATCTATGGATTCCATAATCAATCCTCCCCGAATATAAATCGATATTGTGTCGTGCGCTTCCGTTCTGCGCCGGGATAAAGTCTGTTTTCATCATACACCGAAGCGCCGCGCATTGTCTGCCGTCCCTGCGTTTCCAGACAGATTGCCCCGAACGGACGGTAGCGCGCGCCGCCTTTTCCGATTTGCTCGCCGAGATATTCCGCGTTGTAAAACTGAACGGCTGGGCAGTCGGTTGTGATCTCCAAACCGATCCCGCAGTTTCCCCACAGCTGAATCGCGCCACCCGAAAGAACAAAGCTGTGATCGTATGCGCCGCCGATCTCACGCATGCTGCGGAAATCGAATCGCGTGTCAGAAACATCTTCTTCGCCGCCGGTCGGGATCATATCCGGTCCTACCGGCACAAATTGATCCGCAGGCAGCAAAAGCCGGTGCGCACGCGCGTCGCCGGCATCATGTCCGTTCAGGTTCCAATAAGCGTGATTGGTCGGGTTCCATGCGGTCGTGCGGTCCGATAAGCCCGTATAGACAATGCTGAGCATATCGTCTTTCAGCGTGAACCGCGCAGTGATTTGCAGCGATCCGGGGTATCCTTCGTCTCCGTCCTCAGAACGCAGGGAGAATAAGACCGTATCTTCACCAGTCATGGCATACCAGACACGCCGGTCAAAGCCGTTTTTGCCGCCGTGCAGCTGATTTGCGTGCTCGTTTACGGAAAGCGGGTACGTCTTTCCGCCGATGCGAAGCATCGCATCCGGAATGCGTCCCGCAAAACGACCGATCGACGCGCCGAGATAGCAGCTTCCCTGCTCGTATGCCGCAACTGAGTCGTATCCGAGTGCAATGTCTATGCATTCGCCTTTGTGCGGCAGTACGACCGACTGCAGCGTCGCGCCGTAATCGAGCACGGTGACAGAGATACCACGATCGTTTTCGATCATGTAGGCATAGACGGCTTCGCCGTTCTTTGTTACTCCGAAATGTCTTTTCGTAACCATGCACTGTTCTCCCAATACAGATATTCTTATTATACAAAACGCATCTCGAAAACGCAACGATTTCGGCGCAAAAAAAGAGAACGCAATAAGCGTCCCCCATATGATCCGGATCTCTCATGTGTCATTCTGAGCGTTAGCGAAGAATCTTTTTTGCGTTGCGCTTAATGAAGATTCTTCGTCGGTTTCACCTCCTCAGAATGACAGATCCGGTTGGTTCGTAAGCTCTTGAAAGACATCAGGCGTTCTCGGTTTCATCCGCTTTCCGGTAGTCGAAATACTTGTAAGTGGAACAGGCATCAAGCTTTTCCTTCAAAAATGTCTCGACCTCGTTTTGCAGCTTGTGCTGCGCTTCCTTTGCGGAAAGCGTATCGTCCGGGAAGAACGGCTCGGAGATGAAAACCGTGCGCTTCGGCTGCCTGATGAACGGAAGCTTCCGCTGTTGATACGTCACCGCGACGGCGACGCTCGGAACGCCGAGGTGGATGGGGTAGCGGAATGATCCGCTTTTCAGCGGGCGCAGGAATGTACAGTAGTTCCACATATGCGCTTCCGGGAATACACTGACGCAGCACTTTTCTTCCGTACGCAGACGGATCGCGTTCAAAAACGACGCCATGCCGCGGAGTCCGTCCGGGATCGGGATCGCGCCGACCATCTGTACGAAGTTCCGAAGTCCCTTGATGGAAACGGTGTCGGGACCGACGATCACATACGCGCGCTTCGGAAACGCCACGATCGGCGCAAGGAATGCGTCGGTAAAGTGCGTATGGTTCGCGTAGAGGAAGAAGCCGCCGCTTTTGATCTTTCGGATCGCCCTGCGGTTTTTCACGCGAAAACCGCAGACAACATAGCAATAGAAGAACACAAGCGGGATCGCGATCACATAATAGGCGATAAACGCAAAAAATCTCCAGATCGCGCCGATGGGGGCAAAGGGAAAATCTGCGCCGATGGTCTTGGTATCGATGTTGGTTCCGGCATAGTCTTCGTTTTCTGCGTCACGGTAATAGATAACGCGCTTCGGTTCATGTACTCTGCTCATGACGATTCTCCTTTACTGCGTCGTACAGCATTTGTTCCATACAGTCCATGCAATGCTCGTATTCGTGCTGTTGCACAAACCCTTTGTAGCGTTCCGCAAGCTCCTTTTTCTGTTCGGGATGCTCGATCCAGTAGTCGATGCGTTTCGCGAGATCTTTTGCATCCTTGTTGTGGAACAGGTTGCGCTCGTCGATCGCGAAGTAGCGCGTCGCACTGCGCGGCGAGTTTGCGATGACCGGCACAAGCCCGCAGGCGATCGCCTCGAGACAGGAGATCGCTTCGATTTCGATTTCGGCCGGATGCACATAAAGATCCGCCATGTTGAGCTGCTGAATGAGATCCTGACGTGAAAAGAAGCGGAATTCCGGCGGGTTCGGAAGCTTTTGTCCGCGTTTTTCAAGCTTATCATGCAATGGACCGATTCCGGCAAACACGAGCTGAATGGCATTGCGATATTTCGAAAGATTGACCGCATCGATCAGGACTTTATGCGTCTTTTCCTTGCTGAGACGACCGGTGAACTGAATGACAAACTTGCCGTCGTACTTCGGGTCTCGCGCAACGGGAACCGGACGGAATGCAGAATTGACGCCGTTGCTGATCACACAGCCGGGCGTTTCCCTGTGGATGGCGTGTTCAAAAGTATCGCGGATAAACTGCGTGGGGTAGTGGATGCGGTTGCATTTGCGGTAGGAATGCAGCCAGGTAAAGCGGTAGAACAACCAGTTCGCAAGTTTGGAATCCTTCATGAAAACATGGGAAGTGAAGTTTTCCGCCTGGCAGTGAAAACCGGCCGTAACAGCGATGCCGCGTTTTTTGGCGAACCGTGCGGCTTTGTTGCCGAGCGGGAACGGCATGATAAAATGAACGACGTCTGCGCCGTCGATCGCTTCATTGACAATATGCGTGCTTGCGCGTGAAAGGGATACGCCGTTCTTTTTGAGATAGTTGTTCAGCGGTCCGAGGTTCGCGATCGGGACGATATAAAACCCGGGCTCGCCTTTACGGTTCTGATCCGGACAAAGTACACGGACGCTGTGCCCGCGCTCCTTCATGGAGCGGATCAGGTTCAATGCTGCGATAGTTGTGCCGTTATTTGCCTCCCCGAGCACATCGCACACGACGGTAATGTTCATACAAATGTTTCCCCTCAAAATCCAAACAATGCCACCATTATAGCATGCGGAAGATAAAATACAAGCTTAATCTGCATTATCACGGGGAATGAGACAAATATATCTTTTGGAAATGAAGTTCAGACCGTGCAAATCACACGCCACGCGTCGACAAGCCGTTCGATGCTCCACGCGGCGTTTGCGGGGCTTGTGGAGGGAAGAACGGACGCTTCGCGAGGCAGAGCGGGAAAGATATAGCGGTTATAACAGTCGTAGGATTGCTTCCCGTTGCAGAAAATCGCGGTGATCGGCGCGGCGTCGAAGACCACGGAAAGATCGTTCGGCACTACGTCGCGAATCGAGCTGTCGGAGCTGCCTTCGATCGTGCACTTGCCGATGCTGTCCCAAAGCGCGATGCGGTGACGTTCCAGAAAAGCGCGTTTTTCCGGAATCGAAGCAGGGATTTCATCGGCAAAGACGGCGGCAAGAACACGCCAGAAGCGGTTTTGCGGGTGTCCGTAAAAGAACAGCTGTTCACGGGATTTGACCGAAGGAAAGCTGCCGAGAATCAGGATATGCGAATCGGCCCGATAAAACGGGGGAAATGGGTGTACGATCTCTATACGCTGCATGGGAACAGTATAGCATGAGCGCATGTATGAAGCAAGCGAGAAGGATTATATTCTGAAAAAACGAAAATTCGGGCTTGACTTTTTGATTCCGTCATCGTATAATACACGATGCGCGGCAGTGCTGGAATTGGCAGACAGGCACGTTTGAGGTGCGTGTGCGCAGGCGTATGGGTTCAAGTCCCATCTGCCGCACCAAAAACAAATACCACCCCTTGCGGGTGGTATTTGTTTTTGGTATGAATAGGTTGGGACTTGAAGGGCCAGGCGTCCGTCCTGTGGACGGATCAGACGCCGCAGCCACGGCTTTGCAGCGAGGCGCGGACGCGCAGCGCGGAGCGCAAGCGGGAGACGCCGATATCCATAGCCGCAAAGAAGTCCCATCTGCCGCACCAAAAACAAATACCACCCCTTGCGGGTGGTATTTGTTCTATTATGGATAGGTCGGGACTTGACTGAGCGCCTGCAAATACGATTGTAACGTTTTAATCAATTGCGTCGGACGCGTCAGCACGCGGACGCATCGCATGGAACAGCGCGTCGCGCACGCAGGCGCGCGCTTCGGGGGAGAGTTTATCAAGATCACGGAACATCGGCTCGAAGTGGCGTTTTAAGATCCCCTTGGAATAATCCTCGTACAGTTCGCGCCCGAGATCGTTTACGACCACGTTAAGATCGCGTCGGCTGCCGGGCACCCGGACTTTTTCGACCAGTCCCTTTTTGCAGAGACGTGTGACGATCTTCGTGAAGTTGCTCCGCTTGATGCCGAGACGCTGCGCGATCGAGGACATGTTCTCATTTCGCTCCTCGTTTTCCAAGAGATATTCCAGCACCTGTATCTGCGCATAGGAATACGTGATCCCGCGAAAACACATTTTCTCGATCCGATACACACCTGCATAAATGTTGCAGTAGCGGATCAGCGCTTCGACAACTTCACGGTTTTCGCCCATCCATTCAAGTTTCACACATGTTACCCCTTTCATTCGTTCCGATCAAAGCATACCAAAAATCACTCTGTCCCGCAATATAAAAACGATTGTTTATTTGTAAATAAACTACATACATCCTATAAAATGCTTGCAAATCAAAAGAGTACAGTATATAATATAATTGTAAAGTTTCCAAAGGAAACAATAAAACGAACAGAGGGAGGAAAAGAAATGAAAAAAAGAGCATTGATCGCCATCTGCATCGGGCTCGCGCTGATCCTGATCGGCAGCATTCTGGCGTCCATTTTCAATGCGGGCGCGATGGGAACGAAAGTCTCGCGCATTTCTTTTGATGCGGCAAACGGCAAACTCAGCGGTCTTCTGTACATGCCGAAGGGGGCAGGGGCAGATAACCCGCGTCCTACGATTATCGTCACGCACGGCTATCTGAACTCCGCGGAGATGCAGGACGCGAACGCGATCGAACTTTCGCGCCGCGGCTATGTCGTGCTTGCGCTCGATCAGTATGACCACGGTCATTCCGATCTCGACAACGCAGCTTACGAACAGTATGCACCGTTCGGCGTATTCCTGCAGGCATGGGCGCCGTTCTGGGTCAATTCCATGCATGACGCGGTTGCCTATATGTACGAACAGCCGTACGTTCTGAAGGATGAGGCGGGCAACGGCATCATCGGCGTGACCGGTCACTCGATGGGAGGTTTTTCGAGCACGATGGCGCTTGCAATGGACGAACAGGAAGCGATGGCGACCGGCGTCCGCAAGATCTATTGCGGCCTCACCGAGGGCTCCGATTTCTCCTATACCGGATTTGTAGGCATCGACGTCGCGGCTGCGGACGATCTGGGCGGCGGACGCACGATGGGCAAGGTCGCCGCGCAGTACGACGAATTCTTCTTTAACGCGCCGGACGCGCCCGACGGCACGGTCCGCAAAAAGGACTACGTTTCCACGCCGGACGGACTTGCGTTCCTGCAGCAGACGGAATCCGCACAGGCGAATACCTGGTATGAGACCTCCGACGGCGGCAAGCGCATCATCTATGAGCCGGCGCAGACCCATCCGTGGAACCACTTCAGCAAGAACACGACCGCGTAAGCCGTCGAGTTTTACACCGAAGC
>JAFOQN010000047.1 GCA_017393775.1 Clostridia bacterium
GATTTTCAGTCCCTTGCTCTACCAACTGAGCTACCGAGGCATAATGGCGACCCGAAGGGGGCTCGAACCCCTGACCTCCAGCGTGACAGGCTGGCATTCTAACCAACTGAACTACCGGGCCATTCATGGTGGGAACAACAGGGCTCGAACCTGTGACCCTCTGCTTGTAAGGCAGATGCTCTCCCAGCTGAGCTATGCTCCCCTACGCAACTTAACGCGCATCAAGTATTATACCGAAAGAACCTGCATCTGTCAACGATTATTTTTCAGAAATCCAAAATATTTTGCACATGCCGCGCATTTGATCAAAAGGGCTTACACACATACGCCGAAATTTATAACGTAAACCAGTATCTGCGCATCCGATGCCGGCCTTCGGCGTCGTTGTACGCTTCGATCGTGTCCGCGTACTGCCCGCCGAGCTTTTCACAGATGCGGATGGACGCCGCGTTCTCCTCGCTGACGGTATACAGCGCCTTTTCCATGCCGTGCGCTTTTGCAAGCTGCAATCCCTGCCGGAGGATCTCCGTGCCGTACCCCTTGCCCCATTCGGACACGCGCACCGCAATGCCGATGCTGCCGATATCCTCCGTCACACGCGGGGGAAACTCCGTGCGGAGCTGAAACTCGCCGATAAACCGGTCGCCGTCGATCGCCCAGTAATGAATGCTTTTCGGCTGTCCTTCGATCAGCCCCTGCTCCTTGCGGCTGTACCACGACTCTGTGCGCGCAAACCACGTATCATCGATGAAAGCGGGATCGGTCGGACGGAACCAGACGACGCCGTGATCGTACAATTCACTGCAGTATTCCCGATATCCGTCCACATATGCGGGACTGCGTTTTATGAGCTCGAGCATCTTCGCGTTCCGATCCTTTCGTTGCTTGTCTGATCATATCATACAGGGCAAACCCTGTCAACGCGCGTCGCGTCTTCCTCTCGCGGAATGGGAAAGCGCCGGATCGGAAGCGGGAGGACGATCGTCCTCCCGCATGTTTTTCCTCCGTTATTTCACCTTGCAGCTCTTGACGTTCGACCATCCGCCGTAGTAGGTTGTGCCTTCAAAGACGGTATATACGCGGATTCTGGCATAATACGTCGTCCCTGATTTAAGGCTTTTTACAGTCCATTCCAACGAATCAGGATCTGTTATCGTCACCGTTTTTACATTTTGGGTGAACCCGGAATTTGTCGCGATCTGCAACTGATAGGTTCCCATAATTATGGGGTTTTCATCCCACATCACCGAAAGACTTTTCGTTCCCGGCGTTATGTCCCGCAATGCCACGCTCGTAGTGCGAACCATTGTTTTCAGCGGACCGACGATGCCGAGATTGTAGTTGTCGCCCACGTTGCCGCCGATCGTTGCGCCGGTCACCGGATCGACTCTCTTATTGAAATACGCCTTGATGCCGTACTGATAACGGGTTCCCGCGTAGACCTTGGTATCCGTCCATTCCAGCGCGGTCGTGTTGTTCCATCTTACAAAGTCCGTCCAACCGTCCGTGGTGCTGCTCCATGCTCTGCGATAGATGACATAGCCATCCGCGCCCGTTACCTTGCTCCAGGTCAGCTTGATGCCGTTCGAAACATTCTCGACCGTCGTGGTCGTCGTCGGCGGCAGGTAGATAACGAAATGGACCCTGCTGTCTTGAATCGCGCCCGCGGGTGTGTAAATCGCGCCCGCGGTCATGAATTCGGAGAGCGTTTGAATTCTCCTTGCAAAACAGCGGCGGATATTCTATAATGTAGGAGTACAAATATGCTTTTGAAAAGGAGAATGTACCAATGTTTGAAAACAAGATCGGCGTTCTGGTCCCCAACGTGATGCTGCCCCCGAAGGGCACGGATTTCTCGAAATGGGCGGTCGTGGCATGCGACCAGTTCACCTCGCAGCCCGAATATTGGGAAGCTGCGCGCAAGTTCATCGGCGACGCGCCGACGACCCTCGACCTGTTCCTGCCGGAAGCGTATCTCGGCAAGGACGGCGAAGCGGAGCGCATCGCGACGATCCGCAAGAATATGCGCGAGTACATGGCAAAGGGCATCCTCGAGACCAAGCCGCAGGGCTTCGTGCTCGTGAAGCGCTCCGTCGCGGGAAATACGCGCTGGGGTCTTGTCATGGCGCTCGATCTCGAATGCTATGATTATAACAAGGGCGCGACCACGCTGATCCGCGCGACCGAGGGCACGATCGTGGAGCGCATTCCCCCGCGTCTCCGCATCCGTGAAGGCGCGCCTTTGGAGCTTCCGCATATTCTCGTGCTGATCGACGACCCGAAGCGCACGGTCATCGAACCGCTCGCGGCAAAAACCGAAGCGCTCGACAAGCTCTATGACACCGACCTGATGCTCGACGGCGGTCACATTACCGGCTGGCTTGTGGACGGCGCAAACGACATTCAGGGCGCGATCGACGCGATGGAAACGCTGACCGATGCGGACGCGTTCCACGCAAAGTACGGCGATCACGCGCCGCTGCTGTTCGCAATGGGCGACGGCAACCACAGCTTCGCGACCGCAAAGGCGAACTGGGAAAAGGTCAAGGCGACGCTTTCGCCCGAGGAGCAGAAGGACCATCCGGCGCGCTACGCGCTTGTCGAGGTCGAGAACGTGCACGACGACGGCATCATCTTTGAGCCGATCCACCGTGTCCTCTTCGGCATCGGCGGCATGGAAGGCGCGGAAAAGCTGCTCGCGAAACTGAAGGCACAGAACGGCGGCGCGAAGATCGTTCTTTCGGACGACATGCCGAAAGCGTCCGGCGGCGAAGTGCATACCATTCCGTTCTGCACCGGCAAGGTCTTCGGCGCGTTCGTGGTGGAAAAGCCCGCGGCGCAGCTTGCGGTCGGCACCCTGCAGAACGCGATCGACGCGCTTCTCAAGGAAACCGAAGGCGCGGAGGTCGACTACATCCACGGCGAAGCGGTTGTGCGCGATCTTGCCGCAAAGCCCGACACGATGGGCTTCCTGCTCCCGGCGATGCAGAAGAGCGAGCTGTTCCCGACCGTTGTGTTCGACGGTGCGCTGCCGAGAAAGACCTTCTCGATGGGCGAAGCGAACGAGAAGAGATACTACTTAGAGTGCCGTAAAATCGAAAAGTAACGAGATCTGCGAGTCATAAGCCTTCCCCTTGAGGGAAAGGCGGTATGGCGCAGCCTTGCCGGATGAGGTGTAAATCGCGGCTGTGCAAACACCTCATCAGTCGCCTCCGGCGACAGCTTCCCCTCAAGGGGAAGCCTCTGTGTACGCGGACCGTATTCCGGAATGACAGGACCGAATACATTGCGGCTGCGCCGCATGAAAAGGAAACCGAATGCTGAAAACCGTAAAGTTCGGCGGGAGCTCGCTTGCATCCGCCGAACAGTTTCAAAAAGTCAAAACGATCATTGAACGTGACGCCGCGCGTCGGTACGTTGTGGTGAGCGCGCCCGGAAAACGCTTCCCGGGCGATGACAAGATCACCGACCTTCTCTACCGCTGCCAGGCGCTGCGCGCGCAGGGGCTTTCGTTCGACGCAGCGTTTCAAAAGATCGCGGAGCGTTTCATCGGCATTCGCGACGGTCTCGGACTGAACCTTTGCATCGAAGCGGAGCTCGACGAAATCCGCTCGCGCATCGAGGCCGGCACGACGCCGGACTTTGCGGCAAGCCGCGGCGAATACCTCAATGCAAAGCTTCTCTCGGCTTACCTCGGCTTTCCGTTTCTGGACGCGGGAGAGTTCATCCGTTTCCGCGATGACGGCACGTTCGACGACGACGCGACAACCGTACGCGCAGGCATTCTCACCGCGCATGAACGCGCAGTCATCCCCGGCTTTTACGGACGGCAGCGCTCCGGCGCGATCCACACCTTCTCCCGCGGGGGAAGCGACATCACCGGCGCGATCACAGCCCGGCTTTCCGAAAGCGATGTTTACGAGAACTGGACCGACGTCTCGGGCTTTCTCATGACCGATCCCAGAATCGTGCCGGACGCAAAGGTGATCGAAACGGTGACGTATTCGGAGCTTCGCGAGCTCAGCTACATGGGCGCTTCGGTGCTGCACGAGGATTCGATCTTTCCGGTCAGAAAAGCGCGCATCCCGATCCACGTTCTGAACACAAACGACCCGGAAGCTTCGGGCACGATGATCGTACCGGACAGCATGGCGACCGACAAGGAGCATGCGCGTCCGATCACCGGTATCGCCGGACGGCGCGGGTACACGGTCATTACGCTGACCAAGGACAACCTGCACAACGACCTCGGCTTTTCTTACCGGCTGATGGGCATCCTTGCGCGAAACGGCATCTCCGCCGAGCGCATGCCCTCCGGCATCGACACCATCTCGCTCGTCATCGACGACAAGCGGCTCATTGGCAGGATGGATCAGCTCTATCACGACATCATGATCGAGTGTTCGCCGGACACGGTCGAGATCGCAAGCTGCATTGCTCTCATTGCCTCGGTCGGCATCGGCATGGTGCGAAACCCCGGCGTCGCGGCAAAGCTGTTTTCAGCGCTGTCCGAAGCGGAGGTCAACGCGCGATTGATCGATCAGGACAGCAACGAAATGAACATCATCGTCGGCGTCGAGCAGCGCGACTTCGAGCGCGCGGTCCAGGCGATTTACCGGGCGTTTGCGTAACAATTCGGTCTGTTGAAAATACTTTCAACAGACCGTTTTTTCAGCTTCCGCCTAAAATACTGCGTATTTCCGGGCGGCGAAAGCTGCAAGGAGTCAAATCCGCCGCGCATGTCGCCGGATTTGACGGATTCATTCACGTCCTTCCTTAGCCGCTTCCGTTCGTGCGTCTGCAACGCACTTGCGCAGATGGACGACCGATGGTCGTCCCTACGGGGCCGTAAAATGTGTCAGGAGGACCGTCCCCATGTCACTCGTCATATCATAAAATAGGAGTTGATTTTATGAAAAGAAAATTCTATCTGATGCTTGCTTTGCTTTTCGTAGAAACTTTGCTTATTGGAAACCTCGGCTGCCGTACTTTGTTTTCACAGTTGCCGCCGGATCCTCGTATTCCTTATACCGGTGATCGTGTGGAGCTTTATACTGTGGCAGCGTATACGATGCCTGATGAAAGCAACTATGCCGTCGATATCGAGCCAATTGCAACGGATAGTTTCGGTCGGGTTCTGTTCCGATATAACAGTCTGTATACATGGTCGGACGAGATGTTTTTTGATTTTATCCCGGATGAACCGAATCCGAAATCGAACAAGGTTTCCGCATATCTCATTCTTCAGAAATCCGACGGTCAGAACGCTTATTACTATGACACAATTTGCTGTCAGCCGTATGAGACAAGCCTCGGCATTACCGAGAAGCAGATTACAGCGCTAAAACAAGCGAACGATTGGGAACAGCCGATGAGCGAAGAGAAGCTTGTATCGCGTCCGATCACGAATCCGGGTAACAGTCAGCGATGGGACAATTATAAAGAGCCGGAAGTACCTTGGGAGGATGTTTTACAAACGGTTTACAATGTATTGCACTGTGATCCGAATCTCGTGAAAGTTGATTTTGGAACAATAGACAAGGACGGCAGCGGTCATCTTCTTTGGATCATCATGATTCAGGACAAAAAGGAACCGCAAAATACCGTATCGTATTTTGCCATCACGGACGAATCCGGATATGCTCCGGACGAAAATTCCTTTTTGAAGGTTTCTTCGCTTGATTACACCGATGACCTGAAGCAACTAAAGATTAGAAATCATTGGGCGTTCACGAATCAAAGATGATTGGTTGTCAAGGGGACGGTTCTCTTGACACACAAACTATACCTACCACAACCACAACGAACGTGTCATGGGGACGGTTCTCTTGACACATTCAGGAAGTGTGTCGGGCGTGTCAAGGGAACACAGGGGTCGGTGTCGGAGGGACGGTTCTGTTGACACCATATATTATCTTCGGAGTGGACAAACTGTCCCACCGATGTGTCTGTTATATAGAAGGATATGACGAAGCGCGGGCATCAAAAAAGTTGTCAAGAGAACCGTCCCCCTGACATACACAGCCGCCTGTTTTTGTAAGCGCCTGACACCTTTTTCGTTTTCCAAGCGTCTGTTATATGAGTGCATGTGCAGGAGGAATATGTTTATGAAGCGAATCTTGATTCTTCTCATTGCGGTTGTGCTGCTGTTTGTATGGATCGGATGCGATTTGAATCAGTTCCAGCCGGAATGGAATGAAAAGTTTGAAATAAACTCGTATGGCTGCAGAAACACGACGGATGCGTATTATCTCGGCAGCGACGGTGTTTATCGCAAAAGTGATTCCGCATTGCTCTTTTCAACCGATCAAAAGCCCGTTTCCGTATGCGCAAACGATGAGTGGGTCGCCTGTCTTGTTCAGGGCGATAAAACTGGCGGAGAAAACAACCGCATATTCCTCTATCAGATCGACACGCAAAAAGCCCATACCGTCAGCACAAAGGTATCCTACAAAGAGGATCTTCTGCTGTGCGAAAACAATGTCTTGCTGATCTTCGCAAGCGAGTCTTTTCTGGCGTACGATCTGAATGCATCGGAATTCATTACGCTGCCGATCCTGTGGCAAACACCGTTCCGAATGGAGTCCTTTGATTATCAGTTGACCGTTTATCAGTTGGCGGACGGCGCGCTTGAGATCATCAAGCGCAACGATGTGATGGGATCCGATTATACGGTAACGTCGAAGCAAGGGAATCTTGCGGAAGAGCGCGGCGTTCCGGTCCTTGCGGCAACCGAAAACGAAGCGATCCTGTCAGACAGCTTCGTATCGAACGACGGAAGCTTCTCTGTTTTCAAAGTCAATGCGACGGGTACATGCGAGAAGCTGATCTCAATTCCGAAGAAATCAGATCCCGGCGATTCGACTCGATATCAGATCGGACCGTGTCATCACCTATCGGACGGTTCTCACGCCTTAACGATGCGAAAGATGAGCGGTTGGCATCCTGCGTATGTCCCTCGTGAAAAAATGTACGACGGAGACAGGATCTGCGTCTTTTCGCCCGACTGGACATCCTTTCGCATGATCGACCTCGGCGGGAAAAAACTGATCGGAAGCGAGAACGGCAGTCTGTTCTATCTGGAGGGCAATACGCTGTATCGTACAACGGCAGACGGTGTGATTGAGAACAGCTTTGAACAAGTCGGCAGCTTGCCGCGCAAATGGACGTTTATCGCCTTTTCCGCGGAAGAATACACGGTGTTTGAATGACAGGACAGCGACAAGGGGACTGTCCCCTTGACAAGGTGGAGAACCGAAATAGAAGCGGTCTTTTCTTCGATCTGGCTGTCGAGGGCAGGAGCATAGGACACATAACCTTCTGACGCCCCCTCATCAGTCGGCTTTGCCGACAGCTTCTCCCCGGGGAGAAGCCGCAGGACACGCGAATCCAAAAGCCTTCCCCTTGAGGAGAAGAGATGGCGACGCGCGACTTGACGCGCGACGGCACCGCTGAAACGAAGCGCAAGCGGAGTGTGTACGGCGTAGCGTGAGCGAAGCCGGATGAGGTGAATGAATTGCGGAAACGGGGGCGCCGGAGTCGGCGTCCCCTGCTATCATGCAGCATCTGATACTTGATTTGTCATCCTGAGGCGGAGACGAGGGATCTGAAAGATCCTTCACGTTTTTCAAAGCGTTCAGGATGACACACCAAGTTTTAAGCGTTACAGTATACTGCTTACGCATGAATTTTCCTGCGGACGTGAATTGCGGCAGAGCCGCATGGGCTACCGATACAGCTTCACGCGGTCGCCGAAGACCTTTAAAATCGCCTCGGTCAGGCGGTTTTTTTCGTTTCCGGAAAGGTCGTAGACCGTGAGCTTCATCGGCGCCATGTTGACGAGCAGATTCAGGATGCCGTCCGGCGCGCAGTCGACGTATTCGATGCGCACGTCGCTGTCGTCAGAAAGCGTGATCGTGCCGTCCGCGTGGATGCAGACCGAAAGCGAACCGACGCGGCTTGTGCGCCCGTCCACGAAGCGTTTCAGCGTTTCGATCAGCTCGCCGTATTCCTTGTTCATCAGCACACGCGCCGCCGCCTGCTCGACCGCAAGCTCCCACAGCATCAGAAACTCCTGCATGCGAAAGTGCAGAAAGCCTTCGAGCACCAGTGTCCGATGCGTTTTCAGGTAATCCGCGATCTTCTCCTTCAGCACCCGGCGTTCCTCACGGCACGAGGCGGCTTCCAGCGCATCGGAAAGCACGCTCTGCTTTTCGGAAAGCGACAAAGGCAGCGCGTCCGCAAACTCCGCAAGCGCAAAATACCGGAGATCCCGCCCGAGCACAGAAGAAAGCGCTTCCGCCGCCGTGTCCTCCGGCTTCTCCCCCCGTATCTTCATCACCGCGCCGTCGGGAACCGCTTCCAACGCGTACGCCGCGTCCTGCTCGCTCATGCGCCGGTTCAGAAGCTTCAATAACGGCAAATCATATTCATAAGTCAGGATCTCGTAAACGACCATACCTCACTCCTTTTCTGTATCCTATGCCCGAACGCCTTTAGTTTGTGCCGCAAAGCACGCGGAAAATACATGAAAAAACGATCCGCAAAGGATCGTTTTCAGATTCATGCGCGTAGCGCAATTCACGTTCCGCAGGAACAATTCATGACCGCAAGGTCAATTCATGCATCCGCGAAAAGCGTTCCGCATTTCAGCGTGTCCACCTCATCCACCGCAAGCGGAACTCCACTCCGCTTCGCTTCGTTACAGCGGTGCCGTTGCGCGCTCTCCGCGCATCGCCATGTCCCCCTTCCCCTCAAGGGGAAGGCTTTTGGTTCGCACAGCCTGCGGCTTCTCCCCCTTTAGGGTGGAGAAGCTCCGCAAAGCGGTGATGAGGGGGTGCGCGCAGTGCCGTTTATACGGGAACGTTGGCATGTCGCATCGACACCTCATCCGTCAACTGCGTTGACACCTTCCCCTCAAGGGGAAGGCTTTCGGCACGCAACATTCTTGCCGACGAACCCGTAGGGGCGGATAGCATCCGCCCGCCGCAACAGCGGAACGGGAAGATACGATCTTCCCCTACGGTTTGCATGGCGTGCAGGGGAGACGGACGCGCCCCTTATCCCTTTGGGGCGTTGTCGAAATAATCCGCAAGCGGAACGCCGCCGACCGTGTAAGGCGCTGTGCCGTCGAGATACACCGTAATCCAGCGGTCGTCCTCGGTCAGGAAAACGATCCAG
The DNA here is from genome assembly GCA_017393775.1 of Clostridia bacterium. Taxonomy (GTDB): domain Bacteria; phylum Bacillota; class Clostridia; order Christensenellales; family CAG-138; genus UBA3792. The sequence goes on from JAFOQN010000047.1 coordinate 9,181, forward strand.
TCCATGGATTCGTGCCATTCCCGCAGATTCATGTATACGTCCGGTTCGAGCGTCGCGGGCTTGCCGTCGATCTCGCATGGCAGCGCGCGGACAAGGTGCAAAAGCATGCCGTCCTTGATGTTGTCCTCCCGCTTGCCGAACATGATCCTTTCGATCAACGCGCTCGCCTGCAGCCATTCGTCCACGGGCTCGAGCGCTTCGCCTTTGACCTCGCGATAGCCGTACTTTGCGCCGAGCAGATCGCTCGGCGCGCCGAGCATCAACTCCTGCTGTTCGCTGTCATTGAGGAAACAATAACCCTCGACGGTATGTCCGCAGACGAGTTCACCGTTTTCGACGTGCAGCTCATAGGTCCTTTTCGTTCCGTCTGCAAGCGTTGCCGACACCAGCAGGTTGCTGTGTCCGACGTTCGGGTCGAGATTGATAAGGATCAGGCTGCCGGGGTCGGTCACGTCCTCGACGGTATAGACAAGCGCTTCTATCCTTGGATTCGGCAAAATGATCGCCTGCGGCAGCGTGCCGCTGCCTTTTACCGCACCGATCGCCATCTCGCGGCTCTTTTCGTCCCACTCGAGTTTGATCAATTCATTCTCGCCGTCGCTGTCCAGATCGAACATGCAGAACGGAATACTGTACCATTTGGAAGAAGTCCCGTCCGTCGCCGGGGTGATTTCCGCAGACGCAGAAGGCGCCATATAATATGTGCTCAACGAAACGACCGGCTCCGCATACGGCAGGTCCGCCGCTTCATAGCTCGGGACACTTTTGTATTCAAACGCCAACCGCTCGCCGTTGACATGCGGCGCGCTCTCAAACGTCAGCTTTGTGCCGTCCAGCACCGCCCGGCGCACGTCGCCGGTCTTTTCGTCGGCCAGGACGATCGCGGGCTTGTCGCCCGGTTCGACGCGATAGGTA
>JAFOQN010000048.1 GCA_017393775.1 Clostridia bacterium
CAAGGAGGTGGACTGAATGGGTAAGTTCTGTGAAGTCTGCAAGAAAGGAACCATGTCCGGCAATCTGGTCAGCCATTCCAATCGCAAGACCAAGCGCAGCTGGGCGCCGAATATCCAGACCGTGCACGTCGTCGTCGACGGACGCGTTCAGAAGATGAGCGTCTGCACTCGCTGCCTGCGTTCCGGCAAGGTCGCAAGAAGCAACTGAGCAATCCTTGAATAAAAACAAAAGCCACCAAGTTTCGGTGGCTTTTTGTCGCAAAGAAAAAAAGATGATCATCACCAGCAGAAGCAACGAACGCGTGAAAGCAGCGCGCGCATTACAGGACGCGAAAGCGCGGAGGGAGACCGGCCTGCATCTCATCGAGGGGGACAAGCTCGTGCTCGATGCGATCGCTTCGGGCGCACGCATCTCTGCCGTATTTACAAAAGAAGCGGGAAGGACGTTTGACGGGATCGAGACGGTCACCGTCAGCGAAAGCGTGATGGAGGCGCTGTGTACCGCCAAAACGCCGCAAAACCTCTGCGCGGTTTCGGAAACGCCGGATACCGGATGCCCCGAAGAATACCCGGAGGGGCTTGTCGTTGTGCTCGACCGGCTGCAGGATCCCGGCAACGTCGGGACGATCCTGCGCACGGCGGACGCGCTCGGCGCGTCGGGCGTGGTCATAAGCGCCGATTCCGCCGATCCGTTCTCGCCGAAGGCGCTGCGCGCGGCGATGGGCTCAACCTATCATTTTCCTATTTATATCGGTACGCTGCAGAAGGAGCTTTTGCGGCTGAAGCAACAGGGCTTTTGCTGCATCTGCGGGCATCTGAAGGGCAGCGAGACCCTTCCGGCGATCGGAAAACGCACGGCGCTTGTGATCGGTAACGAGGGACAGGGCGTCTCGAACGAAACGGCTGCATTGTGTGAACTGTACCGGATGCCGATGCGCGGACGCGCCGAATCGCTGAACGCCGCGGTATTTGCGGCGCTGATGATGCAGACGGTTTTAAACCGTATGCCTGAGTAAAAGGAGAGTTTTATGGAACAAGGGAATCAGATTCACACCATCGTCATCACGGGCGGTCCGTGCGCGGGTAAAACGACCGCGATGAGCTGGCTGCAGAACGCGCTGACCGATGCGGGCTACGCGGTCATGTTCATTCCGGAGACCTGCACCGATCTCAACAACAGCGGCGTCACCGCGCGCGCTTCGAAGTCGAACTTCGAGTTTCAGCGCGTGCAGGTGCGCTATCAGCTGATGCGGGAACAGATCTACCGCCAGGCGGCGGAGGCGAGCGCCTCGAAGGAGGTCGTGATCGTTTGCGACCGCGGCTCAATGGACGACAAGCCCTATATGAAGCCGGAGGAGTTCGCCGCGATTTTAAAGGAGCTCGGGCAGAACGAGGTTGCGTTCCGCGATAAGTACGACGCCGTGTTCCACATGGTGACCGCGGCAAAGGGCGCGGAGGCGTTCTATACGACCGACAACAACACCGCACGCGTGGAAACGCTCGAAGAAGCGATTGAACTCGACGCAAAGACGCTCGCCGCGTGGGCGGGACATCCGCACCTGCGGATCATCGACAACTCGGTCGATTTCAACAACAAGCTCCTACGGCTTCTGCGCGAGGTCATGACGGCACTCGGCAGACCCGCGCCGTTTGAACATGCGCGGCGGTTCCTTATCGACATGCCGGACCGCGCGTGGCTCGAAGCGCATCCCGCGTGCCGCCGCGTCGAGATCATCCAGACGTACCTCACCGATGTACGCGGCGAAAAGCGCCGCATCTGCATGCGGGGCAGCGACGGCAGCTACATTTATTATATGACGACGCACTGTACCGGCACGGACGGACGCCGGATTGAGACCGAAAAGCGGCTTTCGCTGGACGATTACCAGCAGCTGATGATGGAAGCGGATCCGATGTGTATGCCGATCCGCAAGACGCGCTACTGTCTCGTCGACGACGCGCACGCGTACGAGGTCGATTTCTATCCGGCGTGGCAGGACAAGGCGATGCTGCAGGTCGAGCTCAACGATCCGGACGCCGAGGTGTACATTCCGGAAACGTTCCGTGTGATCCGCGAGGTCACCGATGACCCGAACTATCAGAACTACGCGATGGCGCGTATCCGGTAAAAGGAGAGAAGCGATGGAATATCAACCGGAGATCGCCGAACCGCTGCAGGACATCAAAGGCGCGCGCCGCGCGGCGTCCCTATGCGCGTTCGCGACGGTGGCAGAGATCACGATCGCTTATGCGCTGCTGATTGCGGCGTCGCATCTCATGACCGGCGTTTCGCTCGGCGAACGCACAAGGAACAACCTGAACCTGATCCTCAATACGGTCGCGGTCAATCTGATCGCAATGCCCGTCTGCTGGCTTCTGCTGCTGCGCCGAATCCCGAAAGCCGCGGCGCCGGAGACCGGATCGCGCACGCGCCTGTCGTTTTCGAAGCTGCTGTTTTATTTCCCGTGCGCATATGCGCTGATGTATGCCGGCGCGCTGGCGGGGAAGCTGATCGACACGCTGATGAGCGGCGGACTTGCCGACGTGGCGCATAACGCGATCACCGCCGTCGATCCGTGGGTCACGCTGCTCTGTGTGGTGATCGTCAGCCCGATCGCGGAGGAGCTGTTCTTCCGCAAGGCGATGATCGACCGGCTTTCGGATTATCATCCGTTCGACGCGATCCTGCTTTCCGCGCTGCTCTTTGCGCTGATCCACGGCAATATCGCACAGTTTTTGTACGCGCTGCCGATCGGGATCCTGTTCGGGATCATTTATTACCGTACGCAGAACATCGGCTATTCGATCCTGCTGCACATTGCGCTCAACGCGTTCGGAGGACTCATTCCGCAGCTTCTGACCGGACCCGCCGAAGGCGAACCTGCGCCCGGACTGCTGCTCGCCGACGCAGCCTTCGGATTGTTCATCCTTGCGATGTGCGTCACGGGGATCGTTCTTCTGATTGTGCGGCGCAAACGGTTCCTGCCGATCCCGTCGGACCATCCGCGATATCGGAAACCGTTCTTCCTGAACGCGGGATTCATCGTCGCCTGCGTGATTTCCGTTGCGCTGTTCGTTCTGACCGAGATCGTCATCTGACGGCTGAAATACAAACGGGACCCGCTCGGGTCCCGTTTTTGCATACCTTCGTATTACGACTTTCTCTTGCGGAACAGATATTCGTCCAGCTGTTTTTTGACCGAGTCCGGCATTTCACGACCGACCGGGCAGACGGCGGACATTGCCATGCGGCGGGTGAACTCCGCAATGAACGCGACGTCCTTTTCCATCTGTTCCATGGACAGGACGTCCGGACGGTCGAAGCGGCAGTGGATCGGCGCCACGCTGCCGCCCGCGAGCCGCGCAAAGGACAGTGCGGGCACGCCCTTGTCGGCAAACGGTGTCGAATCGCTCGAATACACGCCGGTCTTGGCGCCGACCGGAAAGCCCAGCTCTGCGCCCGTGTATTCGATGTAGTTCGCAAGCTTCTCCTCGGCGGAGACGCACGCAATGAACTTGCCCATGATCGTGCCGATCATGTCAAGGTTGATATTCAGCGCGATTTTCGGAAGCTCCGCCTCGTGATCGCGGACATATGCTTTCGAGCCCAGGAGTCCGCGCTCCTCGCTGCCGCAGAAGACAAAGCGCAGTCCGTAGTTCAGAGGCTTGTTCCTGAGCGCGTCCAGTACGCCCAAAAGCCCCGCGCAGCCGGTCATGTTGTCGTAGGAACCGTGGGAGAGCGCGGTGGTGTCGTAATGCGCGGACAGAGTGATCCATTCGTCCCGTTTTCCGGGGATTTCCGCGACGACGTTATGCGATTCACCCTCGTATTCACGCTGTTTGATCGCGATGCGCACGCGCTTCACCCTGTTCTTCACCAGCGCGACCGCAGTGGAAACGTGCAGCATGGCGCACAGCACCCTGCGCTGTTCGCCGACGACCGCCGCGCGGAGATCGCGCTCGTCGATGTCATGATTGCCGTTGTGCAGATCGCCGTACTGGAACAGGATGCCCTTTGCGCCGGCTTCCATCAGGTCCTGATAGGCGAAGAAGCCGATGCCCGCCGTGTCCATCAGCACGATCTTATCCTTCGCGCCCGCAATCGAGACCTTATCCTGCGCGGGCATGTAGTAGAGCTCGCCTTCGATTTCTCCGCTGCCGCAGCAGAAGAAGCCCTTTGCCGGGATCTCCTTGCCGTCGGCGTAAACGTGCGTTTCTTCGATCTCGCCCATCGGGACGGCGAACGGCTCGATGCGCGCCGCCGCGCCGAGTTCCTCACAGCGCGCCTTCAGGTATTCCGCAACGTGCAGCTCTTCCGGCGTGCCGCTGCGGTGGACGAAATCGGTGTCCGTAAAGATTTTCTTATACGCTCTCTGGTTCATTTCGGTTCTCCTTTTCTATTTCCGTTTGTTTTTCTTTTTCAGCAGCACGATGAGCATCACAGTGATCACGGCAACGGCTCCGACGATGAGCAGCAGCAGGAAAAAATGCTCGCCGATAAAATCGAAGAAACGCTGTGACGGCGCTGCAATGTCCTGTAAAACCCGCATACTCATTTACTCCCTTTTTTCTTCTTCAGCAGAATGATCAGCAGAACGGTCACTGCGACAACACCCGCCGCAACGCCGAGGATCAGCGCAAGATGCTCTTCAAAGAAGTTCGCCGTTTCGATTTCCGGCGGAAGCGCGGCGTCTCCGAAGATCCGCATGGTCAGTTACCTCCCTTTTTCTTCTTTTTTGTAAGAATCACGATCACGACTGCCGTGATCACGGCGACGCCCGCGACGATCCCAAGGATCCACCAGAGCGTGGAAGTGCCGGGCGGCTCAACCGGTTCCAGGATATCGTCCCCGAAAATCCGCATGGTCAGTTACCTCCCTTTTTCTTCTTTTTTGTAAGAATCACGATCGCGACCGCCGTGATTGCGGCGACGCCCGCGACGATCCCGAGGATCCACCAGAGCGGATCACTTGCCGCCGCCGGTTCGGGAGGCGGGGCAGGCGGATCGACGGGGATCAGGTCCGTCAAAACAGAAAACATCGGCATCCCTCCTTAAAACAGAACTTTTGTAATGAGTAAACCCAAGCCGAACGAGGCGGCGTTAGCGGTCAGAGAAACGAGAAACGGACGTTTTGCGCCGGCCGCGTACCGGTAGACGCACCATTCCGCAAGCACGGCGGCGACCTCCAGCACGGTGAGCGAGGCGGCGGGCGGGATCTTCGTATACAGACACGCGAGCGCGTACAGCACGTTGACGAGCGGATTCGTCAGCACGTTCGCCAGCAGTACGAATACGAGGTTCCTTCCGCGCATGCCCCAGAGAAGACACACCGGAATCTCGATCGCTTCCGTCAGCAGAAGCACGGAAAGAAGCGTCACGAGGTAGCTCATTTTGCCTTCCTCAGTCCGATCACGAGCAGCGCACCCGAGACTGCGGCAAGCGCGCCGTACAGCACGTTCGACGCGGGAACCGAAAGTCCGAGAAAGTATGGCACGATGCCCATAAATAGCGCCGCGGTCAAAAGCCCGAAGGCGGTCCCCTTCGCGCGCTTTAAAAGGCGTGCCGAGGCAAACAGCGTCAGCGGCATCGACATATTGAACAGGAACAGCGCAATGAGCGCGAGCACCGGATGCAGCGGGAAGAAGAGGAAGAGCGCCGAAAGCCCGAGCGAAACGATCGCCGTCGGAATCGGTCTCAGACGGTCTGCGGCAAATCCGCCCGCCGCCTTACCGCACGCAAGGCACAGAACGGGGATAAGCCCCGTCCATTCCGGATGCATGCGGGAAAGAAGATCGTCGGTCGAAAACGCTTCGGTCGTGCCCATGAAAGAGCGCAGCGCGACGACGAGAAACAGCAGCAGAAGGAGTAAAAGGCCGCCCTTCGGCATGTCGAACGAGAGCGGCGCGTTATTCGAGCCATCCCTGAACTCCGTTTTTCCGAGGAACAGGATCGCACCGCCCAATAGAAGCAGGATCGCGGGCAGCAGCCAGGGGAGGGAAAGCATCTCAACAGAAAAGACGCGTCCGAAGTACAGCCCGATCGCGCCGGGGGAGACGAACACGCCGAGCGGCCCCGCTTTCGTTTCCGAGCCGTTCAGAACCTCGATCCCGCCGCCGACGTGGAACGCGCCGTTGCCGAGCCCCGCGACGACCATCGCAAGGATCGGAACGGACCGGAGTCCGAACGCGAGCGCAACGAGCGCGCAGCCGGTCGCGGCAAAGAGCATGTTGCGGTTCAGCTTATCTGCAAGCACGCCCATCGGCAGCTGAAAAAGGAATGCGCAGGCGTTATACAGCACCATGCCGAGCCAGAGTTCTTTGCCCTGCAGCACGGAGAAAAACAAAGCGGCGCAGCAGAGATCCACCGCGGCGTGCACAATCGAGAGCAAGGCGGTCTTTTGTACAAATATGTGTTTGATCCTGTTCAATTCCAAGGCGTGGATCCTCCGTTGCAATTGTGCGGAATATGTACAGACAGAATCCGGCGTTCTGCATAAAACAAACAATTGCGGTCAGAAGGCAAACGGCAGACGCTTCCGATAAAAATCGGCTCTTCGAAAGCGTTCCTTCAACCTTATTGCATATAATAGCATAAATATTCCGGTTTCGCAATATCTCTGAATTCGAGCGATTGTGCGCTCACAGGCGTCGAAACGGCGTATTTGAAAAAACAGAAAGGTATTGACAAAAAGAAAGCATGATTCTATAATGCTATTGTATTCTCATACGAAATCTGAAAAGGAGGAATACAACGAATATGAGAAAAATCGTGGCAATTTTAGTGGCTTGCCTGATGGTGCTCCCGTTTATCACGGCGTGCAACCCTCAGCCCGCTAATGTGGACGCAACGAACCCCCCGATCGAGGTCGTAACCGACCCGACGAAGGCTCCTGAAGTTGAAGAGACCAAGGCTCCGGAAGAGCCGGAAGCGACTGAAGAGCCTGCAGAGCCTGCAGAGCCCGAAGGCCCGCAGCCTCTCGACATTGTTCGCCCCGAGACCTACACCCGCGGCGACGATGAAGAGATCTATGAGGCAGCGCTCGGTGAGTATTCTGCACTTCTGCTTGCAGCAGAACAGGAGCAGGATGTCAACGTCCGCTTCGTCATGATGGCAAAGGCAGAAGCTCTGCTGCTCGATTCTGCGGTCATGATCCCGACCACCACCAAAGGCGGTCTGTATCAGATCAGCCGTATTGCGTATCGTACCGTTCCGTACGTCCAGTGGGGCAACGATGACGACCGTCTGAAGGGTCTCGTCATCTCCGATGCGTTCATCGATCATGCTGAGCGCGAAGAGCTGATCGCTGCATGGCAGACCGCAGTTGCGGGCGGCGCAGCATACGATCCCGCTGCGATCCTCGAAGGCAAGGGTCACACGATCCAGAAGGATTATGTAACCACCTTCTCCACCGCACCTGTCACCATTGACTGGCTGAACACTTCTTCTCAGTCCGACACCGAAGTCACGGTCAACACCGTTGACGGTCTGGTTGAGTACAACAACCTCAGTCAGATGATGCCGGCACTCGCAGAGAGCTGGGACATCTCCGAAGACGGTCTCACCTACACCTTCCACATCCGCCAGGGCGTCAAATGGTACACCTCTGAGGGCACCGAGTATGCACCGGTCACCGCGAATGACTTCGTTGCCGGCTTCCATCACATGATGGACGCGAAGGCAGGTCTTGAATGGCTCGTTGAAGGCGTTGTTAAGGGCGCTTCCGAGTACATGGCGGGCGGTTCCTTTGATGAGGTCGGCTACCAGGCTGCTGATGATAACACGCTGGTCGTCACCCTTGAGAAGCCCACTCCGTACTTCCTGACCATGCTTACCTACTCCTGCTTCCTCCCGATCTGCGAGCCGTTCTATCTTGCAAAGGGCGGCGTCTACGGCGCGGATGAGTATGCAGCAGCATTTGCAGACACCAACAAGTACACCTACGGCAAGTCCGAGGACGTTGCTTCCCAGGTATACTGCGGTCCGTTCCTTCTCCAGAAGCTGCAGAAGGATTCCGAGATCTACCTCGTGAAGAACCCGAACTACTACAAGGTTGATGAAGTCAAGCTCGACAGCATCAAGTTTGTCTACGACGCAGGCGAGAACCCGCTGGCCTACTACGAAGATGCAGTGAAGGGCATCTACGCGGCAGCAGGTCTCCGTGAATCCACCGGTACCCTTGCAAAGGCAAAGGAAGACGGCAACTTTGATAAGTACGGCTACGTCACCGATACGGAGTCCACAACGTACTTCGGCGGTCTGAACCTCAACCGCGGCACGTTCCAGCTCGAGTCCGGCGCATGTGCATCCCCGAAGACCGATGCGCAGAGAATCGACACCACGATCGCTCTGAACGTCAAGAGCTTCCGCCAGGCGCTCCAGTTCGCATTCGATAAGGGCACTTACAATGCGGTCTCCGCAGGCGAAGATCTGAAGTACACCTCGCTGCGCAACATGTATACGCATCCTGAGTTCGTACAGCTCTCCGAAGACACCACCGATGCAGACGGCAAGACCTTCGCAGCCGGCACGATGTACGGCGAGATGGTCCAGTACTACCTCGAGCAGATGGGCAGCCCGATCAAGGTTGCTGACCAGATCGACGGTTGGTACAACCCCGAAGCGGCAAAGGCAGCTCTTGAAAGAGCGAAGATCGAACTCGGTGATAACGTCTCCTGGCCGATCTACATCGATGTGGTTTACTACTCCGCATCCGATGCAAACACCGCACAGGCGAACGCCTATAAGAAGGTTGTCGAAGATACCCTCGGTGCAGAGAACGTCGTGATCAACCTGATCGAGGCAACCACCTCCCAGGATTACTATGCTTGCGGCTACCGTGCATCCAACGGCGAAGCGGGCAACTTCGATATGTTCTACGGCTCCGGCTGGGGTCCCGACTACGGCGATCCGTCCACCTACCTTGACACCTTCCTCGGTGAGGGCGCAGGCTACATGACCAAGGTCATCGGTCTGTTCTAATTAGGATAGGTTCCGGCCAATGTAATGTAACATACAAACGCATAGGGGGAACACTCCTCCTATGCGTTTGTTCTCTCGGCAGAACCTTTCGGTTCGATCACTTGAGCACAGATCCGATTTACAATTCGCTTTCGGCGAAGCATCCTTTAATGAATCCACTTTCATTCGGGAAAGTAAAACGAGGAAAAGAGACGGGGCGGGACCCTGCTCATGAGGTGAGATTATGAAGAAATACATGCTGAAACGCATCCTGTTTTCAATCTTCTCGCTTCTTGTCGTCATTATGGTGGTCATGTTCCTGGTGTACACCTGCATCCAGCGAAGCGTTATCTTCCAGACGGACGACGTATGGAACAAGAAGAGTGCAAACGACCGTGTGATCTACGAGTACATCCAGTATCAAAAGTACGGGTATGTGGATTATGTAGATTACCAATCCTTCCTGGCAAATAAATATACTGCATTGTACGGCAATGAATACACTTCCAACGCGGATTATATTGCGGATAAGAAGGCGATTCAGAAGGCGGACAGTTTTCAGTCCAACCAGTCGGTGCAGGAATTCAATGCTCAGTACAGCGGCAAAGGATATTCTGTGAAATACCTGCAGCCGATCACATTCAAATCCGGAAAAGTGAAGCCCGGCGGAAGCGGCTATCTGATCGCGGTGCATGATCGCCCCGTGTATCTCAGACTGATCGATTACCTCAAGGGGCTCTTTACGGTGGAAACGACCCACGACGTGGAGGATCCGGAGCTGACCGAACGGTATGTCCGTTTCGAGAAGGATCCGTATTCCGGTCTGTTTGCGATCGTCGGTTCGGGCACCACACATAAATATCAATTATACTTCGACGGACGGTTCCCGTTCATCCACCAGAATTGGATCCATCTGAACCTCGGCACATCCTATACCACCTACCGCGGCATCGAGATCACGGAGGTCATGGGAAATCCGACGGGCGAAATGAAGACGGTCAGAACGCAGTATCCGAACCAGCTCGGCACGGATGAGTATGCGGAAACGGCGATCGACTTCCACTCGCTGCGCTACAACACCGGTATGGTGAGCGACGTTGAGAAAACGCAGTTCCCGGACAAGTACACGGTGTACAGCTACAACCGTTCCGGTCTGTCCATCATCGAGACGTCCTTTGTGATCGGTCTTGTGGCGACCATCATCCAGTATCTTTTAGGCGTACCGCTCGGCATCTGGATGGCACGGCATAAGGACGGCATCGGCGACCAGATCGGCAACGCGTACATCATCTTCGTAATCGCGGTCCCGTCGCTGGCGTATATCTTCATTCTGGCTGCGCTCGGTACCTCGCTGTTCAATCTGCCTTACAAGTTCGCAAATGCGCAGGTCAAGATACTGGCATACATCCTGCCGACGATCTCCCTGGCGCTGCCTGCGGTCGGCGGTCTGATGAAGTGGACGCGCCGCTACATGATCGACCAGATGAACTCCGACTACGTCAAGTTCGCGCGGTCGCAGGGCCTTTCGGAGCGCGAAATCTACAATATCCATATTTCGCGCAACGCGATCATCCCGCTCGTGCACAGCGTCCCGGCGAACATCCTGTTCTGCCTGACCGGCGCTCTGATGACGGAGCGTGTGTACGGCGTGCCCGGCGTCGGCGGTCTGCTGATCAACGCGATCAACGCGCACGACAACAGCGTCATCGTCGCCTGTACGGTGTTCTACACGGTCCTGTCGATCGTAGCCATAATCCTCGGCGACGTGCTGCTTGCAGCTTATGACCCGCGGATCAAGCTCTCCGGCGAAGGAGGTGGAGGAAGATGACGGAACAGAACAAGCCTATGAATGACGACAGATTCGTATTGATCGGAAACGACGCGATCGCGTCGGAAAAGATCATCGCGCCGCGCTACTCCTATTGGAAGTCCGTTGCGCGCGTGTTCTTCCGCAAGAAGATCAACGTCTTCCTGATCATTGCCTTTGTGCTGATCCTGCTCGCATCGTTTGTCGTACCGATTTTCTGTCCGTATGACATGATGGAAAACGTCACCGACGCAACGACCTTCAACCTGAGCCCGAAGGAAGCGATGGCGAAATTCGGAAAGAACGCGCCGCCGCTCAAGTGGATCCTCGGCTCCGGCGTACAGGGCAACTCGATCTTCTACGGCATCTTCTCCTCGGCGAGAACGTCCCTGCTGCTCGCGATGGCGTGCGCGGCGATCAACATGCTGATCGGTATCATCGTCGGCGCGATCTGGGGCTATTCCAAGAAGTTCGACGCGGTCATGCTGGTTATCTACAACATCGTCGCGAACGTTCCGTACCTGCTGCTGATCTCCGTTCTGGTGTACATCATCGGTTCCGGCTTCGGCTCGTTCATCTTCGCGCTGACGGTCACCGGGTGGCTCGGCATTTCCTACTTCCTGCGTACGCAGGTCATGATCATCCGTGACCGCGAATATTCGCTCGCGTCCCGCTGCCTCGGCACACCGATCAACAGGGTCATCTCGAAGAACATTCTGCCGTATCTGACGTCGGTCATCGTAACGCTGCTTGCGACCGAGCTGCCCGGCTATATCTCCTACGAGGTATACCTTTCCTTCATCGGCATCGGTCTTTCCGCGAACATTCCGTCGCTCGGCCGAATGATCTCGCAGGCGCAGAGCGCGTTCAGAACCTTCCCGTGGGAGTTCTGGCCGCCTGTCATCGTTGCATCGCTCGTCACGATTATCCTGTACCTTCTGGGCCAGAACCTCGCGGACGCGACGGATCCCAGAACGCATATGTAAGGAGGGACAACTATGGAAACGAAAGACAGAAAGGTTCTTCTCTCCTTAAAGAACGTCGAAGTCAAATTCAACGTCCGCGGACGTATTCTCACCGCGATCCGCCGCGTATCCCTCGACGTTTATGAAAACGAATCGCTTGCGATCGTCGGCGAATCCGGTTCCGGCAAATCCGTTCTGACCAAGACCTTTGCAGGCATGCTGGAAACGAACGGCTTCATCTCCAACGGCACGATCATCTTTTCGGACGACGAGATCACCAAGACGGACGTCAAGATGACGGGCTACAACAATATGATTCTGCGGTACGCCAACAACATGCTGAACAAGCTCTCGGTCAACGAGCGCGGTGCAGCGGACTATCAGAAGTATCTCGAAAAGAAGCGGGAGATTCAGGCGGCGCAGAACCTCAGTCAGGATGAAGAGGCGGATTACGCAGCCCGTATCAAAGCACTGACCGACAACATCGTCGACCGCAAGAACTACCTGCAGACGTTGGATAGCAGAAGCAAGGAGGACGCGCCCGAGATCGAGAAGGCAAATGCGAAGATCAAGGAGCTGACCGCCTCCAAAGAAGCATTGGAATCGGAGCGCGACAAGATCGTCGAAACGCGCAAAAAGGCGTACGCCGCCGACACGGAACGCCAGTCGCGCGACAAGCAGGAGCTGGAGCAGTTGCTCGCGCGCTCCAAGCAGAAGATCGCAACGCCCGACGATCCTCAGAATCCCAACGGTCTCAGCGACGCGGTTCTTGCGCGCAACCAGAAGATTGCATACGAGATCCTGCTTTCGATCGCGCGGTATCCGGTCAAGGATCAGATCAAGTTCCTCCACCGGATGCGCAAGGGCTTTAAACTTGCGATGAAGACCGGCGAGGACCTCAATGATCCCGAAGTGTTGAACAAGATCTTCGAAACGTCGACCTTCCGCGTGGAATACCGCTCTCTGGATGAGGAAAAGGGCATTCTGCACGGCTATGCAATCGTCGACTGCGCAAAGATCAAGTACACCGAAGACTGGCAGAAGATCCGCGGCCGCCGCATCGCGACCGTGTTCCAGGACCCGATGACGTCTCTGAACCCGATCATCCCGATCGGCAAACAGATCATGACGGTCATTCTGAAGCACCAGAAGTGCTCCAAGGAAGAAGCCAAGAGACGTACGCTGGACATCATGGCAAAGGTCGGTATCCCCGAGCCGGAAAAGCGTTTTGACGACTATCCGTTCGAGTATTCCGGCGGCATGCGTCAGCGTATCGTTATCGCGATCGCGCTGTCCTGTCAGCCGAAGATTCTGATCTGCGACGAGCCGACCACGGCGCTGGACGTTACGATCCAGGCGCAGATCATCAAGCTGATCAAGGACCTGCAGCAAGAGCTCGGCTTCACGACCGTTTACATCACGCACGACCTCGGCGTTGTCGCAAACGTCGCAGAACGTGTTGCGGTGCTGTATGCCGGTCAGATCGTCGAACTGGGCTCCGTTGAGGACATCTTCTACGATCCCAGACATCCGTACACATGGGCGCTGCTTTCGTCGCTGCCGCAGCTGTGCGAAAAGGGAACGGATCTGTTCTCAATCCCCGGCACGCCGCCGTCCCTGTACAACAAGATCAAGGGCGACGCGTTTGCACCCAGAAACCGCTACGCGATGCAGATCGACCTGGAGGAAGAACCGCCCATGTTCCAGGTATCCGAGACACACTTCGCAAAGACATGGCTGCTGGATCCGCGGGCGCCGAAAGTCGATACGCCTGCCTCCATCCAGAATCTGCATGAAAAGATGCTGAAGAGCCATGTGGAATTTGCAGAATAAGGAGACAGCATATGGAACAGAAGGATAAAAAAGTATTATTGTCGATCCAGAATCTGGATGTTGTCTTCGGTCACGGCAAAAAGGCGTTCAAAGCGGTCAACAACGTCAGCTTTGATATCTACAAGGGCGAGACACTGTCCCTGGTCGGTGAATCCGGTTCCGGCAAAACCACCATCGGACGCGCCATCATCCGCATCAACCCCTGCGCAAACGGCGCGATCTACTACGACGGCAAGCGCATTTCCGGACGTCTGTCCCGCAAAGACGACCGCGAAGTCATCCGCAAGATTCAGATGATCTTCCAGGATCCGGCGGCGTCTCTGAACGAGCGTGCGACGATCGAGTACATCATCTCCGAAGGTCTCTACAACTTCCATCTGTATAAAGATGAAAAGGACCGCATGGCGAAGATCGAGCGCATCACCCGCGAAGTCGGTCTGCTGCCCGAGCATCTGACCCGCTATCCGCACGAGTTCTCCGGCGGTCAGCGTCAGAGAGTCGGCGTGGCGCGTGCGGTTGTCATGGAGCCGGAGTTCATCATTGCAGACGAGCCGATCTCGGCGCTGGATATGTCCATTCGCGCACAGGTTCTGAACCTCCTCAAAAAGTTCCAGCAGGAACGCGGGCTCACCTACCTGTTCATCGCGCACGACCTGTCCATCGTCCGCTTCATCAGTGACCGTATCGTGGTTATCTACAAGGGCCGCGTTATGGAAATCGCGGAGAGCGAAGAGCTGTTCAAGTATCCGCTGCATCCGTACACGAAGTCGCTGATGTCCGCGATCCCGGTACCCGATCCGATCATCGAAAAGAGCAAGAAGCTGTTTGTTTACGATCCGAAGACCATGCACGATTACTCCAAGGAGGAGCCGTCTTTGGTGGATCTCGGAAACGGACATATGGTGTTCGGCAGCCCGTCGGAGATCGAACAGTACAAAGCCATCCGCTTCGCAGACAACAAATAAGCAGAAACGTACACAAAGCAGCCGGTCCGATGCGACGGGCTGCTTTCTTTGGAGGAATATGAAAGACATCGAAGTCAGCGGCAAGCATATCAAGCTGCGATTTGTCATATTTATTATTGCAGTCATCGTCGGCGTTGCCGCATTCGTGTTTGCGATCTATCAGATCACAAACAAAAAGACCGGGTATTACGAGATTCGGGCGACAAAGGATGAAACGGCGCCGCTTTACAGCAACGGATATGCTTTCTTCTGCTTTATCGACGGAAAGAGCGACGAAATCAAAGCCAATACCGCCAAGATTCAATCGCTCTACTCGGAATCACTGGGACGTATCTCGCGGCTGCTCGATCCGAAGGAAACCTACGAGGGCTATGTGAATCTTGCCACCCTGAACCGCAGCCCGGGACAGGACGTCAAGCTTCCCGCCGAGCTTTACGGGGTGCTGACGGACGCGCTTGCGCGCAGCGAAGAAGGCGGCTTCCGGCTGTTCGACGGCGCGGAAAAAGCGCTGTGGCAGGAGCTTCTTTTCCTCGAAGAGCCGCTGCCGTTCGATCCCATCAACGACCCGTATCAAAAGGAACGCATGGAAGCGGCGTGGACGGTGCTCCTCGATGGGGACGCGCCGAAACTCACGATCGTGGACGCGGCCGCCTGCACTGTGCGGCTCGAGGTGCCTTCCGCTTACCGGGAAATGCTGGAGCAGTATGAGATCGAAGCCCCGATCCTTGATCTCGGCGTCCTGCGGGATGCGTATTCGCTGCAGTATCTAAGGCAGAAGCTGATTGAAAACGGGATCACCGAAGGGTACCTTCAAACCGAGAGCGGTATGACAATGCTGCTGCCCGATACCGGAAACGGAGCGGTCGAACTGCACAGCTGCGCGGACGGCGAGGCGTATATCACCGCGGCGTTTGCGCTCGGCAAGGGCGCCGCCTGCTGCGAGCTTCGAGCGTTTTCGCTGGGTGAGCCCGGGTATTACGCCGTCGACGGCATACTGAGACATCCGTATTCCGGACCGGACTGGGAGCCGAACCGTACCCTTCTGACGGTCTGGACCTATTCCACGCGCGGCGATATCGTTGACGCGGCGGCAAAAGCGCTTTCGCTGTACGCCGCTGAGCCCGCTGACACGGCAAAGTTGCTGCTTGACTTCGGAACCAAACAAACGGCAGCCGCCGTGATCACGACCGACGCACCGCTCAAGATCCTTTCCGATCCTCTGCATGCGGAAAAGATCGACATTGTGAAAAACGGTTGTACAATTTCCGTACCCGCCGCCTGAAAGAAAGATCGTAAAACTGCAAGAAACCGCGGAGGAAATCAGGTCCTGCCGCGGTTTTTTGACACTTATCGTAAACATCTGGTAAAGAAAGTGAAATAATCGTAAAAGATTGACAACTTTTGCTTGATGCTTTATAATGATTTTGTGTGTTATTATACACAAATAAAAAGGAGGAACAATCAATGCAAAACATGAAGAAGATCCTTGCTGGTCTGTTGGTTCTGATCATGGTTCTTGCTCTGGTCGGCTGCTCAAAGTCGGGCAAGGACAAGGGTGTCGTGACCGGTGACTTTACGTACAATACGTATGCTACCAGCCTCGGCAACAATTGGAACCCGCACACCTGGGAGACCAACGCTGATGATGCGATTCTCGGCTATCTCTCCATGCCGTTCGTAACGATGCAGGCAGAGAACACGGTAGATGGTATTTATCAGTGGGTCTATGAGATGGCGACGGAGATCACCGACGTCACGAAGGACCATCAGGATGACCTGACCAAGTATGCGGTTAAGCTGCCCGACGGTACGGATGCTTCCGCAGTCACGGAAGGCTACGTCTTCGAGATCAAGCTGAACCCGAATGCAAAGTGGCAGGACGGCACGCCGATCAATGCGGATTCGTATGTTGAGTCCATGAAGGCGCTGCTCGACCCGGCGATGAAGAACTACCGTGCAAACCTGTACTACACCGGTGAATCCGCGGTTGCAGGCGGCGCAAGCTACTTCTATCAGGGCACCGTTGCGAACATCGAGAATGCCAACGGCAACAACTACACGATGGCAGATCTCACCGCGGGCGAAGACGGTCAGTACCGTTCCGCGGAAGGCTACCCGGTTTACTGGGCGGTTGATTACCCGCTGGCAAACTGGCTGCAGGGCGACAAACTGAAGGATTATGTTGATGCGTACGGCGACAATTATTTCGGCACCGAGACTTGGGAACAGCTCGTTGCGCTCGTGGATGAAGAGGGTCTTGTACCGCTCACCGATGAGAGCTATGAACTCTTCAAGCCGGTCACCACGACTGTTGCAGCTTGGGGCGAAACCGAAGATGATCTCCCGAACTACATGGTCTATAAGCAGGAGTATCCGGTTTGCGGTTATGACGAGACCGTCGGTCTGTACAAAGTGGATGACTACACCATCCGCTATGTCATGGAAAACAAGATCGACTACTACTACGCGCTGACTTCCTTCACCTCCACCTGGCTGGTCTACATGCCGTATTATGAGGGCAACAAGGACACCAGCGGCGAGCTCGTCACCACCAAGTACGGCACGGCTGTTGAGAACACCATGTCCTACGGTCCGTACAAACTCGACTCCCTGCAGGACGGCAAACAGATCGTCTTCACGCAGAACGAGAAC
>JAFOQN010000049.1 GCA_017393775.1 Clostridia bacterium
CGCGGACTGCGCCCTGATCGTCCACCCACGGTACGCGGAACTCGATGACGCGCTCCGGCTCAACCATGCGCTCGAGAAGGCCTGCCTTCTCATATTCGGGATGACGGGAAACGATGACTTCCAGAGATTTCAGAACTTCTTCAACGGTCTGAAGGAATTCCGGCTCGTTCTTGTCGCGGCGTTCGACGTCCGCGAGGACACGTTCGATATAGCTGTTCATAGCTCCTCCGATAATAGTTATTTTTGGGATTTCCCAACGTTTTCATGATACCACTTTGTGAATAAAAGTCAACCGAAAGACCTGCGGTTTTCCCCGTAAAAACAGAATATATTTTCGGGTGAAACGATTTTACAACTCTGTTACAACCCTCTTACAACTCTCTTACAACTCGGATGCATTTTGGACGCATTTGGGTGGTAACATTTACCGTAGGGACGAGCAGTAGGGACGAGCAGTAGGGACGAGCAGTGCTCGTCCGCGATCACATCGGTGCGGATGGGCAATGCCCATCCCTACAAAAATGATATGGAGGATTCTATGAAACGAATTGCAGTTGTAATGTTGGCACTTTTGATGCTCGCTGCCTGTCAACCCACGCCGGAAACCGACGCGGTGAAGCAGAAGGATACGAATGTACTGATCGACACGGTGCTCTCAGAACAGACGGAGACCGAAGCGGACAACCCGCCCGCACCGGTGAAAGCGCAGTTTCCGGAACGGTTTCAATGCGACGCGTATACGGATATCAAAAACGTCCATATCGTTGCGGATGTGCCGCTGCGCGTATTTTCGGACGGCGGGTTTCCGCTGATCCGCGTGGAGCGCACGGGGATCGACGTCAAGGACCAGTAGGGACGAGCAGTGCTCGTCCGTAATCACATCGGTGCGGATGGGCAATGCCCATCCCTACAAAAATGATATGGAGGATTCTATGAAACGAATTGCAGTACAATACCGGCGAATACAATCCTCCGTATGATCTTGCCGTTGCGCATGTCGAGACAAATCAGCCGTATCCGTCTGTCGAATATAGCAATATGTGTTCAAGCACACCGGTCATTGAAACGCTCAAGGACATCGCCGAGGGCACAAAGCGCATCCCCAAGGAGGAGTACCATTTGAAGCAAAACGGTGCGACGATCAGCGCGCAGGACGCGATCGACAAGGCGATGCAGATCGTGGACGGCTTCGGAACCTTCGACGTGATCGACGTGCAATGGTGCAACGACGCGGATCAGGACGGAGACGCCAAAGGAGAAGTGCACCACTGGTTCTACACCGTGCGGCTTTCACGCGTTTATGAAGGCGCGTGCACAACGACCTGCGCAATGTGGTGCTCGAATCGGGAGGATGACAACGCCGAGGAACAGCAGGATTACTTTATTTCAAACTGGGGCGATGAGGTCATCAGTGCGCGAGTCGACCGGGACGGAACGCTTCTTGGCTTTACCTGGAGCGGCAAGCTGAACCCGACCGAGGTGCTCTCTGTGAATACACCGCTGCTGCCGTATGATGAAATTGTGGAAATTCTCAAAGCGCAGGTGAATCGCGTCTTTTCATGGGACGATCATCAGGACGGCACGCTTCTGATCGACGACGTACAGCTTGGGTTGATGCGTATCCGCGAGAAAAACAATATGGAATCGGGCTTGCTCATACCCGTTTGGTATTTCACCGGTGCGTTCCAATATGCGGATCGGTACGCTGAGGCGCGTCTGAAAAAAGGTTTTTCCGAGCATCAGGCACAACAGCAGGACTACAATGATTTCCCCCTGCTCGTCATCAACGCGATCGACGGCAGCATCATCGACCCGTATAAGGGATATTGAGCGGCAAAGTGCAGGTGATATATACCCTGCGGGCATGTTTCGGGGTGATTCTCCGATGGAGAATCATCTGATCTTCCCCCTCATCCGCCTGACGGCACCTTCTCCACCCTGAAGGGGGAGAAGGCTTTTGGAGTAGATACAGAGGCTTCCCCCCGGTGGGGAAGCTGTCACCGTCAGGTGACTGATGAGGGGGCATCCATTCCGATTCTCCGCCGGAGAATCCTCCCGAACGTTTCGCGCAAGCGGAACATATCACCGCCCGCAGGGCGATTTCACCTGCGCAGCAGATATCACCCGCGAAGCGGAATTCATTCCGCCGAGCGGATCAGCAGCACCGGCGTGCCCTCCTTGATCGGCTCGGATAGATTCGGGTTGCAGGCACGAACCCGCGCGGTCGGGACGCCGAAGCGCTTGCCGATCGAAAACAGCGTTTCATCCGGATCGGCAAACCACACGAGCATGCCGCAATCCGTTTCGCAGGGCGTTCCCGGCGCCAACTCCGGCACATGATCGAACACGATCTCCCGGTACCATTCCGTTTCGACCATGACCGAAACGGAAAGCGAAACGGTCCTGCCGCCGCCGGAAAGCGCCGCGTCAAACGCGCGCACGCGCACGACCGGCAGCGTCCCTCTTGCCTCCGTCTCGAACGACAGCGGCAGCTCATAGGTGAAGCTCTGCTTCATACCGTCGTCGTCGCGGTAAACAACCGTGACCGCCAGCACGCCCTCGATGAGTCCCCTGCCGTCCTGGGCCGAAACGCGCGTTACGGCGGGACGCAGCGCCGCATACAGCGGCAGATACGCGTCCTTCATGTGCGGGGGCACCGGGATCGTTTCGTTCATCTGCACGGTCTGGCTCCACGCGCCTTCGTAGTTTTCCGCCCGCGCGTGCCGGATCTCGCACGAAAAATCACTTGCCGCGTCGTATGCGTCGGTTACAATCCGCTGTGTTTCCGAGGTGCAGCCGTACACACCGATCGACAGCGCCGCGTCGACCGTCGCCGCCCCCTCCTCCTCGAGCATGACGGAGAGCGACGTCAGCGTCGCCGAACTGAACGCGTTCTCGCCCGGCTCGCAGGCGATCACGTCGGAAAACGGGATCGTATACTGCTCCTTTTTGATCCCGCCGTCCGCCGCGCCGTACAGCACGCAAAGCTTCAGCTCGCCCTGCGGCAGCATGCCCTCCGTGCTCTTCACAAGCCCGTTGATGAGCGGCGTGCCGGTCGCCTTGATCACAGTCATGCCGCGCGGCGCGTCGATCGGCTCGCTCATGCGCAGGCTGTGCGCGCCGAGCAGAGTGCGCTTTTTCAGCGTCACAGAAGCCGTCTGCATCTCCGCATCCCTTGCGTCGTCCAGTCCCGTGATGCAGGGAATCTGTTTCGGCTCAAAGACCGCGGCGCGAAGCTGTACCGTCGCCTGCATGCGAAGCCCGCCGTCCTCGCGCTTTAAACTGCACGCAGGAATCTCCGCGGATACCCTTGCGTTCATGTCCGGCGTGACGCCCTCCATGCGGATCGTATGCGAGAACTCCGCCGCCGCTTCGAACGCGTACGGCAGCCGCTCCGTGCTTTCCACCGTGGGCTTCAGTGTCATCGTGCCGGTCACGACGATCGCGCCGTCGCGACAGCTGATCTCGTCGACCGAGGCTTCACACTCCGCGGACAGCACGCGCTCGAGCGTCTTTCCCTGCGGCAGCGGGATCGCGCTCTCCATCTGTGCCTGCGCCGTCGTCTCGCCGAACAGCGTTTCGGTCAAAAGCGTCGTTTTTCGTATCTCCATGTCGAACACTCCTTTTTGATCTTCTCTGCAAAAGATATGCGTGCGCATGCCGAAACTTGCCTTTTTGCTTGCGTTTTTTACGAACGCAGAATATAATGATGATATATAATGAGATGCGGGGAGGAGAAACATGGCGAATAAGCTGCGCTATACGCTTAGCTTACGCGTGTACGGCGAGGAAAAGATCTTCGGTCCGGGCATTGCGGAGCTGTTGGAACGCGTGGACGAGACGCACTCGCTGCGCAAGGCGGCGATGGGCATGGGTATGGCGTATTCAAAGGCTTGGCGCATCGTCAAGACCGCCGAAAACGCGCTCGGCTTTCCCCTGCTCGAATCCTCCGTCGGCGGCAGAGGCGGCGGCAGCGCGCATCTTACGGAACGCGGCAGGCGGTTTCTCGTTGTGTACCGGAAGTTTGAATCGGCGGTCCATGCCTACGCGGATGAGATCTTCGAGGACCTGTTCGGGGAGGATGCGGAATGAAGTTTTTTAAGATGCACGGGCTCGGAAACGACTTTGTGCTGTTCGACGGCAGGGACGTCGAAACCGTCGACTGGAACGCGCTTGCCGAGAAGGTTTTAAACCGGCACACCGGTGTCGGCGCGGACGGCATGCTCGTTTTGCTGCGCTCCGCGATTGCGGACGCGCGCATGCGCGTGATCGGACCGGACGGCAGCGAAACCGCGCCGAACGGTATCGATCTTTGCGTGTTCTCCCGCTTCTGCTTCGAAAACGGCGTCGTGCGCGGCACGGCGTTTACGGTCGAAACCGGCGCGGGCGTCATGCGGGCGCGCATCCTGCTGAAGGGGGGACGTCCGGACGGCGTGCGCGTCGATCTCGGAAAGCCGGTCCTTGACGCAAAGGACATTCCCGCAAGCGTCGACGGCCGCGCAATCGATCTGAATCTCACAGCGCACGGACGCTCGTTTTCCTGCTCTGCCATACGCGTCGGCACGCCGCATGCGGTTGTATTCGCCGATTCCCGGAACGAAGCCGATGTGCAGGAATACGGCCCTTTGATCGCCTGCGACCCGCTGTTCCCCGATGGCGCAGACGTCGGTTTTGCCGAGGTGATTTCGAACGAGCGCATCCGGCTTCGCACATGGATGCGCGGCGCGGGAAATACGCTTGCCTGCGGGACCGGCGCATGCGCGGCGGCGGTCGCCGGCTTTTTGAGCGGCAGAACCGGCAGGAACGTTTCGGTCGAGTTTGCGCGCGGCGCGCTGCCGGTCGAATGGTCGGAGGCAGACGGACATGTATATCTGACCGGTCCGGCGGAGACCGTCTTTTCCGGCGTGTGGACCCAATCCCTTGCAAAGGGGGCCGTTCAGAAAGTCCTGTCATGACTTCACCAAAGGCGAAGAATCTTTTAAAAACCGGTAAAACCATTGTTTTTCAAGATCCTTCGTCACATAAATGTTCTTCGGGATGACACATTTCGGACCTTCTGAACAGCTCTTTTCTGCAACCGAATCCGGATCTCTCCGGTATTCTATATAAAATGACAAATAAAGGAGAAACTGCCATGAAACGGATCGTCACAATCATGCTTGCCCTGGCGCTCATCTGCGCCGTCTTCGGCTGCGCGAGCAAAGCCGCCGCGCGCGACGAAGCCTATTCAAACGCCGCGCCGCAGGCCTACGCCGATTCCTATGTTGCCGAACCGGAAGCGGAAACCTCGCTCGGCTTCCGCGAGGAATCCAAAACAGCGAACGCGCAGGTCCCGGCGCTTTCTAACCGCAAGATCATCCGCAACGCGAATATGGCCGTGGAGACGCTTGCGTTCGACACGTTCGTCGATCAGCTTTCCGCTTCGATCGGCTCATTCGGCGGCTACGTCGAATCCAGCAGCGTCGGCAACCGCGGCTATAAGAACGGTCAGCAGCTCCGCTACGCGCGCTACACGATCCGCATCCCGGCGGAACAGCTTGACACGTTTTTGAACACGGTCTCCGACCTCGGCAATGTGACCGAGCTCAACACGGGGCTCAAGGACGTCACGACGAGCTACGTCGATTCCGAACAGCACCTGAAGGCGCTGCGCACCGAGCAGGACGCGCTGATGGAGATCCTCGCAAAGGCGACGACCGTCGAGGACATCATCACCGTGCAGGACCGTCTGACCCACGTCCGCTATGAGATCGAATCGTATGAAGCGATCCTGCGCACCTACGACGACCAGGTCGCGCTGTCCTCCGTCAGTCTCACCGTCAATGAGGTCGAAAAGGAAACGCCGGTCGAGAAGGAAACCTTCGGGCAGGAGGTCTCCCGCCGGTTCAAGGAAAGCCTTTCGGACGTCGGCGACAGCTGCAAGAGCTGCGCAGCGGGCTTCCTCGGCAATTCCCCGATCATCTTTGTGACGCTGCTCATTCTCGGCGGCATTGCGCTCATCGTGATCCGCGTCATCAGAGGCGTCAGGAAGCA
>JAFOQN010000050.1 GCA_017393775.1 Clostridia bacterium
AACAAATACTGTTTTCGTTGCACACAACGCAACAAGACTGTATATCTTTCTTGCAATTTCAACACAATCGTATTATAATCTTTTATTGGAGTTTTTCAGGAAAGGAGGATCCTATGGATCTTTTCTCCAAATGTCACAATCCTGTTCTGGATGAAATCCGCGAGAAGAACATCTACCCGTATTTCCACGAGCTGGAATCCATGCAGGCGCCTGAAGTCATCATGGAAGGCAAGCGCCGCATCATGCTGGGCTCGAACGGATATCTGGGTCTTGCCACGCATCCGCGCGTCATCGAAGCGGGGGTTGAAGCGATCAGAAAGTTCGGCTCCGGCTGCGCCGGTTCGCGTTTTTTGAACGGCACGCTTGTTCTGCATACGCAGCTCGAACGCGAGCTTGCCGCATTCCTCGGCAAGGAAGCCTGTATGACCTTCTCAACCGGATTTCAATCGAACCTCGGGATCATCAGCGCGATCGCAGGACGCGGCGACGTCGTTCTGTGCGACCGCGAAAACCACGCAAGCATTTATGACGGCTGCAAGCTCTCCTATGCCGATATGGTGCGCTATCGCCATAACGACATGGAAGACCTCGAAAAGAAGCTTTCGAACGTCCCTGACAAAGCGGGACGGCTGATCGTCACCGACGGTGTCTTTTCGATGGGCGGCGATATCGCGAATCTTCCGGAAATCGTACGCCTTGCAAAGAAGTACGGCGCGCGTGTCATGGTGGACGATGCGCACGGTCTCGGCGTTCTTGGCGAAGGCGGTCGCGGTACGGCGTCATATTTCGGGCTAACGGACGAAGTAGATATCATTATGGGCACGTTCTCGAAGTCGCTCGCCGGCATCGGCGGCTTTATGGCGGCAAAGGAAGAGATCGTAGATTATGTGCGGCATACGTCACGACCGTTCATCTTCTGCGCGTCCATCCCCCCTGCCTCCTGCGCGACCGTCACGGAAGCGCTGCACATTCTGATCGAGCAGCCGGAGCTGCCGAAGCGGCTTACGGAACTTTCGATGTACATGCGAAACGGTCTCCGGCGCGAAGGCATCGCGATCCGCGAGAGCACGACGCCGATCATTCCGCTCTATACACACGACCTCGAAACCACGCTTCGCGTGGAAAAGGCGCTCTTTGATCGCGGCGTCTATGTGAACCCGGTCCTGCCGCCTGCCGTGCATCCAAGCGAGTGCATGCTGCGGACAAGCTACATGGCGACGCATACGGAAGCGCTTCTGGACGAGGCGCTCGGCATCATCAAAGAGGTGTTCACCGAATATGGCATCTGAAAAACGAGTCACCGTTATCACCGGTGCGTCCAAAGGAATCGGGAAAGCGGCAGCAGCCGCTTTTTCACGCGCAGGCGACCGTGTCTATGATCTCAGCAGACGCGGTGAGACAACCGGGAACGCCGTTCATATTCCCTGTGACGTAACAGACGAAGCGCAGTGCAAGCAGGCAATTGCGCTCGTTTTACGCGACGCAGGACGCATCGACGTGCTCGTTCTGAACGCTGGCTTCGGCATCTCCGGTCCTGTGGAGACAACCGAGATCGACGCCGCCAAAAAGCAGTTCGACGTCTGCCTGTTCGGAGCTGTCCGGGTCTTAAAGGCGGCATTACCCACGCTGCGCGAAAGCAAGGGACATGTGCTCTTTACCTCCTCCGTCGCCGCGGTCACGCCGATCCCGTATCAGGCGTTCTATTCGGCAGCGAAGGCCGCGATCAACAGCGTAGTCATGGCGCTTCGGAACGAGCTTAAGGGCACCGGCATCCGCGTCGCCGCCGTGCTTCCGGGCGACGTCAAGACGGACTTTACCGCGATGCGCGAAAAGAATCCTGTCAACGAAACACTGTATCCGAACGAGGTGAAGTCCGTCGCCAAGATGGAGCACGACGAACAGCACGGCATGTCGCCGGACCGGATCGCAAATCGGTTTTTGAAGCTGTCGCGTCAAAAGAATCCGAAGCCATTCTGTTCGGTCGGCATCGCCTACTCGGCGGTGCTGATCCTGGTGAAGATCCTCCCCGCGCGGCTTGCAAACTTTATCCTCGGCAAGATGTACGCGTGAATTGATCCGCCGCAAGGCGTAATTCATGCGTCGTAAGCGCTATTCATGTGTCGCAGACACAATTCACGCATCGTAGATGCAATTCATGTGTCATCAGGCACTATTCATGCGCCGCAAGTCGCAATTCATTGGTGAGTTGAACTGCGTTCATGAATTGGCTCACGCCATGAATTGTCCTAACGGACATGAATTGGCTTCGCCGTGAATTGAAGCTGCGCGTCATGAATTGTCGGCTTTGCCGATATGAATTGCGGCAGAGCCGCATGAAAGGAGCACACTATGAACAAGGACAGCATCGTGATGCTCTGCATCCTCGTTCCGCTCGCCTCCTTTTTCACGGGGATCGGCATTTTCGCATGGACGCGTAAAAAGCCGATGTGGTTCTGGTCCGGCAGCACGGTGAAAGAAAATGAGATCACGGACGTGCCCGCCTATAACCGCGCGAACGGGATCATGTGGATCTGCTTCTCGCTGATCTACTGGACCGCCGCCGTGCTGGGGATCTTCAGCGCGCGCGCCGCGGGACCCGTTATCGCCGTCGGTACGCTCGTCGGCATCGTCGGGCTGATCGTCGCGTAC
>JAFOQN010000051.1 GCA_017393775.1 Clostridia bacterium
GACCCTGGCGATTCTCGAGATCGTCACGCTGATCGTGTATCTGTGGGGACCGGAGAAGCTGAAACGCAAACCGCTTCGCGTGCTGTACCGCATCCTGTACGCATCCTCGTTTTTCGTGATCCCCGCGTTTATCTTCATCTTTATGGGGCTCGTATCCCAGTATCACGTGAAGATCCCGGACAGCATCGACGCCTCGGACATGCAGGCGGCGGAGATCCTTCCGGCAGAGGAGACCGTCGTCTACAATACCGGCACGGTGTACGTCATCTTCCCCAAGTATTCCGAGGTCGGTCTTGCGTGCGGGACGCGCCCGTCCAAATCGGACGGATCCGTCACGTGGTGCAGCGGCGCGGCGTTTCAGCATACGGTGAGCTTAAGCTTTACGCAGGAAAACGTGGAGGGCGATCATGCCGTAAACGGCGTGCTCTATGAAAGCCCGTACAACAAAGACAGCTTTGCGGCGTTTACGTTCGCCGACGGCCGCTTTTCGTTCGAGTTTGACGACCCGAGGAAAGCGATCAGGGACGCGGCGGACGCCGGCGGGAGCGGGTTTATGCAGTACGGGCTGATCAGGGACGGAGAGATCGTCATGCGCTTTGACCGGCCGCGGGCGCGCTGCTACCGGACGCTTGCGGAGCTGAACGGGCATCTTTGCATCATCGATTCCGTCAACATGCTGCATTTCGAGGCGTTTTTAGAGGAGCTGCAGCGCCTCGGCGTGACCAACGCGCTGTATATGGACATGGGCGCGGGATGGAACTATTCTTGGTATCGGAACGCGGCGGACCGTGTCGTGACGCTGTTCGGGCTTCCGGTGCCGTGGTCGCACAACTGGATCGTCTTCCGACAATGAGCGGACGCCGCCGCGTCAATGCGCCGACCGCGCCTGAAACAGTTTGAAGGATCTCCGGAACGAAACACGATCCCGATCAAAAACAGGAGGACAGGGCTATGCTTTACGAAAGAAACATCATGCGTTCCGATATGATCCGCTGCGCGCTGTGCCACGACGCGCCGTGTTCCGACGTTTGCAAAGCGTGCGATCCCGCGGCGCTTTTGCGCAGCATTTGGTTCGACAACGAGCAGGCCGCGGCGCTGCGGTTTCCGGCGTCCGATCCCTGCATCGTTTGCGGCGCGCCCTGCGAAGCCGCGTGCGTGCGAAGCGGCGAGGTTCCGATCCGTTCGCTTTTGACGCGCCTGCATGACGAGGTGCGCCCGTATCTGGACGAACCGATGCCGAAGGACGCTTCGATCCTCGAAACGGAGCTTTGCGGCATCCCGCTCGAAAACCCGTTTCTGCTGTCCTCGTCGGTCGTGGCAAGCACCTACGATATGTGCGCCCGTGCGTTTGAGGCGGGCTGGGCAGGCGCTTGCTTCAAAACGATCTGCTCCTTCGATATTCATGAGGCGTCGCCGCGCTTTTCCGCGATCACCGGCGACAACGGCAGCATCATCGGATTCAAGAACATCGAGCAGCTTTCCGACCACAGCGTCGCCGAGAACATGGAGATCTTCCGGCATCTCAAGCGGAATTATCCGACCAAATTCATTCTTGCCTCGATCATGGGGCAGAACGACGCGGAGTGGGAGGAGCTCAGCCGGCTTTGCGAGGAGAACGGCGCGGACGCGATCGAGCTGAATTTCTCCTGCCCGAACATGATGGATGAAGGGCTCGGCTCGGACATCGGACAGGTGCCGGAGCTCGTCGAGCGCTTTACCGCGGCGGCACGGCGCGGAACGAAGCTGCCGATCCTTGCAAAGCTTACGCCGAACGAGGCGCGCATGAGCCCTGCGGCAGAGGCGGCAAAGCGCGGCGGCGCGGACGGCATTGCGGCGATCAACACGATCAAAAGCATCGTCGGCGTCAACCCGCACACCTACGTTTCCTCGCCTGCGGTGCGCGGCAGATCCGCGGTCGGCGGATACAGCGGCAACGCGGTCAAGCCGATCGCGCTGCGCTTCATTGCGGAGCTCGGGCAGAATCAAAACCTGTCCGGCATGCATATCTCGGGCATGGGCGGGATCGAGACGTGGCGCGACGCGCTGGAGTTCATTCTGCTCGGCGCGGGCAGCCTGCAGGTAACCACGGCCGTCATGCAGTACGGCTACCGCATCATCGACGATCTCAAATCGGGCCTTGCGTATTACCTAAAGGCAAAGGGCTTCGCAAACGTTCGCGAAGCGCAGGGGCTTGCGCTGGATTCCGTAAGCAGTACCACGGACGTTCTGGAGCGCGATACGGTGGTCTTTCCGAAGTTTCACCGTGAGAAGTGCATCGGCTGCGGACGGTGCGTCGTCTCCTGCGCGGACGGCGGGCATCAGGCGCTGCGGCTCGATGAAACCCGCAGACCCGTTCTGAACGGAAGCAAATGCGTGGGCTGCCATCTCTGCCTGCTGGTCTGCCCGAACGGCGCGATCTCGTCCTCGCGCAAGCGGATCGACCGGCGGGAAATCTGATCATCCGGGAGGGAGTAGAAATCACATGAAAAAGAGCATTTCGGCAATTTTGCTGATCGGATGCCTTCTGCTCGGCACGATCGGCTGCAAAAACGAACCGTCCGACCCCGTGCCGCAGGCGACGGACCGCGCGATCCTGCATGAAGAGGAGTTCGGCGGCGTTTATATCGATCTTACGATCGAGGCGTTCAATCAGCTCGGCTTTGCATACGGCGACGCGGTCGACGTGACGTTTTCAAACGGGTATTCCCTTTCGGGAATTCCGTATTACAACGGGTACTATACGCTGACCGGCGAGCCGCTCGTCGTCGCGTATCCGGGCTATCCCTACGTCAAGGTCTGCGTCAACAACGGCGACGATCTCTATACGCGCGCGCAGCTGCGCGAAACCGACACGGCAACGATCACGCGATCCGAACGCGGCGCGTTTTCCGACGTTCAGAACGCAAGGGACATTCACTATCGGGACGAGCGTGAACGGTTTTCAAGCGACGCCGTCTTCGCCAATTTCCGAAGCGTGCAGGTCGGAAATCTCAGGGAGAACACGCTGTACCGCGCGGCGTCTCCGTGCGACAATCAGCATAACCGCGCGCCGTACGTCGACGCGCTGTGCAAAGAAGCCGGCGTCCGCTGCATCGTGAACCTTGCCGATACGGAGGAGAAGATACGGAATTACGTTGCGGCGGCAGATTTCAACTCGCCGCATTTTCTGTCGCTGTATAACGGCGGCGACGTGCTTCTGCTGACGCTGAACATGAATTACAGCTCCGAGGATTTCCGCGCGAAGGTCGCAAACGGACTGATCGCCATGACGGAGCACGAGGGGCCGTATCTCGTCCACTGCACGGAGGGAAAGGATCGCACCGGCTTCGTCTGCATGCTTCTTGAAATGCTCTGCGGCGCAAGCTATGACGAGATCGTCGGCGACTACATGATCACCTACGCCAACTACTACGGAATTACAAGGGAGACCGACGCAAAGCGCTATGACGTGATCGCGGAAAGCGTTTTTCTTCCGATGCTGAACAGCGTGATCGGCGACGGCGCGGTCGATCCGGGAACCGCGGATCTTTCCGTATACGCGGAGAGGTTCCTTCAGAACGCCGGCATGACGGCAGCGCAGATCGCCGCGCTGAAAGCGGCGCTGACGGAATAAGAACGGAATACCGCAGAAGCCAGACGGGAGAGAGGAGTCAGAAATGAGTAAGAACGCGC
>JAFOQN010000052.1 GCA_017393775.1 Clostridia bacterium
CCGATGCTCTGCTGCCTTCTGGGCTCGTTTCTTATGGGACTTCTGTACTGTTTCCTGACGGTCACGCTGCGAGCGAATCAGAACGTCACCGGTCTTGCCATGACGATGTTCGGCGTCGGCTTCGGGAACTTCTTCGGCGGCTCGCTGATCAAGCTCGCGCACAGCGAAGTCCCGAGCCTCACGTTCGCGGCGACCTGTAACTTCTTCGGCGACGGCAAGCATCCCGGCTGGCTCGCATATCTCGGCATCGGCATCGCGATCCTCGCATCGCTGTTTCTGCGGTTCACCCGCAAGGGCATGCAGCTCCGCGCGGTCGGCGAAAACCCGGCGACCGCGGATGCGGCGGGCATCAACGTTACGCGGTACAAGTACATTGCGACCATCGTCGGCAGCATGATCGCGGGTCTCGGCGGGCTCTACTACGTCATGGAGTGTGCGCACGGCACCTGGGCGAACGAAGGCTTCGGCGACCGCGGCTGGCTTGCGATCGCGCTGGTCATCTTCACGACGTGGCGTCCGAGCATCAGCATCTTCGCCTCGATCCTGTTCGGCGGGCTCATCATTCTTTCCGAGCACCTTTCGCTGCCGCTCGGCGTCAAGGAACTCTATAAGCTTGCACCGTATGTGGTCACGCTGCTGGTGCTGATCATCGTTTCGCTTCGCAAGAAGCGCGAGAATCAGCCGCCGCAAAGCCTCGGACTTCCGTACTTCCGCGAAGAACGATAATCCGGTTGATGCTTCCCCCTGCACCGGGAGGGAAAGATCGTTACACTTATTATACGACTGCCCTTGCAAACGGAGGGCAAGAACGTTGCAAAGCGAAGAATCTCAAAAAGCTTTGATCTTGCGGGAGATTCTTTGTCGGATTTACCGCCTGAAAATGAAATAAAAGATCTTTTCGACAAGCAAAGGACCGCCTTTCGGGCAGTCCTTTTTTTCCGGGAAAAATGTCCGCAGTTTTTCACATTTCAAAAAAAGAATTTCCGTCAAAAACGGCGTATTATTCTATATAAGAATAATGATAATAAGAAGAATGATACATAAGAAAAATCAATATACTTTATCATCAATATACTTATAAGAATAATGATGCTTAAGAATAATCAATATACTTTATAATCTATATACATATCATTAAAATCCATATACTTAAGAAACCTGATAGAATCAATATCCTTAAAAATCATGATTCATAAGAAACCGAAAAACGCCTCCCCCGATCAAAAAAGGGGAGGCGTACGCATAAATGATCAATCCTGAAATGTGCTCAGCGTTTCGCCGTTCAGCCATCGGACAAGCTCCGGCGGGGTATCGGGGACGTTGACAGTCGTAAAGGTCGTACGTTTCGGCACCATGCGTTCGGGATCGTCGCTTTCCGCCCAGATCACGCGCTGCAGGACCTTCTTATGACAGCCGATCGGCCCCTCTTCCGGCAGTTCTTCGATCTGGAGAAGGATGGAAGCGTGCTTCTGATCCGAGCTCCAGCGTCCGAAATTCGTCGTCGGGCTCTTCCAAAGCCAGTGCATGCGCTTGCCGCCGTCCTCGGTTTTTTTACGCTTCAGATACCCGTTATGAATGTCCTGCGTGCAGCGCATCAGCCAGATGACGTGATAGCCGGCCTTCTGGAACAACTCACACACGTCGAAGAATGCCGCCTGCATCAGAAGTCCGTCCTGCAGCATCATGGCGTTGTGCCCGACCAGCACATAGGCGATCTCGGTCGTGCCGTCGACGGTGACGGGCACGTTGCGGCATTCCGGCGGGAACAGGCTTTGCCACTGTGCCCGCCAGACCTCATGTTCGGACTGTGTAAACGGCTGTTTTTTCTGAAAAAGGCACATATGCTTTTACCTTTCGTTTTGGTAGAGGAAGGACATTGTGCGGACATCAAAGAGCCCGCAGTCGGTGAGCCGCACCTCGGGAATGACCGGCAGCGCAAGGAAGGAGAGCAGCACCAAGGGATCGCAGGCGTCGTCCGCGCCGAGCGCATGCGCTGCGTCAAGCAGCGCGCGCTGTTTTTCGAGCACGGTATCCACCGGCGCGTCGCTCATCAGCCCTGCGACGGGAAGCTCTAAAAGCGCTTTCACTTCGCCGTTCGATACGACTGTGAATCCGCCGCCGCAGGCTTTCAGCGTTTCCGCGGCGAAGATCATATCGCCGTCGTTGTCACCGACGACCACGATGTTGTGCGAATCGTGCGCGACGGTCGCGGCAATCGCGCCGCCCCGGATATGCATGCCCTCCACAATGCCGACGCCGATGTTTCCGGTGGCATGGTGACGCTCGATGACCGCAAGCTTGTTGAGCCCGTCCTCCGGGACGAAATAACCGTCCTCGTCGGTCGGTACGACGCCGGTCACGAGCCGTGTCACGAGCTGATGCGGAACGGTTTCGATGATCGGCATGAAGGGCTTTGCCCTGAGCTTCAGATCGTCCGGTCCGACGGGCGCGGCATGCACGCTGTTCTTCACGGTTTCCGGGACGGCGGGGGAATGGATCGCCGCGCCCGTATCGACGAGCCTGCCGTTTGCAAAGACCGCGTGCGGCTCGATCGTATGCAGATCATTGAACAAAACGAAGTTTGCACGATAGCCGGGCGCGATCGCCCCGACATGCTTCAGCCCGAAGGCGTTTGCGGTGTTCAGCGTCGCCATGCGGATCGCGTCGAGCGGGCGTATCCCGCGGGAGATCGCAGCGTTCACGATGTGGTTGATGTGACCTTCGGAACGGATGTTTTCGAGGTGCTTATCGTCGGTGCAGAAGCAGATGCGGTCGGTGGGCAGTCCCTCCGAAACGATCCCGTCGAACATCTCTTTGACACCGTTTGCCGCCGAACCCATACGGATCAGGATCACCATGCCGCTTCTGAGCTTTTCCTTGAGCTCCGCGAAGTTCGAGCATTCGTGGTCGGTGCGCGGGCCGGCGAGACAGTAAGCGTTCAGCGCTTTGCCGGTCAGCATCGGCGCGTGTCCGTCGATCGGGCGGTCGGAGAAGTACGCCAGCTTTTCGAGCATATCCGGCGCGCAGGCGACGACGGAGGGGTAGTCCATAACCTCCCCGAGTCCGAGCACCATCGGATCATCCTTGAACGCCGCAAGATCAACGGCGGAGAGCGTAGCGCCGCTGTGCTCAAACGGCGTTGCGGGCACGCACGAGGGCAGCATGAAATGAATGTCCAGCGGGAGATCCTCGGAAAGCGCCAGAATCGCTTTGATCCCTTCGGTCCCTGCGACGTTTGCGATCTCATGCGGATCGGCAATGATCGAGGTCGTGCCCTTCGGCAGGATCACCTGCGCAAAAGAAGCGGGCGTGACCATCGAGCTTTCGATGTGTACATGCCCGTCGATAAACCCCGGCGCAAGGTATGCGCCGTGGGCGTTGTATTCGTTTTCACAGGAATAGTTTCCGACGCCGATGACGGTATCGCCGAAAACTGCGACATTCGTTTCCGTGATCTCGTTGGTGAAAACATTGATCACACGCGCGTTGCGGATCACAAGATCCGGTTTCCCTTTGCGCGCAGCGGGGATCAGCCGGGAAAGATCGCCTGCGTTCATGCGGATACCTCACTTCGTTCACGGTCTGTCGAAAAAACAGTTTTTTCAACAGCCCGGTTTTTTCAGCTTCCGCCGAT
This sequence comes from Clostridia bacterium, assembly GCA_017393775.1. GTDB lineage: Bacteria > Bacillota > Clostridia > Christensenellales > CAG-138 > UBA3792. The sequence goes on from JAFOQN010000052.1 coordinate 3,635, forward strand.
TTTTCCGTGCGTGCGTCTAAAGTGCACTTCCGCTGCCCGCTGTGCGAGACGGCATTTGGGACAGAAAGATCAGGTAAAGCTGATATTATATAAAGTATACCACATGATTGAAAGCAAGGCAATGACTAAAGCAGATTATTCCACGAAAAAAGTTCGATCCCTTCGATGCGCTTGAGAACGGAACGCGCTTCGGCAAGCGCTTCGGCTGCGGTATCCGAATCCCCGATGCGAATGGAAAACGCAGCGATCTCGAAATGGGCGTCGAGCGAGTCGATGTTCGAATGGTTCAAAAAACGCTCGAGGACCGGCATCTGTTCGCGCATCAGTGTATTGAGCACATTGCAGTGCTGCTCTGCGGTTTCGAGATCATCCGTAAGGAGTGCTGTTTCGGCGGCGTCGATCAGTTCGTTGACGTCCTTTGAAAACTGCGTAAGGACCGCGGACGGCAGCAGAAACAGCATGATCAGAAAGCAGCAGATGAGAAACGTCATCGTCGTTCGGAAAAGTGAAAATCCCATTGAAAACCCTTTCATGCGGCGCTGCCGCAATTCATTCTCCCGCCGTAAAGCTCATTACCCGGCTTTGGTTTCTGCGGTCCAGCTGGATGTGCATCTCGCCGTCGCCGTTCATCTGCGCGAAGAAGATGTTTTTGAGCGCAAGCCCGTGGCTTTTCAGCAGCGTCTCCACGTCCTTTCGTTCAAGGTGCAGCGTTTCGAGGCCGCTCTTTTGAACCTTGCCTTCGAGGATCAGAAGGTGCGAAAGCGCTGCGGAACCGGGTTCAAGGTGGAGCTCCTGCTTGTTCGGCTTCTGAAACTGAGCTTTTTCGAGCACGCTCACCGTGCCGTTTGTCTCGAGAATCGCGTAAGCGACCTCGCCGACGTCAAAGATGTCCTTGCTTCTGAGACTGTCCAGAAGATCCCGCACCGTGTAGTTCGTGCGCTGCATGATCTTCTCCTGCAAAACGCCGTCCAGGATCAGAATCTGCGGCGTGCCGCATATAAGCCTTCGGGCTGCGGAAGATTTTAAGCACAGCTTTGCGATCACCTGCTGTACAAGGTACAGCGCAAGGATCGGCACTATGCTGTATAACAGCGGAATGTCCGTGTCCGCGATCGCCGTGCTCGCAAGGTCCGCGATGATCAGCGTCATCAGAAGGTCGTACGGCTGCAGATCGCTCACCTGACGCTTGCCGGTGAGCCGCAGGATCAGCAGTACAAAGAGGTCTAAGAAGACCGCGCGTAAAAACAGTGTCAGCATATGCTGAGGATGCGCAGGTTCGGCAAATTGTATGCAGAGGAGTTGACGTATAACGGAATTGAATGTATACTATTTATAATCCGTAAGAGGGAAAAAAGGATTTATGTCGAATATAATATTAAGAGGGAAAGATTGATGGTTGGTCTTTTCCGGAAGAATGGAGGTTCAGATTATGTCATTTGAAGGAGGAGCCGCTCTTTCGTCGACGCTGATTACGTTTCTCCTGGGACTCGGGATCGTCTTTGCCGGACTGATCGCGCTGATCGTGATCATCAAGATCATGGGAGCGATCATGCGCGGCGTCGGAAAGAAAAAAGAAACGCCCGTACAGGAAGCAAAGCAGGAATCGGCTGCGCCCGTATCGGAGGGAAACCTGGGTGAGATCAAGGCGGCGGCAGCGGCTGCCATCGCGTCCGTGCTGGGCGAAGGCGTCAGCGGGATCCGTATCGTATCGTTTAAAAAAGTGGATTAAGGGGGATAGAAACCATGCGTAAGTTTTTGATCAATGTCAACGGAACCAAATATGAAGTCGAAGTCGAAGAGATCGACGCAAAGACCGCCGCGCAGGCGCCGAAGGCGGCAGAGCCCGTGAAGGCAGCGCCCGCAGGCGCAGGCACCGAGGTAAGAAGCCCGATGCCCGGCAACATCCTGCAGGTCAACGTGAATCCCGGCGACGTCGTCAAAGAGGGACAGCAACTCATGATCCTCGAAGCCATGAAGATGGAAAACGAGATTCTTGCACCCTGCGCGGGCAAGGTCACGTCCATCGGCGTTGCCAAGGGTTCTTCGGTCGAAAGCGGCGCGCTTCTGTGCACCATCGCCTGATCGGGGGCGCCTATGGAAGCCATTTGGGAAACCATTTCCGAATTTCTCACGGGGACCGGCTTTGCGCGGTTCTTTCAGGGGGACAACTGGAAATGCCTGATCATGATTGCGATCGCGTGTGTGCTTCTGTACCTTGCGATCGTGAAAAAGTTCGAGCCGTTGCTGCTCGTTCCGATTGCGTTCGGCATGCTGCTTACCAACCTGCCCGGTGCGGATCTGTTCCATGAGGAGCTGTTCGGACTCGGCGCAAATAACGCCGAACAGGGTGTGATCCAGTGGGCGCAGCTCGGTGACATCCACAAGACAGGGCTTTTGGATTATCTGTATCTCGGCGTCAAGCTGGGCATCTATCCGTGCCTCATCTTCATGGGCGTCGGCGCGATGACGGACTTCGGTCCCTTGATCGCGAACCCGAAGAGCCTGCTTCTCGGCGCAGCGGCGCAGCTCGGCATCTACATCGCGTTTGCGCTGTCAATTCTTGCGTTCCAGTGGATCCCGACCGACGGCACGCCGCTGCAGAACATTGCGGCATCCATCGGCATCATCGGCGGCGCGGACGGTCCGACGGCGATCCTCGTCACTTCACGGCTCGCACCGAGCTATCTGGGGCCGATCGCGGTTGCGGCGTATTCATACATGGCGCTGGTGCCGGTCATTCAGCCGCCGTTTATGAAGCTTTTGACGACAAAGAAGGAACGGCAGATCGTCATGTCGCAGCTTCGCTCGGTTTCGCAGACCGAAAAGATCCTGTTCCCGATCGTCGTCACGATCTTCGTCGCGCTGCTGGTTCCGTCCGCTGCACCCCTGGTCGGCTGTCTGATGCTCGGCAACCTCTTTAAGGAATCCGGTGTGACCGAGCGTCTTTCGAAGACCGTGCAGAACGAGCTTTGCAATATCGTTACGATCTTCCTCGGCGTGTGCGTCGGCGCAACGGCGACAGGCGCAACGTTTTTGCAGCTGTCCACGCTCGTCATCGTCGCGCTCGGCATCGTCGCGTTCATCGGCGGCACCTGCGGCGGCGTACTGCTGGCGAAGTTCATGAACCTGTTCCTGCGGGATAAGATCAATCCGTTGATCGGCTCCGCGGGCGTGTCCGCCGTTCCGATGGCGGCGCGAGTCAGCCAGGTCGTCGGTCAGAAGGAGAATCCGAAGAACTTCCTGCTGATGCATGCAATGGGTCCCAACGTGGCGGGCGTCATCGGCTCGGCGATCGCAGCCGGCATTTTCCTGTCGCTGTTCGGACATTAAGGAGGATCGATCATGGGAAAACTGTTTGTTACGGATACCATCCTGCGTGACGCGCACCAGTCGCTTGCCGCGACGCGCATGACCACCAAGGAGATGCTGCCCGCCTGTGAAATGCTCGACGCGATCGGCTACTGGTCGCTCGAGGTCTGGGGCGGCGCAACGTTCGACTCCTGCCTTCGTTACCTCAACGAGGATCCGTGGGAGCGCCTTCGTACGCTTCGGAAGGCGCTGCCGAACACGAAGCTTCAGATGCTCTTCCGCGGACAGAACATCCTGGGCTACAAGCACTATGCGGACGACGTCGTCGAGCAGTTCTGCTGCAAGGCGATCGAAAACGGCATCGACGTGATCCGTATTTTTGACGCGCTGAACGATCCGAGAAACCTCGAAGCAGCGATCAGGTACACCAAAAAATACGGCGGTTTCTGTGAAGCGGCGATCTCCTACACGACCTCGCCGGTGCACAGCGAAGAATACTTTGTAAAGCTTTCGAAGGAGCTTGCCCAGATGGGCGCGGATTCGATCTGCATCAAGGATATGGCGAATCTTCTGCTCCCGTACGACGCATACTCTTTGGTGAAAAAGCTCAAAGCCGAGGTCGGTATTCCGATCCATCTGCACACGCACAACACGACCGGAACGGGCGACATGGTGCTCCTGAAGGCTGCGGAAGCGGGCGTTGACATCGTCGACACGGCACTGTCCCCCTTGGGAAACGGCACAAGTCAGCCTGCGACCGAATCGCTTGTCGCAACGCTCAAGGGACAAGAGCGCGACACCGGACTGGACCTCAACGCGCTTTCGGAATGCGCTAAGTATTTCCGTCAGGTCTATGAACGCCTGAAGCAGGACGGTCTGATCTCCGACAAGTCTCTGCGCGTCGATACGAACACGCTTCTGTACCAGGTGCCGGGCGGCATGCTCTCGAACCTGATCAAGCAGCTCAAGGACGCCGGCGCAGAGGATAAGTATTACGACGTGCTGGCCGAGATCCCGCGTGTCCGCAAGGACTTCGGCTATCCGCCGCTCGTCACGCCGACCAGTCAGATCGTCGGCACGCAGGCGGTGTTCAATGTGCTCGTCGGAAGATACAAGACCTTCCCGAACAACTCGAAGGCGCTCCTTCGCGGCGAATACGGCAGGCTTCCGGGACCGGTCAACGAAGAAGTGCGCAAGATGGCGATCGGCGACGAGAAGGTTATCGAATGCCGTCCCGCCGACCTTTTGGAGCCGGAGCTTGATAAGTACAAGGCGGAGCTCGGCGACCGCGCAAGAAGCGAGGAGGATGTGCTGAGCTATGCGCTGCTGCCGCAGGTCGCGATGAAGTATTTCGATTGGCGCGACGAGCAGGAACGGAAAAAGAACGAACCGGAGCCCGCGCCGAAGGCGGAGCCCGTCGCTGACCGGAACGCCGTTCGGGAAATCTATGTAGAGGACGTCAGTATCTGAATGAAGCATATTCCGAATATTCTTTCATCGATCCGCATCGCCATGGTTGGCGTGTTCGCCTGGCTGTTTCTGACCGCGAGGATTCCGCACCCGCAGAATTATCTCTGGGCGCTCGGCATCTTTGTGCTGGCGTTTGTGACAGACGTGCTGGACGGCTTTCTGGCGCGGACATTCAACTGGGTCACGCCGGTGGGAAAGCTTTTGGACCCGCTTGCGGACAAGCTGATGGCGATCACGGCGCTCGTCGTGATCCTGATCGGCAAATGGGAGGGCTCACTTTTCTGGATCTATCTGACGCTGGTGATCCTCGTCGCCGTCAAGGAGATCCTGATGGTGGTCGGCGGTATGATCATGCTGAAACAGCGAAAGGTCGCGTATTCCGACTGGTACGGCAAGACGGCGACGGGACTGTTTGCCTTCGGCACCGTGCTGACGCTGTTGAGCTTCGTATTTGATGTGATCGAGCCGTGGAACATTGCGGTGCTGTCGGCTTCGATCGGACTCTCCTATGTGGCGCTTGCGCACTATGCAAAAACGCAGCTCTTCAAGCCGCGCGAGGAGAAGCCGGACGAGGACGAGGAGCGCCTGTTCGAGAAGTTCGACCGTTTGGCGAAATAATGCTTGCATTCTCGGAAACAGTATGGTATACTGCTTCTGTTGGAATGTTGAACTTGAAGGAGTGGGGAGATCCCACTCTTTCGTTTTGAGAGAGGAAAGGGCATGAAAACGACTGAGATCTGCGAACAGCTTTGCAGGGGAAAGATCGAATCGATGGGCTTTGAGCTCTGCGACGTCGAATATCAAAAGGAATACGGCGACTGGGTGCTGACGTTCTATATCGATAAGCCCGGCGGTGTCACGATCGACGAATGCGAGACGGTGAGCCGCGCGATCGAACCGATCCTTGACGAGAAGGATCCGATCGAATCGGAATATGTGCTTTCGGTCTCTTCACTCGGCATCGACCGGCCTTTGAAGAAGGACCGCGACTTTGAACGCGCAATGGGCACGGAACTCGAGATCAAGCTTTACGCGCCGCAAAACGGCAGGAAGCAGTGGATCGGAACGCTCACCGCGTTCGATGCGGAAAGCTTCACCGTCGAAACGGAATCGGGGGAAGCGCTGACCGTCAAAAAGAAGGACTGTGCGCTCGTCCGTCCGAACATCCGGTTTAACTGACATTTTTGAATAGGTTTATTGAGAAAGGAAAGAACCATGAACGCAGAATTTATCGAAGCACTGAACGCGCTGGAGAAAGAACGCGGCATCAAGAAATCCGTGCTGCTCTCCGCATTTGAAGCGGCGCTGATCGTCGCATACAAGCGCAACTACAACTCAACCGCAAACGTCCGCGCAGAGGTCGACGGCGATACGGGCGAGTATCACATCTACGCGAGCAAGACCGTTGTCGAGAAGGTCGAGACCCCGTCGCAGGAGATCTCGCTGGAACGCGCAAAGAAGATCAATCCGCTCTATGAGCTCGGCGACGTGCTCGAAGAGGAGGCGTTTACGAAGGACTTCGGACGCATTGCGGCGCAGACCGCGAAGCAGGTCATGGTGCAGCGCATCCGCGAGGCGGAACGCGGCAACATCTATGATGAATACATTGAGAAGGAAAACGAGATTCTTACGGCGATCGTGCAGCGCGTGGAGAAGGGCAACGCATACGTCGAGCTCGGCAAGACGGACGGCATCCTGACAGCGAACGAGATGATCCCCGGCGAGGAATACGAAATGAACGAGCGCATCAAGGTCTATGTGCTGGAAGTGCGCAAGGATAACAAAGGCCCGCAGGTTGTCGTGAGCCGGACGCATCCCGGTCTTGTGAAGCGCCTCTTCGAACTTGAGGTCCCCGAGATCCAGAGCGGCACGGTGGTGATCAAGTCCATCGCGCGCGAAGCGGGTTTCCGCACCAAGGTCTCCGTCTTCTCGACCGATCCGCAGGTCGATGCGGTCGGCGCATGCGTCGGTCCGCGCGGTGCGCGCGTGGAGCGCATCGTCAACGAACTGCACAACGAGAAGATCGACATCATCGAGTACGATTCCGACAGCGCGATCTATATCGCAAAGGCTCTGAGCCCTGCGAAGGTGCTGATGGTCTATGTCAATGAAGATGAAAAAGCCGCGCGCGTCATCGTGCCGGATTCGCAGCTGTCGCTTGCCATCGGCAAGGAAGGACAGAACGCGCGCCTTGCCGCAAAGCTGACCGGCTGGAAGATCGACATCAAGAGCCAGTCGCAGGCGGACGCAGCGGTGGACGCAGCGCAGGCGGAAGAGAACGCGGAGGAATAAGCGGTTGAAAAAGATCCCGATGCGAATGTGCGTCGCCTGCCGTGAGATGCGGGCGAAAAAGGACCTGATGCGCATTGTGCGCACCGCGGAAGGCGAGCTTAAGCTCGATCTTACCGGAAAGCTTTCCGGACGCGGCGCGTATCTTTGCCGCGACGCGGCGTGCATGAACAAAGCGATCAAAACGCGCGCATTGGAGCGTGCGCTGGAAGCGCCGATGAACGACGAACTGAGGGCGGCGCTGGACACGGAGATCGGACATAATGACGGATCGGCTGTATAACGCGATCGGGCTCTGCATGAAAGCGGGCAAAGCGAAAAGCGGCGCCTTTGCTGCGGAGAACACGATCAAAGCCGGCAAGGCAAAGCTGGTCCTCTTGGAAGAGGGAGCGTCGGAGGCGACGAAGACGCATTATGAACATCTGTGCGCGGCGCACGGCGTTCCGTTTTATACGGTGGAGACCGTGGGCAGCGCGATCGGAAAGGATGCGCACATCGTGATGGCGGTGACGGATCCGAACTTCCGGGATATGATCGAGCGCGCAATGCGCAATACCGATGAAAAGCGGGGATGAGTATGGCAACGAATTTTCTGGAAACAGCAAA
>JAFOQN010000003.1 GCA_017393775.1 Clostridia bacterium
AACTTTTGATCGACTTTACCGAAACGGGCGTAAGCCCGCAGGGCAATCCGCTCCTTGAGGTCAATCCGGGCGGCGCGCCTTGCAACGTTCTTGCAATGCTGAACAACCTCGGAAGACGCTGTGCGTTTATCGGCAAGGTGGGGAAGGACAGCTTCGGCGATCTTCTCATCGGGACTGTCAGGGAACGCGGCATTGAGACAAAAGGCCTTTTGCAGGATCCGGACGTGCATACCACGCTGGCGTTTGTGCATACGCTGCCGGACGGTGATCGGGAATTCAGCTTTTACAGAAAGCCCGGCGCGGACGTCTCCCTTTCGGAGAACGAACTCAAAAAGGAGATGATCGGCGATTGCCGGATCTTCCATTTCGGCTCGCTGTCGCTGACCGACGAGCCGTGCCGCACGGCGACACAGACGGCGCTTCGCATCGCGAAGGACGCGGGCGCGTTGATTTCGTTTGATCCCAACCTGCGTGAGCCGCTGTGGAACAACCTGAACGAAGCGAAAATGCAGATCGCATGGGGACTCAAACACAGCGACGTCGTGAAGATCGCCGACAACGAAATGACCTTTTTGACCGGCGAGACCGATTTTGAAAAGGGCGCCGCGATCCTTCGCGCGTGGTTTCCCAATATCCGGCTTCTGAACATCACGGCAGGTCCGGACGGCAGCCACAGCTTTTACGGTGACAAGCACGTCTTTGTTCCCGGCTTCCGCGTACAAACAATCGAAACGACCGGCGCGGGGGATACCTTCTGCGCGTGTGTTCTGCACGATATTCTGAACAACGGTCTTTCCGATCGAACCGAAGAAAGTCTTGCCGCCATGCTTCGCTTTGCAAACGCAGCGGCAGCGATCATCACGACACGCAAAGGAGCACTGAAATCCATGCCGACGCTCTCCGAGGTGCAGGCACTTTTATCCTGACTCTGTTTTATTCCGAGGTGCGGCCAGTTATTTCATGAGCACCCCCTCCTGGCAAAAGCCCCGCCGGTGACGCGGCGGGGCTTTTGTCTTGCTGACAACAAAGCGGCAACAGAAAATCAGATAGCGAAACGAAACAGAATAACAGAAGGATGGAGGGGCGGGGCGGATAAAAGAGATTGCGCCGGAGCGAATAAAGAGGTTTGCCCCGGGACATAGAGTGATTCCCAAATTCGTCATTTGGAATGCGATAACCGGGAAGGGGAAAACGAAAAAATGGTATCAAGTCCTCCGATCATGCTGCCGTGAAAAAAAGTACTTTTTGCACTTGTTCCCTATCCGTTTGAAGCATCTCCCTTCTCGATGACGACGAGAAACCCGCTTTCGTTTGATTTCATAAGCTTTATATCCTGCCCGCCGACCAATCGGCTGATTTCCTCCGGCGAATAGGGATGAAATACCATTCCGTTCCATTTGCCGCCTGAAAACAGATAGTCTCCGTCAGCATTTACGGTATGCGGCTCGGATTCGTATTCTTTGTCCGTTCTGTCCAGCGTCATCAGCACGCAGCCGCCGGGCTGAACGATTCGCAGAAGTTCCTTTACGGCAGCAGCGCCGTCACGAATGGCCATGTGGTCGAGCACGTCGCGTGCAATCACTGCGTCAAAGCTTCCATCCGGGTAGCCGGTCATAAGAATGTCTGCGCATCGGAAGTCCTGTGTCGGGTAAGCTTCCTCTGACAAGAGGTGTTTTGCCTGATTGACTGCGTCTTCCGAGATGTCAAAGCCTGAAACAGAAAAACCGTGCTTCGCAAGCTTAAGAGAATACACTCCGCAGCCGCAGCCGGCGTCACAGAGACTTTTGCAACCCCGTTCGTGCAAGAACGCAATCACGGAATCGGCGGAATAGTCAAAGTTCTCAATATACACAGAGAGCTTATCTCGATCCGGAGATTTCCATGAACGATCCCAAAAAGTATTGTCTGCCATTGATGATTCCTTCCATCTGTCTTTGAACGCTTTGACCATAGCTCGCTCAGTTTCTGAGACGGCACTTTTTCCCGAATCCGGGCGTCGTCGTACGCCGGATCGTGACAGCGCCGCCTGTCGCAGTCATCCTTGCACATCTCTCCGGCACGGTTCACCCTCAATCGCTGTAAAAAAGGCTTTACATCACCGTTTTTCGGCTTCATAATCGTGGAATCAGGACGCCGAATCAACGGTTTTGCTGGATCAGCGAGTTCTTATTTGTCAATAGCGACGGCTGCCGGACTGCCGTTCGTCCGTTACATCATAAAGGGAAAGTGCTTGCTCCCGGGCGTAAATGCGGCGATAGTGATAGAACAGATCCCGCTGCCGATAGAATCGATTTCCGTTTGGGTTGCCGTACCGGTCAGCTAATTCCGAAAGCGAAGGAAACGCCGCGTAATACGCGTCATCCAGAGATTCTATTTCGGCGATGATCTCCCCCGGCGTCATTGTTTCGTACCGATCTATATTGTCATTCCGTAAAGAGAGAATCAACGATCGACGGGTCTCTTCCGTAAAAAATGATCCGGTGACCCACTCCCGTTCCGGACGATAGATTTGCATGTTCAAACATGCTTTGGCGTCGTCCGATAACAACTTAAGGTCATCTTCCGAAAAGCGGATTGCCTGTAAATGGATTCCCCGCCCTTCTTCATGCGGAACAAACAGGGAGACCCGTCGGCAGGAAGCCCGATTGCGTAAAATACCGATCAGCTCGTCTGTCTGCGGGGCGCTCTCTGCGGTCAGGGGAATCCCTGCGCTTATGGTCAGACCTGCATCCCGGGCCGCGTCCATCATTCGCATCATCAGGGAAAAATCACCCCGGCGGGCAGCAAAACGGTCGTGATATTCCGGTAAACCGTAAAAGGTAAAATTGAGGTGTTTTACACCTTCTTCCTTGAAAATCTGCGCCAATTCCCTGCATTCCTTTTCGGTTCGCATCTTCAATCCGTCGCATTGCAGGAACTCGGCCTGCGGACTCCCGATTTGTCGCAAAAACCGCAAAGCCCCCCGAAGATCGGGGTGCTCCATGGAGTACCCAAACGTGAAGTGAAAGGATAGATCGGGTCGGTTCTCACGCTGCCATCGCCGAAACTGCAGGGCAAAACGGGTACTTCTGTCCCAGGGAACGCCCTCAGGCTGCCCGCCCCACGACAGCAAACAATACCGGCAACGGCAAGAACATGGCACAAAAAGGGTTTGCAGGATGACGGACTCCGTTTTCATTGATCTACCTCATTCATGCAGTTTGTCTTTGAATGCCTTGACCAAGGCATGACTGAACTTCTGTGACGGCACCTTTTCCCGAATCCGGGCGTCGTTGTACGCCGGATCGTGATGGCGTCGCTTGTCGTGATCGTCCATGCCGCTCTTGCCGCATGAACCGTTTCTGCAACGGGATTTGGCGCTTTTCTGCCGGACTATCCGTCGATATACCACGTTGCGACTTGATTCAGCGGCTTCGGATCGTCCGTAAAGCCCATTGAGCGGTAGAGCGCGATGGCGGGGAAGTTGTCGATGTCGACGTCCAGCGCCATGCGTTTCGGACGGTTCGCTTCGATCGCCTTGTACAGAAGCTTCCGCCCCCAGCCCCGTCTTCGGCAGTCCTCTTTGACCAGAAAGTCGAACGGTTCGTTCTCTTCATTATTTTTTTTGGTCACATCGATATAGCCCGCGACGGTTCCGTTCTCCTCTGCAATGAAGATGTTGAACGTATCGAGCGCGTTCAGAACGCGTTCGCCCGTCCAGTATCCGTCCGTGCTGTGCATGGCAATATACTGATCCTTGTATTGTTCGGACAGCGGCTCGACTCCGGTCGTATCGACGGGGGAGGGGTCTCCGGTGAGGATCATCCGCTTCTGCTCCGTATAGAACTCTGCGCCGCGCTTTGTCAGAACGTCCCGGATCACGGTATTTTTCGGGTTGAACACGAAGTCGACCTGATAGCCCGGGTAATGCTTTTTCAGCCAGTCCGCGATCTCTTCATAGGCGGCAGGGGAGCGCGAAAGCCCCACGAGCATCTCAATATACGACTCATCTTCCACGATCAGGAACACGAAAAGCCCCGTCATTTCCTCGTCGGAAAACACGCCCAAAGGAACCTGATCCGGGCTATGTACGGCACAATTCAGATTCTTCTCGACCTGCTCCGCTGTCTGGAGCATCGGTTCCGCAAAAACGGGGTCGCTGTTGATTTCGCTGATGAAATCCCGATAGGGTTCGAATGTTGTAAGCTTCTGTATCATTTCTGCTCCTCTGCAGTGCTTTGATCGACTTTCTGCTTCAGTACATGTATGAACTGCATACCGTCGCTGACCATTCCGCTGCAAATGACCCGGTAGCGGATCGGAATGACAGTAACCAGGAACTGCAAAAGATTGAAAACCAGCAAAAATGCGGACATATAGACGAGCATGCCGTACATCATGCCTCTTGACGGATCCGGCATGAATAACGAGAACCGAAGCACGCCGAACAGTACGGCGAGTGTCAGCGAGAGGAGCGGTCCGCCCGCAAGCATCAGGAGTTTTCCTGTTTTCGTCTTCGGTTCCGCTTCGTCATCCGGAATGAAATAACCGCCGAAGGGGAAGAGCAGAAGGGTCAACCTTCCGACTTTAAGGAGCTTCGGACCGGATCCGACAAACACACGCCATGGTCCTTTTCCGCTTCCGAGCCGGAACCCTATCGCGTGACCGAGCTCGTGCAGCATCACGGAAAGCCAGCACATCAGCCAAAGCAGGGGGATCATCAGTACATTCAACATGGAAAACCGCCTTTCGTTATGGGGATATCTGCCTGTGGCCATTGTAACAGAATCATTGCGAAGATTCAAGCGGCTCCGCAGGATCGGGAAGCGACGGAAACGCGGGCGATTCTGATTATATAAAATGGAAAATCGCTGATTTCCCTTGTCAAACCCCCGCCCATTTTATATAATGAAAAGAATATGTAAAGTGCTGCCGAGACGGTGTAACGCATAGAAAGGGGAACCCGAAAACCATGTTGAAAAGAAACAAACTGCTCTCTCTGCTCGTAGCGGTCCTGATGCTGCTTTCGACCGCGTTCACCGGCGTCGTGCCCGCGTTCGCGGACGAAGCCGGGGAGCCGGAAGAACCCGTCATTGTGACGGATCGGGAGAACGACGGCGAGGAAGAACCGGTCGATGAAACCGAGCCGGAGGAGCCGATCGATCCGGATCTGGACACCGATTCGGACGGCATTCCGGACGTCGACGAGATCGAACTGTTCGGCACCGATCCCGCGGACGCAGATACCGACTTCGACGGACTTTCGGATTACGACGAGATTTACGAAACCCGTACCAACCCGATCGACGCGGACAGCGACGGCGACGGGCTCTCGGACCATGACGAGCTCGATGTATACGGCACCGATCCCATAAAGGCCGATACCGACGGCGACGGCATCAACGACGGCGACGAAGTCTATTACGGCACCGATCCGCTTTCTGTCGATACGGACGGCGACGGCATCACCGACGGCGACGAAATCGTGCTTAACACGGATCCGCTTTCGTACGAGAATCTGTCCGACGTGTTCCAGCGGATCGGCAAAGGCACGATCGGCGGCGCGCTGATCACCGATAACGCAGCGATCCCCGTGATCGAGGGCTATGCTCCGTTCATTCTGTTCCGCGAGGTTTCCGTCACGCACTTCGATTCGGAATCCTTCCGTCATAATCCCGCGCTCATCGGCAAGGCGATCCGTGTCGCCATGCCCGAGGGCGGCAAACTTACCCTGGTCTTTCAGGTCGACAGCGATGCGAAGGAGATTGCGATCTACCGCATGAACGAGAACGGCACGGTCCGGCTCGACGCGGACCGGTACGGCAGCGAGTATACCGTCGCGCTCGAGGAGAGCGGCGTCTACTTCGTTGCGGATCAGAAAAAGCTCAATACGCTGCTCGGCTTTGAAGGCACCAAGGCGCAGAGTCTGCCGAAAAATACATACCTCATGGATGACTTCCACTATGTCACGCTGGATGCGCCACTCACGGCGGGGAGCAGCGTTGACTCCGACGGCGACGGTGTTCCGGACTGCGAGGAGATCGGCGAGGCATACGAGATTGACCTCGGCAACGGGAACCGCATAACGGTCTACAGCTTCCGTTCCGACGCGAAAGCTGCGGATACTGACTATGACGGTATTCCGGACAGCACGGATAACGCTCCGAACAACAATGTCTTTACCGGCAAGCTGAAGAGCGGACACGACGACACGACCACGGTCAGCTTCACCGTCGATTTCCGCAATTTCTTTGTAGAGAATACGACCTATCAGCCTGACCTTGCGACCTTCTCCGTAATGGGCGCTGCGCTGGCGTATATGGATAAACAGCTGATGTCGTACGACAACGCGTACCTGACCTTCGACAGCGCGCCGACGGTGGGTACGAGCGCAAGCACGAAGTATAACGGCAAGGACCTTATGGAGCTGTTCGGCTTTGCGGATGTGCAGGATTACCGGCTGAGCAGCGATTACTATGACGATGACATGTGCGAAGCGGTCATCGGACATCAGACCGTGACCTTTGACGGCGAGACCAAGGTCATTCTGGCGGTCTGGGTCCGCGGCACGGACAGCACGTCCGAGGAGGAATGGAGTTCCAACTTCCACATGGGAAGACTGGAAGGCTTCCTTCACGATTATGATTCTGTTTCCGGCAAGAGCCCGCGGCAGAAAAATGAAGATTGGACGCGCAAGACGAACCACCGCGGCTTCGATGTTTGCGCGACCCGCATTCTGAAGTTCGTCGAATCGTATTATACAACCTATGTCAAGCCGGAGCTTGAAGCAAATCCGGAAGCAAAGCTCACCTACTGGATCACGGGTCACTCCCGCGGCGCGGCGGTCGGAAATCTGATCGCTTCCTACCTGATCGATCTTGAGAACGAGGTTTATGCCTATACCTTCGCAACGCCTTACAACACGGCGAACACCGAAGCGTCGGCGGAAAAGTACGACAGCATCTTCAACCTCGTCAACGCCAACGACTTCGTGCCGATGCTCCCAATGATCGAGTGGGGCTTCACGCGCTACGGCAAGACGGCGACTGTCGACGCGTCGCAGTGGTCGACGCAGATCAAAAATGCGACCGGAGCGACGTACAGCGGAAACTATCTTTCTGCAAGCGACATGACGACTCTGCTCGGCAAGTTCATCTGCATCACCGGCGAAAACGCCGATCGCAACAACCCGGGCAAGATCCTCGGCTGGCGCGAAGTTTATACCTATCACTGCGGACATGACCATGCGGGCGAGACAAACGGCAACTATCAGAGCACAACGTTTAAGCCAAAAGGCAATTTCATTACCGGACCGACAGAGAGCGGGTACAATGATTATGCGATCCGCCTGAAAAAGTACAGTTATTG
>JAFOQN010000053.1 GCA_017393775.1 Clostridia bacterium
CTCGACCGTGATCAGGTACTGCTTGACGGAGTAGTCCTTCGAGACGGTCAATCCGTCGCCGTAGTGGTACGTTGCGGTGATCGTGTCCGCCATCTGCACCGAGTTCAGCTGGCAGGTGAAGCCGTAATACAGACCGGTGGCGTTCTTGCACGTCGGATCGAAGTCATCACGCTCCGTGCAGGTTCCTCTGCCGCTGATGTCGAAGGTCACGTAGCTCGAAGCCATCTGCTCTTCGCTGAGCTCGTTCAGATCCAGATAGAAGTTGACCGCAATCTGTCCCGACAGCACAACGTTCTGCTTCATGAAATATGCAAGAGGCTTTGCTTCGATGTAGATGTAGCCGCCGAACATCGCCCAGTCGTTCTGATAGGTCTTTCTGAAGTAGACCGTCACATTGCCCTTGTGCGCCGCATCGACGGTGTACTGGTTGCCAATTCCAACCGGATACCAGCCGATGATCGCGCCGTCTTCGACCTTAACGACCTTGATCTCCTCGCCGAGCGCAAGCGTCGTCTGCAGCATATACTCGCCTTCCGCATCGGGATTCGGTGCAAACGCCTTCGCAGGGTCGATCGCGCCGGCCATCCAGTCCGGTCCGATCAGGTAGTAGCCGATCCCGACTTCCTTCACCTGCTGTACGAACAGGTCATTCGTGAACGTTGCGGTATAGACCGCAACATCGTTCGCCTCGGTGCGGACCGCCGTGACCGTTTCGGTCAGAACGTGGCTTGCGTCTCTCGAGCAGACCGCGCTCGCGGTGCACTCCCAATCGGAGCCTTCCTTCGCCCATGCATAGGTCGGCGTGCCCCAGTCGTGCCCGAGCGCCGGAATTGCGATATCCGCAGGATCAATTTCAAGCACACCCGTCTCGTCAGAGAAATACTTGCCGCATTCGGAACAGTACCAGTATTCAATGCTGCCGGCGACGGTACACGTTGGCGTAACAGCAGGGACACGGGTCAGATCGTGCACATGAAGATTGCCCGAAAGCTCCGTGGAGTAATAAAAATTCTCCGTGGGATTCTGCTTATAGAACTTAAACTCGCTTCCATAACGAGTGAGGGAAAAGCCAAAGAAGCTGCTGACCGCAAGATACGGTACTCCTCCCGCACTGTTGTTTTTGAGATACATCTCGTCATCGTCGATCTCGAAGGTCCAGGCGGTGTCGGATTCCCGGAACGCGGGGTAGGCAAAGAACGCGTATGCCGCAGTGCCGCTGCCGGTGTTCTTGCTGCCGTAATAGCTGCCTTCGGCGACGCTCTTCAGAGAAAAGCCGTAGCTTGTAGAGTCGACTTCAAAGATATATGCATCCGGTACGTTGCTCAGTGTAGTACCGTTTCGCATGATTCCTGTGGATTGAAAAGCGGTGGATGCACCGGTAGAGGAATTCTCGATGTTGACACCATCAGAACCGGCGGAAATGCCGGTCAGCGCATATTCCGTGTTTCCGGCTTGGGGAACCGCCAAAAGGACGTACTTGCCTACCCAGGTGTCCGGCATAGACGTGATCAGCTCATAGGTCACGGGGGCGTTGATGGCTTCGGCTCTCATATAGAGGGCGTAGACTGCCGGAACGGAGGTCGTCAGCTTGAAGCTGGCGCCGGGCTTGTAGAAGGAAGGCTTTTCCGCGGTCTCGGGCGTAGGCGCGGTGACCCAGCCCAGGAAGCTCCAGCCGTCGGCATCGGGCGCAGTTGCGGGAAGCTGGATCTTTTCACCGGCGTTGCCATGGATGGCTTGATACACCGCGCCCTGCGCAACGCAGAGCAGGTCCATCGGAACCGGATCCTCGGGGATGTCCCTGGTGAAGGCCTTAACGCGGTAATTGCCGTCGCCGGATTTATTGGTCCAGCTGCTGTCGTTCACACCCTTAAAGTAGGAGGTGTTGGGATGGGTCATGTGTACGAGACCCATGTGATAGTACTGGTCCTCCTGAATGGTGGTATCGTATGCCACATTGATGTCATTTCCGGAGAACCGGATCACGATCGCGAAGCGCTCGCCAGGGGTCAGGGTCACGGGATGATCGAGCTTGATGGTCTGATAGCCCCAGTAATCGAAATTGCCTTCGGCCGTGCCGACCGGTGTACCGGAGGAAGGATCGTCCACGGAACAGCCGGTGTAAACACTGACGACATAGTCCGTGTTATCGCCGTAGAGCGCCAGGGCTACGGCTTCCAGCGTCTCATTTCCGTTTGCGGTAAAGACCTGCGCGATGGAGTCGCCGGTAACCATCTCTTCGGAATTATAGTAATTGCCGGAGCCGTCGTACTGGTAGTTGTGGTCGTAGTTGTCAACATCCTCCACAGTGAAGAATGAGATATAGCTCGCGCAGGTGGCGGAGTCCTCGTAGGAGACATAGAAGTAACCGTCAACGCCGATGTCGGTGCCCCAGGAGTTCTTGACGATCCATGCGCCGTCGTTCTGCGGGCGGAATCCCTGATTGAAGTTCGTTTTGGAAAACGTGTCGTCCCAGCCTACGACCGTGACGTCGTGATCGGCATAGTAGAAGCCGGGATCCTGGTAAGCCACAGCGGACTGGATCCAGCAGATGGCGCCGTTGGAGAGGTTGACGCCGCCGTGATAGCCGGTGCCTGCGGCGTTGCTGATACGGACGCCCATCGAGCCAGCGCCGTGCTCCATGATGTGACGTTTGACCTCGTCGATGTTCGAGCCGAAGAAGTGCTTCACGGAGGTCACATGCGCCACATTGTTCTGGTATGCGTGCTCACTGCCTAAGCCCGCACTGTTGGCGGAGCTGTACATCAGGGCGGGGTCCGATTCATCTGCGAGACCCGTCCAGCGCATCAGCGGATAGCTGACCAGCTCGCCGGTGCCGCCCGCCTCCAGGAAATTGCCGTTGCTGTGGCTGCTGAGAAAATAGGTTTTGTCGCCGGTGAGCATGCCCTCGGCGTCATAGGCGTCAGTATAGGTATAATAGGCCAGGTGGTATTCGGACAGATTCAGATCCAGATCCGCGACCTGTCCGCTCTCACCTACATGGACGCCGTGCTTGATCATATAAGCCTCGCACGACGCGGCCGCGCCGAACGTCCAGCATGTATTGTAGTTCCCTTGATTCTTTACGGGCGTGATGTATCCGTAATCGCGGCTGTCGTATTGTGTCGGCAGGGCTTTCGCGGTTCCCCTTGTTGAATCGTCCGAGGGATTTGTCTTACCGCGAAGACGATCGGGGAGGCGGCCCGAACCGTGCTGTGCGTATTCCTGCCCGGCCTTGCCTGCTTCAGACCTGACGTCGTCTGCAAATGAAGCAGGGATAAGACATAGGAAAAGAATCACAGCAAGCGAAAGGGCAAGCAGCCTTTTTGGCAGATAGTGCATGTTTTTTTCTCCTTGATATGGGTGTTGTAATACTATTGAAGCATCATTTATAATATTTTTTATATTATAGCACAAACGATAGCGCTTCACCATCTCTTTGCAGGATATATTATTGCAGCGCGGTGCGGCCTCAAAAAAGTTTTTATTGAACTGCAGATTCGCTGCGACCGGATTGAGTCCCGCATCAGCGGGGTTGATGAGAATGGAGTGATAACCTTTGTAAATGCATTTTAAGCATCAAAAAGAAAAAGTTCGTAATTTTGTAACATAGAATTCGATTTTTTGTTGCAAATCGGGGTTATAATGTTTACAATTAAAAGGGATGAACGGGATCATCCCATACGGATAAAGGAGGCGGAACTATGCATGTAGCACTTGGTATTCTTATGATCTTGATGGGTTTTGCGTTCGGCTTCTTCGGCTATATGATCGCAATGCGCGGCAAGTATGCGCTGATCACCAACTATGTGATGGAGAAGCATGCGGGGAAGGTGGACAGCCGCTATGCACAGCGGGTCGGCTGGATCGAGCTCTTTGCCGCCGTATATTTCTTCATTTTCGGCATTCTTGCGTTGTTTCTTTCGAACGCGTTTGCATGGACCGTAATGATCATCGGTATTGTGCTGCTGATTGCGGCGGTGCTTTTGAATCTGTTCCTCGGAAAGAAACTGTAATGAACAAACACAGAGAGATGCGGAAAACCGCATCTCTTTTTTATATTTTATGATATGTAAGAAAAGGCTTGCTTTTTAGAGAATTCGATGTTACAATACCCGAGAAAAACTGAACAGCCTTATCAAGAGTGACGGAGGGACGGGCCCTGTGAAGTCCGGCAACCTGCAATTGCAAGGTGCCAATTCCCGCAGCGAAAGCTGAAAGATGAGATGAATGGAAGCTCATCTCGGTGAGCTTTTTTGTTTGTCGGTAAGGCGGAAAGAGGAGATATGAGAAAATCGTTTTTTACCAGTGAATCGGTCACGATCGGCCATCCCGACAAGATCTGCGACCAGATCAGCGACGCCGTGCTCGACGCGATCCTTGAAAAGGATCCGAACGCGCGCGTAGCATGCGAAACGTCCTGCACAACGGGACTTGTGCTCGTGATGGGCGAGATCACCACGGAATGCTATGTGGACATTCAGAGCATCGTCCGCAAGACCGTTTGTGACATCGGCTACAACCGCGCAAAGTTCGGCTTCGACGGCAGCACGTGCGGCGTGATCGTCGCGCTGGACGCGCAGTCGGACGACATCGCTTTGGGCGTCGACCGCTCGCTCGAAAGCAAGCAGGGCGTCGATGCGGATCCGATGGACACCGGCGCGGGCGATCAGGGCATGATGTTCGGCTATGCCTGCGACGAGACGCCGATCCTGATGCCCCTGCCGATCGACCTTGCGCATGCGCTGACCAGAAAGCTTACCAAGGTGCGGCAGAACGGCACGCTGACCTATCTGCGTCCGGACGGCAAGGCGCAGGTCACCGTGGAATACGACGGCGACAAGCCCGTGCACATCGACACGGTCGTTCTGTCCACGCAGCACGACGAGCACGTCACGCACGAACAGCTTGAACGGGACATGCTCGAATACGTCATCCGCCCGGCGCTGCCCGCCGCGATGTTTGACGAGAAGACCCGCGTTTTGGTGAACCCGACCGGCCGGTTCGTGATCGGCGGTCCGCAGGGCGATTCGGGCTTGACGGGACGCAAGATCATCGTCGACACCTACGGCGGCTATGCCCGCCACGGCGGCGGCGCGTTCTCCGGCAAGGACCCGACAAAGGTCGACCGCAGCGCAAGCTACATGGCGCGCTATATCGCAAAGAACATCGTTGCCGCAAAGCTCGCGCGCCGCTGTGAACTGCAGGTCGCATACGCGATCGGCGTCGCTAAGCCGGTCTCCGTGCGTGTGGATACCTTCGGCACCGGAACGGTTTCGGACGAGCTGCTGGAAAAGGCGGTGCAGGAAGTCTTTGATCTCCGTCCGAAAGCGATCATCGAAACGCTCAATCTGCGCCGTCCGATCTATCAGCAGACGGCAAAGAACGGGCACTTCGGCAATCCGGATTTCCCGTGGGAAAAGACCGACCGGGTGACAGCGCTGCTTGCGGCTGTCGAACGGCTGAAGTAACAGGATCAGAGTAAAAAACCACATAAGCGGAATGCCGATAAGACAGTAAACACATCATATCGGGGTTCAAAGAAAAGGTACAAAAAACGGAGAGAGCAAAAGCTCTCTCCGGTTTTTAATGCTCTACGCACCAGTTACATCTATTCCGATCACGTGAAGCAGCTTCACGGCCACATCATATGCCATTTTACTGGCGTCTTCCTTCGGCAGTCTGAAGCTGTCATGCATCATCATGACTGCAAGGCCATGTGCGTAAATCACAATATCCCTCACGGTATTGTCGATGATCTCGGGCGGGACGTCATATTCCTCGGCAAGCAGATTCGCAGCAGATGCGTCGAATTGAAACGAAAAAATGCTTCTGTTATCACGTACCGGTTCTCCTATGGTATCCATCGGGTCGTCCACGGTGATGAAGCGAAAAACGTTCGGGTGATCACAGGCTATGGAAATGTAATAGACACCGGAAGCAAAGAAGGCGTCGATCGCGTTTTTTCCGGCCATCTGTTCCGGAAGCGCTTCATAAATCTTTGCGTTCGCATAGCGAAACAGTTCCTTTTTCAGTTCTTTCATGCTGCCGAAAACCCAGGAAATCGGCTGCGTCGAGCAGCCGAGCTTTTCCGCGATCGCCTTGATCCCGACAGCACCGATCCCGGACCCATCCAGTATTTCATACGCCGCCTCAAGGATCATCTCCCGCGTGATCCGAACTTTTCTGCCCATATTTGCCTCCTTTAATACGGTTTGTAGTCAAGCGGCTTGTCACATTCATGTGCCTCCGCGATCATTTCAAAGCCCTTTGCTGCCTGTGTACTCAATATATGCCCGACGTGAATACGAACAGGGAGAGGGAATTTCTCGTGTCCCGTGAACTTCTTGCATGCTTTGGAATCGAAATTCCCGTTCGCGGCAAATTCACGGCCCATGTCCGCATAAGCGCTGACCTTTTCATCGATCCATTCTCCTTTAAAGAAACGGATCAGGAAGTTATCACCTTTTACGAGCGTTCCCATGTATTCGCAGCCGAGTTTGTCCGCTATGATCTTAAGATAGGCCTCACCGCAGCGAAGCTGTACGCCCTCAATGAATCCGCCCTGGAGGAGAAAGGACATCCTCGATCCGTCGCCTTTGGGTGTAAGGGTCTCCAGAAACTCCATCATAAGCCCCGGGACGCATTCCACATAAAGCGGCAGCGCGATCAGAATCTCGGTGTTCCTGTAATAGGCTTCCCTGATCCGGTCCCAGGAATCCCTGTCGGAGATCTCGAACTGCTCAAAGGTGGTACCGTTTTCGCATAAACCTTCGGTGAATTTCTCCAGGATCGCATTTGTATTACTGTATTTTTTGACCCGAGGGCTTCCGTTGATGATCAGCACATGCATGATACCGCCTCCTTCAGTTCGTCTCTTTCAAAC
>JAFOQN010000054.1 GCA_017393775.1 Clostridia bacterium
ATCTGGAAGCACATTTTCCCGAACTCGCTCGGTACGATCGTCACCTCGACCGCTCTGATCATCCCCAGCGTCATCTTCACCGAGAGCATGCTGAGCTACCTCGGCATCGTCAAGCTCGGTTCCGCAACGACGACGTCCCTCGGTACGTTGCTGTCCGACGCAAGCGCGATCTGGACGAACTATCCGCACCTGATGATCCTGCCGGCGCTGTTCATTTCGCTCCTGATGATCTCGTTCAACCTGTTCGGCAACGGTTTGAGAGACGCATTCAACCCGTCGCTGCGTAATGTGGAGGATTGATCTATGGATAACATTCTTGAAGTAAAAAATCTAAAGGTCTCGTTCCGCACGCAGGCCGGTACGCTGAAAGCGGTCCGCGATATCTCCCTTGATTTGAAGCGCGGCAAAACGCTCGCGATCGTCGGGGAATCCGGTTCCGGCAAGTCCGTCACCGCAAAGGCGATCCTCGGTATCTTAGCCGGCAATACCATCATCGAGGGCGGCGAGATCCTGTACGACGGCAAGGACCTTCTGAAGATCTCCGAAGAGGACTTCCACAACATCCGCGGCGACAAGATCTCCATGATCTTCCAGGACCCTCTGTCCTCGCTGGACCCGATCGTGAAGATCGGCAAGCAGATCACCGAGGCGATGCTCCTGAAGAGCTCTACCAACCGCAGAGTCGCGAAGAAGGAATACGACTCCAGACTCGAAGCGCTGAAGAAGAACATGTATGCAGCGGAAGGATCGAACCACACGGGCGAGATCGACGAACTGATGAAAACATTCGAACGCTTCTGTCTCGAAGGCAATCATCTTGAGAACGCGTACAACATTGCGCATTCCAACGCGGAGGACCTTTTGGGTCTCACGGAGAATTTCCTGTTCCTGGCGGAGAAGAATCAGCCCCAGGACGTCAAGAAGAGCCTGCGCGACTTCAGAACGCGTCTCGGAAAGATCGAAGATCCGTTCCTGACGAGAGAGTATAAGCCGCGTATGGAAGCGTGCGCGAACGATCTGAGCCGCGCCGCGTCCGGCTACAATAAAAAGGAAAACAATATTCAGGAATCCGTTGCGGAAGTGCAGAAGCTGGATGCGCTTCTCAAAGAGATCACGGAGCAGACGCGTCCGGACTTCTTCAGCATCGGTTATTACAAGCTCTACGATCCGAGCGCGAATCTCGATCAGCCTGTCGATACGCTGAACGCGAAGGCGGAGGCCTATATCAACGAGAAATTCCTTCCCCGGTTCACGCAGTACGAGCAGGAGGGCGTCAAGTACTCCTTTGAACGTGCACTCGGCAAAAAGAAGGACGTTCTCGGAAAACTCAAGGATGCGCGCGAGTTCTTTGCGAAGGACTTCACGCAGGCGGAAGCGAAGAAGGTCTCCAAGGCGCTCTGCGCCGAGATCGACGAGTCTATCGACGAACTCGAATACATCAAGGACAGCCGTGCCTACACCTTCCGTACTGCGCTGAACAATGCGATCGACCGCTACTTCCTCTGCCTGAAGCGCAATCCGAAGGAAGAAGCGCGGTTTGCCCGACAGACCGCAAAGCGCGAGCGTCTCATTGCGCGCGGCAAAACGGTTACCTGGAAGGTTGTTCCGAAGGCGGTCTATTCCAAGGAAGAGCTGAGCGGCAACATCCTGCAGATCATCGACCGTATGAACGAGCATTATGATGACCTTGTCAGGCAGTCCGATCAGGTCGACTTAACAAAGCGCACCAATGATCTGACGAATCACCTTAAAAAGACGGCGTCCGAGATCGTCTACCGCGTCACCAAGAGCATGGCGAAGGAAAAGGCGATCAAGCTGATGGATGAGGTCGGTATCCACGAACCGCGTCTGCGCTACAACCAGTATCCGTTCGAGTTCTCCGGCGGTATGCGCCAGCGTATCGTTATCGCGATCGCGCTTGCGGCAAACCCGGACATCCTGATCTGCGACGAGCCGACCACGGCGTTGGACGTGACCATTCAGTCCCAGATCCTCGAGCTCATCAACAAGCTCAAAGCCGAACGCGGACTGTCCATCATCTTTATCACGCACGACCTCGGCGTCGTTGCGAACATGGCGGATGACATCGCCGTCATGTATGCCGGCAAGATCGTCGAGTACGGCTCGGCGGACGAGATCTTCTACGATCCGCGTCATCCGTACACCTGGGCGCTGCTGTCGTCCATGCCGGACCTTGATACCAAGGAAAAGCTCGATGCAATTCCCGGAACGCCGCCGAACATGATCTATCCGCCGGTCGGCGATGCGTTTGCAGCGCGTAACAAATACGCCATGCAGATCGACTATGAAGAGCATCCGCCGTTCTTCCGCGTAACGGATACGCACTATGCGGCAACCTGGCTGCTCCATCCGGATGCGCCGAAGGTGGAGATCCCGAAAGCGATCACCGACCGTATCCGCCGCATGACCGAAAGACTTGAGGGAGGTGCAGAGAAATGACGGATCAGAAAGAAGTACTGCTTCGCGTAGAGGACCTCTGCCAGTATTTCGGACCGACGAAAGCGGTCGACCACGTTTCCTTCGATATTAAGAAGGGCGAGGTATTCGGTCTGGTCGGTGAATCCGGCTGCGGCAAAACGACGACCGGACGTTCGATCATCAAGATCTACAACATCACGTCGGGCAACATCTACTTCAAGGGACAGCGCATCTGCGCAGGTACCCGTTCCTACCGCGAGGCCATCAAGGCAGCGCGGAAGGAGCTGAGAAACTGCAGCGACGAAAAGCGCAAGGAAGAGCTCAATCAGACCATCGCGGAAAAAAGAGCGGAGATCCGCAAAGCGAAATACGATCACAAGTATTCCGATCGCGAATATGCACAGCGTCTCGTGAAGGAAACGCACGAGAAGTACCGGGAGATGCAGGAGCATATCAAGTCTCCGGAAGAAGCCGCAAAGATTGCAAAGGAATATAAGGACGCAGTCCGCGTTGCCCAAAAGACCAAGCTGATCACGAAGATCCAGATGATCTTTCAGGACCCGATCGCATCGCTCGATCCCCGCATGACCGTTCGCGAGATCATTTCGGAAGGTCTTGCGATCCGCGGCATCAAGGACAAGGAGTACATCGACAACAAGGTCTTTGAGATGCTGGAGCTGGTGGGTCTGGTCCGCGAGCATGCCGGACGTTACCCGCACGAGTTTTCCGGCGGTCAGCGTCAGCGTATCGGCATTGCGCGCGCCATTATCATGGAGCCGGAGCTGCTGATTGCAGACGAACCGATCTCCGCGCTGGACGTTTCCATTCAGGCGCAGGTCATTAACCTGCTCAACGAGCTTCGTGAACGCCTGGGTCTGACGATTCTGTTCATCGCGCATGACCTCTCCGTCGTCAAATACTTCTCCGATCGCATCGGCGTAATGTATTATGGCAACATGGTCGAGCTTGCGGAAACCGAAGAGCTGTTCGCGCATCCGATGCATCCGTACACGCGTTCGCTGCTCTCCGCGATCCCGCTGCCCGATCCGCGCTCCGAGAAGAAGCGTGTCCGTATCATCTACAACCCGATCGCAGAGCACGACTATTCAACGCAAAAACCGACGCTTCGCGAGATCCTTCCGGGTCATTTCGTCCGCTGCAACGATGCAGAGGAAGCGAAGTATAAAAAGGAGTTCGGCATTTGAACAGCGAGAAGAAAGAAATCAACATCAAATCGATATTGATTCGATATGGCGTATGCGCCGTCGTTGCGACGGCGCTGCTTTTTCTGATTCTGTGGCTCAACAAGTTCTGGACCCTTACCGAGCCGCAGGATCGGCTTCGCGTACTTTGCGACGCGTTCTCGCTCCCCGGACTATTGCTGGTGCTGACAACCGGGCTGATCTTTGTCGCCAATGCCGGCACGTTCAACGGTCTGCTGTATGGGCTCAGGACCGGCGTGGAGATCGTCCTGCCGTTTCTGCCGCATAAGTACGTCAGGTATCGTGACTTCGTTGCAAAGCGAAAGGAAAAACGGGTCAAAGGCTACAGCTTCATTTGCTATACCGGTCTCGCTTTTCTGGCGGTCGGCATCATTCTTCTGGTGATCTTTCACGTCCGGTATCCGTAACGCTTCGTCGGGTTTCGGACAGACCGGGACGGTCTGCCGTTCCGTATCACAACAGCGCGCCTGCGCTGTTTTCCGATCGGGAACACGCGCAAAAGCGGTTTGCACGGCGGCGGCGCAGACGTGAGACGAAAAGCGGACCGGATGCGCAATATCGACCGGTTTTCACAAAAATCTTTTGCGGAAATCAAACTTTTTCGTTGACAAACCGCGACCGTTGTGGTAACGTATCAAAGGTGCCCCCGTTGGGGGCTCGTTTTTGATGTTAAACATTTAGGAGGAGCATACAATGCGCGTTAAGATCACTTTGGCCTGCACCGAATGCAAGCAGAGAAATTACAATACGTTCAAGAACAAGAAGAACGATCCCGATCGTCTTGAGTTCAACAAGTACTGCCGTTTCTGCCGCAAGCACACCCTGCACAGAGAGTCCAAGTAACGGGAGAATACCATGGCAAACGTAGTGGAAAAGAAAGCAGACAATTTACAAAAGACCCTGCGTCTTCTTGTTATTCTGCTGTTGGTTGTCGGCGTCGTTACCCTTGCGGTCACGGTGTATGACTTGGCAACCGGGTCCTCGCTTCTGAAGCTGTTCGACGCAAAGGCGGCTGAGGAAGTGACCGAAGGCGCAAGCGCAGCGGCTGCGGTCGATCCGAACTGGGGCGGTCAGATCGTTGCGTACATCATGCTGACGATCGCTTCCACGCTGCTCGTCATCGGTACGATCATGTACCTTGTTAAGCGCAGCTATCAGTCGTTCCAGGGCACCTGCATCGCAGCGATCATCTTCGCAATGTTCCCGCTGATCTTCTTCGCGGTCAACATCGGCGCGCATCTGTTTGCGCTGATCTACACGATTCTGATCCTTGCGATCATCGTGCTTGCGATCATTGCGATGAAGTCCCGCTGGCAGGTTTATATCAAGGAGATGACCGGCGAGGTCAAGAAGCTCACCTGGCTCAATATGAAGGAGCTTGTCAAGGCGACTGCGGTCGTTCTGGTGTTCGTTCTTGCGTTCGCACTGCTGATCTACGTTCTTGACCTGATTTTCTACGCACCGGTCAAGGCGCTGCTCTCCGGCACCACCGAGCCGACCGCAACGGTTGAACCGGCGGAGAACGAAACGCCTGCAGATGAGACCGAAAATGCGGGAGAAGGCACGACCGATAACGAGTAACGCCCATGAGTCAGGAAACGAAATGGTACGTCGTTCATACCTATTCCGGGTATGAAAACAAGGTCAAGGAAGACCTCATCAAGGCCGTCGACAATGCAGGACTGTCCGACATCATTCTGGACGTCATGTATCCGACGGAGGAAACCATTGAGATCCTGCCGAACGGAAAGCGCAAATCTGTCACCCGAAAGGTCTATCCTGGCTACGTCATGGTCAAGATGATCGTTGACGTCGTTGAGAAGGAACGTCCCGCAGAGCAGGGCGGCGGCGTATCGCGCGATCTTGTCATGAATCCGCGCGCATGGTACGTCATCCGCAACACCCGCGGCGTTACGGGCTTTGTCGGTCCGGGAAGCAAGCCGGTTCCTTTGAAGGATGAAGAGGTCGTTGCGATGGGCGTCGAGCGCATTCCGATCGTGCTCAACATCGAAGTGGGTGAAACGGTGCGCGTCGTGTCCGGTCCGCTCGAAAACTTCCTCGGGCGCGTGGACAAGATCGATCCCGAACGGCAGAAGGTCAAGCTGTCCGTATCCATGTTCGGCAGAGAAACCCCGGTCGAGCTGGATTTCATTCAGGTCCAAAAGATTTAAAGCGACAAGTTTTCGGTCTGTCGAAAAACATTGCGATTTGACGAAAAACGCAAGCGCGCTGTAAATGCGCGCACGAAAGAGACGGAGGAAGAACGGATGCAAATCCGTCAAATCCGGCGACATGTGCGGCGGATTTGACACCTTACAGGGCCGCCGCCCGGTCACACGAAGTGTGATAGGCGGCACTGCAAAACCGGTCTGTTGAATCACGCAGTGTTCAACTGACCGAGAGCGAAGCGCTTTATGTGGGAGGGGAGGCACCCCGCACCACAACTATACTAAAACATATAGGAGAAACAGCAATGGCAAAGAAAATCACAGGTTATGTGAAGCTGCAGATCCCCGCCGGCAAGGCAACGCCGGCGCCGCCCGTAGGTCCCGCACTGGGTCAGCACGGCGTCAACATCATGGGCTTCTGCAAAGAATTCAATGAGCGCACGAACAAGCAGGCAGGTCTCATTATCCCTGTCGTGATCACGGTTTACGCGGATCACAGCTTCTCGTTCATCACCAAGACGCCTCCGGCGGCGGTCCTCATTAAGAAGGCTTGCGGTCTTGAAAAGGCGTCCGGCGTTCCGAACAAGACCAAGGTCGCAAAGATCACCAAGGCGCAGGTCCGCGAGATCGCGGAGACCAAGATGCCCGATCTTAACGCCGCTTCCATCGAAGCCGCTATGAGCATGGTCGCAGGTACCGCGCGCAGCATGGGCGTTGTCGTTGTAGACTGAGAGGTAAAAGAGTATGAAGCACGGAAAGAAATATAATGACAGCGTAAAGACCATCGAGAAGCAGAAGCTTTACGATCCCGCTGAGGGTATCGAGGTCGTTCTCGGCACCGCGAAGGCCAAGTTCGATGAGACCATCGAGGCTCATATCCGTCTGGGCGTTGACTCCCGTCACGCTGACCAGCAGGTCCGCGGCGCAGTCGTTCTGCCCCACGGCACCGGCCGCGTTGTACGCGTTCTCGTTTTCGCCAAGGGCGATAAGGCTCGCGAGGCTCAGGAAGCCGGCGCCGATTTCGTAGGCGACGAGGAAATGGTCAAGAAGATCCAGACCGAAAACTGGTTCGGTTTCGACGTCTGCGTCGCGACTCCCGATATGATGGGCGTCGTCGGCCGTCTCGGTAAGATCCTCGGACCCAAGGGCCTTATGCCTAACCCGAAGGCCGGCACCGTAACGATGGACGTGGCGAAAGCCGTCGTCG
>JAFOQN010000055.1 GCA_017393775.1 Clostridia bacterium
CGGCGCTCGAACAGCTTTTGAAGGCTGTTGCAGAGTAACGTCAAAAAGTTCCGGAAAACCCTTTGACATGCACAAACAGTACCGCTATAATAGAATTGTAGATTATATATTCACGGGAGGCGAGTTGCATGGAACTGAAAGACCAAATTCTGCAAACCAAAGAACGTAAAAAGGGATTCCTGAAAGCAATGCCGGAATCGACTCGTACGCAGATCGATACCTACGTCAAGCTTGAAAAGGTCTCCGACAAATTCTGGGCGATTATCGCCTGCGGCGTTGTTCTTGCATTGATCGGTTACCTGATCGCCTGTCTGAGCGAAAAGCCAGCGGCCTGGTTGCTCAACCTGATCCCCGCCGTGCTTTTGATCGCAGGCAGCGTTATTGCCGGACTTTGTATCAAGTCCCTGACGAACAAAGCAAAGAAAGCGATCTCGCTCGGCGCACCCGATTATGTGGAAGAGCTCAAGGCAATCAATGATCGCCTGTCCGGTCTTGAAAAAGCGGAAAGAGCGCGCGTAGAAGCCGAAAAGCAGGAAGCAAGAGCGAAAGCGCGTGCAGAGGCGGCACAGCGCGACGCGGAGCTTGCCCTGCAGAAGCAGCAGGAAGCCATGCAGGATGCGGCAAAGGCTGCGCAGAATGCGGCAAAGGCTGCACAGGAAGCGAACCCGCAGTCGGAAGAAGCCCCCGCTGCCCCTTCCGAGGAATGATGAACATATAAAAAGGACCGCCGAAGCGATCCTTTCATAACACAATTCGACCCGTCGGAATCCCGGCGGGTCGTGTTGTTTCAGGAGATCTGCGCAAGCCATTTCGAGATCATGTGCCCCTGATAATTGTTGTCCCCGGTGACCTCCTTGATCACGCTGATTTCCGGCGGAAGCTCGACCGTTTCGTCCTTATCGTTGAGCTGCACATCCAGGATCGCGCTGTCGTCGTTGGTGGGATAGGTATCCAGCGTACAGTAATGTCCCTGATAACGGAAGCAAAGACGCCGCTTGGAGACCGAACCGTATTCCGGATCGACCTCTTCCGCCAGTCGAAGGTATTCTTTCTGTGAAAGCAGCCGCTCGTTTTCGATTCTTTCGATCGGCGAGATCGGCCTTTTTTCCGTGTAGAAGTAGGAGATCGCATTGTTTGAAACAACCTTGCGCGTACGGCGTTCCGTGCCCTTTGCGCGCTCCTTGAGATACGTCTGCGTGATGTTCTGCTCCACCGGCTCGTATGCGGCAAGCGCGCTGTCGTCCACATACCGGATGAGGAATTTGCGTTCGCTCTGCGCCGGCGGAATCTCGCCGAGGATCGTATAGACCTCGTTCATCGCCTTCCGGATCTTGTTCTCGAAATTATAGGAATTACCGATCACAACGCGGTGCTTGTGGCTGCGCCAGCAAAGCAGCGTCGCATCCTCCTTCTCCCGCGCCTGCTCCAGGGTTTCATAGCGCGCCGCGTTGTCGTAGTTATAGGCAAACTCAGCGCCTTTCGACGAGGACACCAGATGGATCACGGCGTCGTAGGATGCAAGGATATCCTTTTCGGTCAGATTAAACCGTCCAATGACCTCGCCGAATTCCTTTTGCGAAACGTACGCCTTGTCGTCCATCACGCCGCGGTCGCAAAGGATAACGATCTTATCCTCCGGGACAAGCTGCGCAGCTTCCCATGCCATCTTCTCTTTGTGAAGCTGAGAGGACACGACAAAATACTGAAAATCGAACATGGAAAGGCAGTTCCCGAACGGCTTGATGCCGAACCCGCTGATGAGCTCGGTCGCCGCTTCCGGTACGATGAATACGCGGTATCCGATGCTGGAAAGCTCCTTGACAAGGCGCGAGGTGAGCGTCGTTTTGCCGCCGGCAGGTCCGCCCGTCAGGACGATTTTTTTGATGCTTTTCATGGTAAGTCCTTTCGATCGGTTCTAAAACGGCATAAAACCGTCCATATACAGTATAGCACAGTCATTTCGCTTTTTCCACCCTGAATTTTGCCCGGTACGCTCTTTACAGAACGGATCGGATTTGGTATCATTCACCTTTGGATGAACAGGAGGTTTTTTATGCTGACCGACATTCAGATTGCACAAAGCGCGACACTTCTCCCGATCTCTACGATCGCAGAAAAGGCGGGCATTCCCGCGGAAGCCGTCGAACCGTACGGCAGATACAAAGCAAAGATCGACCCGAACTGCATTTCCGGAAAAGGCGGAAAGCTGATCCTTGTCACCGCGATCACGCCGACACCTGCCGGCGAAGGGAAAACCACGACCACGATCGGCCTTGCGGACGCTTTATGCCGTCTCGGAAAACGCGCGATCGCCGCATTGCGGGAACCGAGTCTCGGTCCCGTGTTCGGAATCAAAGGCGGCGCAGCAGGCGGCGGATATGCGCAGGTCGTGCCGATGGAGGATATCAATCTGCATTTCACCGGCGATTTTCATGCGATCGGCACGGCGAACAACCTGCTTGCCGCCATGATCGATAATCACATCCATCAGGGCAACGAGCTCGGATTCGCGCTTGACAGGATCGTCTGGAAGCGCTGTGTAGACATGAACGACCGCGCACTTCGCAAAGTCACGGTGGGACTGGGCGGCAAGGCGAACGGTGTCCCGCGGGAGGACGGTTATGACATCACCGTTGCGAGCGAGGTTATGGCGATCCTCTGTCTTGCTTCCGATCTCGGGGATCTCAGGGAACGGCTCGGACGCGTCATCGTCGGCTATACGGCCGACGACCGTCCGATCACGGCGAAGGACCTCAAAGCGAACGGCGCAATGGCGGCGCTTTTGAAGGACGCCATTCGCCCGAACCTTGTGCAGACGCTGGAGCATACGCCGGTGCTGATCCACGGCGGGCCGTTTGCGAACATTGCGCACGGCTGCAACAGCGTGATCGCCACGCAACTTGCACGGAAGCTCGGCGACTACGTCGTCACGGAAGCCGGCTTCGGCGCGGACCTCGGCGCCGAGAAGTTTTTCGATATCAAATGCCGTATGGCAGATCTCCGTCCCGCAGCCGCCGTGCTTGTCGCAACGATACGCGCGCTGAAATATCACGGCGGTGTGGGAAAAGAGGATTTGACGACGGAGAACATTGCAGCGCTGATCGCCGGTTTTCCGAACCTTCTGCGGCATGCGGAAAATCTCAGTAACGTCTATGGGCTCCCCTGCGTCGTTGCAATCAACCGGTTCCCGTCCGACACCGAAGCGGAACTCTCACTGCTGCATGAGCTCTGCGCCGCGCACGGTCTCGAAACTGTCATTTCCGAAGTCTGGGCAAAGGGCGGCGAAGGCGGAACAGCACTTGCCGAGCAGGTGATCGCGCTTTGTGAACGGCAAAACACATTCCGCTTCTGTTACTCTTCGGATTCCTCGATCGAGGAAAAACTCAACGCAATCGCGCGGAATATTTATCACGCGGACAGCGTCATCTTCACCGAAAGCGCACACGCGGAGCTGAACCGGCTGAAAGCGCTCGGCTTCGGCTCGCTGCCCGTCTGTGTGGCAAAGACGCAGTACAGCTTCTCCGATGATCCGAAAAAACGCGGCGTGCCGAGCGGATTCCGCATCACGGTACGAAAACTTCGCGTTGCCGCCGGCGCCGGATTTGTGATCGCTCTGACCGGTTCCATCATGACGATGCCCGGGCTTCCGAAGCACCCTGCCGCCGAGCAAATCGACGTCGATGAAAACGGCAATATCAGCGGGCTGTTCTGATTCCGTTCGCATACCGCTTTCCTTGACAATCTGTATATTGCATTTACAGAAAGAAGCGCATAATGGCGCTTCTTTGCTTATTCCTGCGGCTGTAAACGGCGTTGTGACCGCACACCTCCTGTTCATTTTTTCTTCACAATTCTTTCATATAGGACTTGCTATTTGACATGATTTCAAGTATAATGTCTCTGTATAGAACTGGGTATATATTGTTTGGTATATGCCAGAAGAGGTTCAAATAAGTAAGGAGGAAAAACGAAACATGAGAAAAACCATTTCTCTGGTCCTGGCAGTCCTGATGGTGCTTTGCCTGCTTCCCGCAGTGAAGCTCAGCAGCGCTGTCGCGGAAGACGCAACGGTTACTGACGAATTAACCGGTGCTTGGACCGGTGTCTCCGGGAACAGCTACGCTGATTGGTCCGGCAAGACAAGCAATTCCGATGCTGTCTATGCAGGTCAATCAGCCGGTCAGTATGATTCCATTCAGTTGAGAAGCAAGAATAATAACTCTGGTGTTATTACGACAGCTTCCGGCGGAACTTTCCAGAAGATCGTTCTGACCTGGAACAGCAACACCTACGGAACAAGAGTTCTGGATGTGTACGGCAAAGACACCGCTTATGCATCTCCGACCGATCTGTATGATTCCGCAAAGTGTGGCACCTTGATCGGCAGTCTCACCTATGTTCAGGACGGCGAGATTGAAACGACGCTGACCGCTGAAGCAGAGTATGCTTATATCGGTTTCCGTTCACACGATAGTGCGCTTTATCTCGACAAGGTAGAGATCACTTGGGCAACCGGCGAAACGCCTGAACCTCCGGTAGTCGAGCCGAC
>JAFOQN010000056.1 GCA_017393775.1 Clostridia bacterium
GTCACCACACACCTGAATACGGATAATCTGCACAATCATTTTGTGGTGAATTCCATTTCTTTCAAGGATGGAAAGAAGTTCCGGAATCAGATATCCCAGCATTACGATCTGCGGGAGATCTCGGACGCGATCTGCAAGGAACACGGGCTGTCAGTTTTGCAGAACGCGAAGTTTTACGGCGGTCAGTCCAAAGGCGCGCATTGGCGGGAACAGCGCGGACAGCCGACGCACCGGCAGCAGTTGAAACAGGATGTGGAGTATTGTCTCAAGTACAGTACGGACTGGGAACAATTCTATCAGCAGATGCAGGCAAAGGGCTATACCATAGACCCGATCCGTATGTCGGTAAAAGCCGATGGCTGGCAGAGAGCCGTTCGCTTGGATCGGCTCGGCTATACAGATGAAGCGATCTATGAGCGCTGGGATCGGAACGAAGTCGATCCGGAGTTCCGGTACAAGTATCAGAACCATAAGCCACACATCAGCAACAGCGCCGTGTTGATTACGACTGTTGTGGAGATGAAGCAGTACAAGCGGGCAAGAACGCCGCTGAAAGAGTTATATCGACAAATGGACTACGAGCAGGCGCACCCGCCGAAAGAACCGCGCTCGGAGATCGACAAGTATCTGGACGGATTGGTGTACGAGATGAACCACACCAACGACACCGTTACGATCCTTGTCGATGCGATCTTTGCGATCCTGATCGCGCTGATCGAGCTTGCAAGCCGTTACACCAAAGAGGTGATTCTGTCTGCCGATCTGCGGCACGAACTGAAGAACTACGCGCAGTTCTGTTCCGATCAACGGTTTCTGAAAGAGAACAAGCTGCATTCGTTCGACGATCTGGACAGGGATATTGCACAGACGGAAGCGCAGATCGCCGCATTGGAGACCAAACGCGGAAAGGTGCGCAATCAGATCCGGCACGAGACCGATCCGACTGTGCTTGCAGAAAACAAGGAACAGCGCGCGGCGATCACCAAAGAGATCATGGCACTCCGAAACCGTGTCAAGCGCGTCAAACGCATCCGAAAGGACGCACCGCGGCTGTTGAACCTTTTGAGAACCGAGTTGCAGCGCGAATACGAGCGCAAGCATCCGATCAAAGAGCAGCAGAAACAGCGCACACACAGAAACGAGCAGGAACGGTAATCCCGTTTCGGCTCGCTGTGTCAAGGGAAAGGTTATTTGTCGGAAGGCCAGAAGCTGGAAGGCCAATCCACACCGTCGGACAGGGCCTCGTAGGTGTCGATCACCACGACCGTGTCTGTGTCGATGCGCTGCATGACAAAGCGCATATGGTCCTCAGGAATGGCGACGCAGCCGCCGGTGTACGGCTTGACAGGGCCGAAGCAGTGCAGAAAGATCGCGGAGCCGAGTCCCGGCGTGCCTTCCTCGTTGTAGCTGATGTTCAGACAGTATTGATAGTGATAAACGTAGTCGATGATATGCTCGGAGTCGCCGCTTTCGACGTCGAGCCCCGGCAGATCCCTGAGATTGACGAGCTCGTTATAATGATAGCCCTCACGCGGATCACCCGACCAATAGGTGCTGCTATCCACCTTGACATAGGGGATCGTGCAACCCGGATCGTCGGCAATGCCGAAGGCGCGGTTGAAATGAAACACGCCGACCGGCGTCTTGGCGTCGCCCTCACGCGTTTTGCCGAGACCGTTTCTGCCGATGAAGCCCGGCGTCGTCATAACCATGTGCCAGCTTCCGTCGCTTTGCTTTTCGTGCAGCGAGATCCATGCGTCCGTAGCGTCCTCCGATAACGCCGCGACGACAAAGATCTGCTTTGCGTCCTTCGCGGCTTCAAGCTTTTCGACCCACGCGGGCGAAGCGACGTCAATTCCCTGATACGCGGCGGTATTTGCTGCCTGCTTGCCGCATCCGATCAATATAAGACAAAGGAACAGGCACACTGCAAGAAAACAAACGGTTCTTTTCATACGATCCTCCTGTATACATTTTTGGATTTGTATTTTTCCGAAGCTTCCTTCGAACATTATGTATATATATTACAACCCGTCCAACAAATGTCCAACAGCCGTTTGTATTTCGATACAACGCGAAGAATTCCGGCAAAGTGTGTTGGACATCTGTTGGACAAGATTTGTTATATTTTATTATTCAGAAAGAAAACATGGAAAGGCATAGCAAAAATGAGAAACAAAAGAATCGCAGCCCTTCTTATCTGCATACTGATGATCGGCACAGGGCTTTTCGGCTGTACGAAGACGGAACCGGAACGGATCGGCATCGTCTCGGCAATGGACAACGAGGTCGCGCTGCTGCTGCAAGAAGCAAAGATCGACCGCGTGGATACCTTTGGCGGCGTGGATTTTCATGTGGGAACGCTCAGAGGACAGCCGGTCGTGATCATGCGCTCCGGCATCGGAAAGGTGCTTTCCGCATCCGCGATGACGGCAATGCTCAACCGCTATTCGATCTCCGAGGTGATCTTCACCGGCATTGCGGGCGGCGTCGGCGACGAGACGCAGGTGCTCGATCAGGTGATTGCCACGCGCCTTGTGCAGCATGATTACGGCACCATGACGAACGACGGCTTTGTGTGGGCAAACGGCGTGACCGACGAGGAAGCGGGCGAAAAGGATTACTATTTCTGTGATCCGACGCTGGTGGACCTCGCATACAACTGCGCCGTCGAGGTGATCGGAAAGGAGCACGTCTTCAAGGGTACGATCGCGACCGGCGATCAGTTTGTCGCGTCCGAAGCATACGTGAAGACGCTGCAAATGCAGTTCGACGCCATCGCCTGCGAGATGGAGGGCGCTTCGATTGCGGCGGTGTGTACACAGTATCAGGTGCCGTTTGTGGTGATCCGCTGCATGTCGGACAAGGCGGACGGCAACGCGCACGACAGTGTGGAAAACATGGGCGATCTCGCCGCGGACAATTCAAGCCGGATCGTCATGCGGATGCTCGACGCCATGGGACAGTAAGTCCTGCGTCCATGCGCAAAACAGACGGTCGACACACGAATACGAGATTGACGGGAGACAGCAAATGAAGCAGAAAAAGAACCCCGATGCTTTGCGCATCAACCGGATTCGATGCATCCTTGCAATCATCGCTTGCACATTGCTCTGCGTTCTGGTCTTTTTGGGGGTCTGTATCCAATTACTGGATGAACCGAACCCCGAGATTCAGGAGGTTGGGTGGAAAAGCTATCATCTTTTTACCGTCCTGTCGAACATGCTGATGGCCGCATCTGCTGCGATGTGTATTCCGTATGCGGTGGATGGCCTGCGCAATCATAATTATCACCTGCCGCGGTGGTACGTTGACCTGATGTTTACGGGAACCACCGGTGTTGCCGTGACGTTTTTGGTGGCGATTGCGGTTCTTGCACCAGCAGCAGGGTTTTACCGAGTCATGATCTTCTCAA
>JAFOQN010000057.1 GCA_017393775.1 Clostridia bacterium
AACGGTATCTACATCATCGACCTGCAGATGACCGTCAAGAAAATCGAAGAAGCGTATTACTTCATTCGTGACCTCGCGGCACAGGACAAGACGATCCTGTTCGTCGGCACCAAGAAGCAGGCGCAGGAGAGCATTGAACAGGAAGCAAAGCGCTGCGAAATGTTCTATGTCAACCAGCGTTGGCTCGGCGGCATGCTGACCAACTGGAAGACCATCCAGACCCGCATCGCGCGTCTTAAGAAGATCGACCAGATGGAAGCGAACGGCGATTTCGATCTGCTGCCCAAGAAGGAAGTCATCGGTCTTCTTGCTGAGCGTGAAAAGCTCGAGAAGAACCTCGGCGGCATCAAGGAAATGAAGAAACTCCCGGCAGCGCTGTTCGTTGTCGACCCGCGCAAGGAGCACATCGCGATCGCAGAAGCCCGCAGCCTCGGTATTCCGATCGTTGCGATCATCGACACCAACTGCGACCCGGACGAGGTCGATTACCCGATCCCCGGCAATGACGACGCGATCCGTGCGGTCAAGCTGATCGCTGCGAAGATGGCGGACGCCGTGCTCGAAGGCAAGCAGGGCGAGCAGATGACCGACGCGGCTGTGGACGCGGCGGAAGAAGAAACCGAAGAAGAAGCATAATCGGAGGTACTACCATGAACTTTACCGCAAAAGACGTACAGGGACTGCGTGAGCGCACCGGCGCCGGCATGATGGACTGCAAGAAGGCGCTCGTGGAAACGAACGGCGACGTCGAGAAGGCGATCGACTTTCTGCGTGAGAAGGGCCTTGCGAAGGCTGCGAAGAAGGAAGGCCGCATTGCGGCGGAAGGTCTTGTGGCCGATTACCGCGAGGGCAATGTTGCGGCTCTGGTCGAAGTCAACTGTGAGACCGACTTCGTTGCAAAGACCGACCGTTTCAAGGATTTTGTCAAGATGATCGCAAAGCAGGTCGTGGAAGCGAACCCCGCGGATCTCGACGCGCTGATGGCGTCCGAGATCAACGGCGAGACCGTGCAGGCACTTCAGACCGCAGCGGTTGCGGAGATCGGTGAGAAGATCACGATCCGCCGCTTCGTTCGCATGGAAGGCGCAGTCGATACCTACATCCACCTCGGCGGCAGCCGCGGCGTTCTCGTGCAGTTTGCAGAGGAATGCGATCGCGAAGCCATGCACGACGTGGCGCTTCAGATCGCGGCGGCTTCTCCCGTCTGCGTAGACGTTGCAAGCCTCCCGCAGGAGTTCATTGACCATGAGCGCGCCGTCCAGCTGGCGACCGCGAAGGAAGAGAACGCGAACTCCGCGAAGCCGAAGCCCGACGCAATCATCGAGAAGATGGTCGACGGCCGTATGCAGAAATACTATAAGGAAGTCTGCCTCGAAGAACAGCAGTTCGTCAAGAACCCGGACATCACCATCAAGGAGATGCTCAAGCAGAAGAATGCTTCGAAGGTTCTCGCGTTTGTCCGCTTTGAGAAGGGCGAGGGCATCGAAAAGCGCAAGGACAACTTTGCGGAAGAGATCGCGAACATGACCAAATAAGGTCCGAACACCTGAAAGGAGCCGAAAATCGGCTCCTTTTTTCGATACAAAAACAAAACATGGTACTTGCACACGTCTGTCGGCAGATGTATAATCAAAATGTATAACTGTGAGGAATCGGGAATAGAAAGGAACTGTATGAAAAAGAAATTGTTTTGTTTGATTTTGTGCCTTGTGATGGCACTTTCCGTGCTGCAGGGCATTGCGGCGGCGGACACGAACCCGGAAGAAACGGAGACGGCTTCCGAGCCGGGTGCCGAAACGAAGGAAGAAATAAAAGCAAAGCTTTCGGAACAGATGAAGTTCGGCTATATCCCGGCGAAAATCCCCGGCAGCCGCACGATTTCCGAAGCATACGCAAACGGCGATATGGAGACGTATTACCGCCTTGCGCCGGAGCTGAACCGGCGCGATACGCTCCCCGCAAGATATGACAGCCGCAGCTATGGTTACGTTACGTCCGTCAAGAATCAGAACCCCTACGGCTCCTGCTGGGCGCATGCGGCAATGGCGTGTATCGAGAGCTATATGATCAAGCACGGCGTTCCGGTCGGTTCCGGCGCCGCAGCAACAACGAGCCTGAACCTCTCCGAGACACAGCACTGCTTCTTTACTTACAGCGACGCCTATGACGCCGAAGGCTTGCTGACAGGCGACAAGTCCAAGGCGGAGCAGTATTCCTGCCTCGATCAGGGCGGCAACGGCGTGCTGTCTGCCTACACATTGCAGCGCTGGACCGGCGCGGCGAGCGAATCTACCGCAGCGCTTGCTTACAGCAAGGCAGGTACGGTTGAAACATCCGGTCTGGACAGCAGGTATGCTTATGACTCGAACATCTGCCATGTGCAGAATTCCGTCTGGATTCCCTCAGGCAACATCGATGCCGTCAAGCGTGCGATCATGGAATACGGTGCGGGCAACATCAGCTATTATCAGGGCGATGACGGCTACATTGATTATGATGCATACAATTACTATTCCTATATCTGCACAATCGATACGTCGAGCCAGGATTACTACTTCCATAAGTGGGCAAACCACGCGATCACCGTCGTCGGCTGGGACGATACGATTCC
The DNA here is from genome assembly GCA_017393775.1 of Clostridia bacterium. Taxonomy (GTDB): domain Bacteria; phylum Bacillota; class Clostridia; order Christensenellales; family CAG-138; genus UBA3792. The sequence goes on from JAFOQN010000057.1 coordinate 2,612, forward strand.
CGCATCCTATTTCCACCCCGATCAGCCGAAAAAACCCGGCGCATGGATCTGCAAGAACAGCTGGAGCGACTACATGTTTGACGGCGGGTACTGCTACATCTCCTATGAAGACACCTCCGTGCTCGAAGACAGTATCTACTTCTACGATGCGGAGCCTGTGGACAACTATGACCATAACTATCAGTATGACGGCACCGACAATGTCATAGACGGTTACTATATCGACAGCGACACCAAGATCGCGAACGTCTTTACCGCAAACGGCACGGAGGATCTTGCGGCAGTCGCATTCTGCACCTATGACGAAGCGGTTTCCTATACGGTCGAGATCTACAAGAACCCTGCCGTCGGCGATCTCTCCTCGGGCGAGCGTATGACAACGCAGAGCGGTTCGCTGACCTTCCCGGGCTACTATACGGTCAAACTCGATGATCCGGTTGCGCTGAGTGCCGGAGACACCTTTGCGGTCGTCGTCTCGCTGACCTGCCCGGAGGGAAACTGCGTGGTGCCGTATGACCGCACCAATTCGATCGGCTGGACCTCCTGGGAACATGCCGATCACGGCAATACGTCATACGTTCTCTGGTACGACACCTGGTACGATTGCCCGAACAACGGCGATTTCCGTATCAAGGCGTATACCGTCGACGCATCCGGGACGCCGGAGGAACCTGTTGCGATCAACGGCACGGTCGTATGGAACGAAGCGGATGTCCAGTACAAGGGCACGACGCCGTATGTGATTGCAAACGGAAAAGCGCAGACGCCGCGGTTTACCGTGAAGAACAGCGCGGACGGCAGCGTGATCAATCCCGGATACTACAATTTCGAGTACAAAGAGAATACCAGAGCCGGCACCGGCTATGTGTTCGTCACATTCAAAGGCGCATACACCGGGTCCTGCCGCGGTTCGTTCAAGATCTACCTGCCTGCGACGAAGACCACGACGGTCGAAAATGTATCGAACGGCATTAAGATCAAGTGGAGCCCGGTCGACGGCGCGGCGGGCTACGTCATCTATCGCAGAGCCTGGAACCAGGTCGACGACGGCTGGACAGAGTTCGTACGCTGGAACAACGTGACCGCACTGGAATGGATCGACGGTTCGGATGCGAGCCACAAGGTCTATGCGGGCACGCGCTATCAGTACGGTATAAAGGCATATTTTGCGAGACGGTTGGATCCGATCGCAAACGTTGAGATCGGCGGCAATGTCGGCGACAACTTCAATCTCGGTGAGGTCGGACCGCTGAAAACGACCGTCCGGATCACGACCCGCGAGTTGAAATCGGTCACGGCGGGATCGAAGCAAATGACCGTCAAGTGGGCGCCGTCGAAGAACTTCACGGGCTACCAGATCAAGTACGCGACGGACGCGGGCTTCACAAAGAATGTGAAGGCGATCAAAATCAACGATCCGAAAGCCGCGCAGACCGTGATCACGGGGCTCGCATCGGGCACGACGTATTACGTTACGATCCGCTCGTACCACGAGTTCAACGGCATGACGTATTTCGGCGAGTGGTCGAACGTCCTTAGCTGCAAGGTCAGATAACAACCGGCAACGGCACACAAAAAGCACCGGACATTCCGGTGCTTTTCGCATGCATGTATTTGTGTACCGTATCGATGAAGGTCAGTGAAAGTGAATGACGCCGTCGAGCTTATATTTTTTGTAGCGCTGTGCGAAGGTTTCGATCGAGCAGACGATCGGCTCGCCTTCCTTATAGCGCTTGCCGTCGACGGTCTGCGCGTAGCTGTCCGAAAAGTAGACCATGCCGTCCTCAATGCCGTGGATGAACATGACGTGCCCGTACTTTTTGCCCGCCTTGCTCGTGCCCTTTTCAAAGCCGACCAGGATGTTCCGCGCGTGCGGATCGTTCCGTTCGATCGCTTCGATTGCTTCACGGAGCGTGTATTTCTTTGCGGAATACGCAGTGATCTCATATCCGCCGGAGGTTTCCGTTTTGTCCTTATAGATGTCGAACGCGCGGTTTCCGTTGCTGCCGACGTACTTCGTGTTAATGCCGAGCTTTAATAGCTGCAGTCCGACATAGTAGCCGCACTTGCCCTTGAAGGATTTTCTGTTCGCGGTCTTCTTTGCTTTTTTGTAGGTCGAACGGATCTGTTCCGTGAGCTGCTCATCTGTTTCCGTGAGCTTTGCCGATTCACCGTTGCTCTCAAACACATAGGTGACGCGCGCTTCCGCCGCCGCAGGTTTTTCGGCGAGCGGGGAAAGCAAAAACAGTGCCGTCGCGCCAACAACGGCAAAACGCATCAGCGCTTTCATACGATCCACCTCCTGTGAGCCGTATCGTAGCACACTTTTTTGCGCTTGTGCCGGTTTTCGATGTTTCTTCAAAATGTGTTTTCAAAATATCCGATTATTCATTTTGAGGTTACAAATTTGTCCAAAATTCTCCGATTATCCTTCACGGAACGGTCAAAAATAAAAGCGGCGCGGAATCGCTTCCGCACCGCTGTGTTCAGTCTGTTTTACGGGTTCGGGGAGGGGGAGGACGTTTCCGAAGGCGCCGGATCGGCGACAGGCGCGATGTATTCATACACCTTTCGAAGCCCGTATTTTTTATCGTCGTGCTTGTGGGTCACATATTCGCTCAGACAGAAGTGCATTGCGTCGCTCGTCGATTTATAGTAGTGCGCCCAGTCGAAGCCCGCGCGGAAGAAGCCGAACTCATACAGCAGGTAGTTCACACAGGTCTGAGGCACGCCGTTCGGATCGTTCCGGTATGCGCCGTCGTAGGTGAAATCGTAGTACTTGACGCCGTTTTCCGCAAGAATCCCGTTGAAAACGAGGTGTCCTTTGACGTCGTCGTCGATAACCGCATGGTTCGCGTCGTTGTTCTTGTTCGGCTCCATCGAAGCATTGATGTCAACCGCGGTGCCGAACGTGTGATGGCTGACGGCTTTGAGGCTGGATGTGAACCGTGATACGTAACAGCCGTTGTATTCGGTGATGAGCGAGATCGCCTTGATCACACCGGTGTCGCCGTTCGTGCCGTGTACGCGCACATAGGTCGTTTCAAGGTATTCGAACGCCTTTTCAAAATACGGAACGGCGTCGATATGCACCTGCCACTGCATCCCCTCCGGATATCCCGCGATCTCGGTGATATAGGTCTTTTCCCACTCGGGATCGGCGACGATATAGCGTCCGTTGACCCACTGATAACGATAGAGGAACCGCTCCTTTGATCCGAAGAATTTCAGCGCTTCGGCATAGGAATCCGGGAATTTATCCTTTGTGATCGATTCCCACTCGTCGCCGAGCACATAGAACGAGCAGCGCGCAAGCTCGACGCTGCGCGTGCCCTTGACCGATGCGCTGATCTTTAGCGTGTGCACACCGACGAGGAGCTCGGAAAAATCGACGAGCGACGCAAGCGAAACGCCCTCGTCCGTTGCGGCGTCGGAAAGTGCGTAGACGCCGGTGCTCAGCCGTTTAAAATGGACTGTTTTCTTATAAGGATACAACTTTTTGCTGTTGTGCGAGCAGGTGATCGAAACGGTCACGCTGTCCAGTGGATAATTTGAATAGATCGTGCCGCCGATCGCGTATGTTCCGCCGAGCGGCAGGACAGCACCGTCCTCAGGCAGCGGACGCATGCTGTCAGCGCGGAAGAGCAGCGAAAGATCCGGAGGAGGCGTGGCTTCCTCCGCAAGGGTGACGGCCCGCTCCTCGACCAGCTCGATGCTTTCGTCCTCCGGCTCGTCCAGCAGCGCCGTCTCTGCGGGACGCGTTGCGACGGCGATGAGAAACATGATCGCGCAGACCAGAACGCCCGCGAGCACGCCGATCAGAACGGTTTGCTTTTTACTCCATTCGGGGAACTTCAATGCGGTTCCTTTCCCGAAAGCCCGTAGTGCGGGCTTTCCGATTCATTGTCCCTATTATACCATTTGATTTTCACATGTTTGTCAACAGAGTGTGAACAATACGGTAAATAAAAAACCCATCCGGAACAGGATGGGTTTTCGTGCGCTTCGATTATGCTTCGACTTTGACGACGGGCGCTTCGGGCGCGTTCTTTTTGATGCTTTCGATGCCCTTCAAGCAGCTTGCCTTCGCCTTGTAGCTTTCGCCGGTTGCGATGATCTCGCCGTTCTTTGCCTTGAGACGGAAGCGGAACTCGCCCGCCTTGTCCTTATAGACTTCGAACTTCGGATGCTTTTTGACTTCGAATCCCTCGACGGTCTGATCTTCGATCTCGCCTAAGGAGGACTTTCTGACGCTTTCAATGCCGTTCATGCAGGCGCTTTCGGTGGAGTAGATCTCGCTCACTGCGATGATCTCGCCGTTGCCCGCCTTCAGATTGAACTTGATTCCGGACTTTACTTCTTTGACTTCAAACTTTCCCATGATCATGTTCCTTTCTGCTTTTAAAATTTGACGGACAAACGGCCCGCCTCGCATGTGCTTTTGCCGATCGGGGCTTGTGCCCGTTTCTGAATCCAGTATAAACCCGACCGATACCGATGTCAAGAACAAGTTGTGCTCATTTTCGACGATGTTCGTCACCGACCGCATCCGGTTCGGCATACGATAAAGCGAGCGCCGATGAAAGGGGGAAATGCGATGGGCGAAGCGATCAAAGGATTGCTTGTGCCGTTTTTCGGCACGTCAATCGGGGCCGCGGCGGTGCTGTTCCTGAAAAACGGCTTGCCCGCGCGCATCAGCGGGTTTCTTTCCGACGCGGCGGCAGGCATCATGGCGGCGGCGTCCGTGTTCAGCCTTCTGCTGCCTGCCATAGAGCAGGCGGAGACCACGGGTATTTTGCCGTGGCTTCCCGCATGTCTGGGCTTTGTGCTCGGCGCAGGGCTTTTGGCACTTTGGGACCGGCTTTCGCTTCGGAAAGAGCATGCCGGAAGCGTATCGCATTCCACGCGGATGCTGGTGTTTTCGGTCAGCTTACACAACATCCCGGAAGGCATGGCGGTCGGCGCTGCGTACGCGGGGCTGTTCGCCGGGCAGGGGACGGTGACCGCCATGAGCGCGTTTGCGCTGGCGCTCGGAATCGCGCTGCAGAACCTGCCCGAAGGCGCGATCATCTCGCTCCCGTTGCATGCTTCCGGCGTCCGGCGCGGCAAAGCTTTCCTGTACGGCGTGGCTTCCGGCGTCTCCGAGCCGATCGCCGGCGCGCTGACGATCGCGCTGTCCTGCGTCGCCGTGCCCGCACTGCCGTGGCTATTGAGCTTTGCCGCCGGTGCGATGGCGTATGTCACCGGGTTTGAGCTGCTGCCGGATACGCTCGAAAAACGTCCCGTCACCGGTACCCTGTTCGTGCTGTTCGGCTTTGCGCTGATGACCGCGATGGATATCCTGCTCGGTTAAAGCGTTGATGCGTCGAACGGCAAAAGTCCCGCTTCCGTGAGCTTCAGCACGCGTGTTGCCGCCTCCCGGATCAGCTTGCGGTCGTGCGTCACCATCAGGATTGCGCCGTGAAACTCCCTTAACAGCGTACGCACCGCGGGCGCGGAAAGCGGGGATAGATTCCGCGTCGGCTCGTCGAGCACCAATACGTCCGCGCGATCAAGGATCGCCTTCAAAAGAAGCAGCTTTGCCTGCTGACCGCCGCTTAAAGCCCGGATCGGATGCGACATTTCGTCGGTCGTATACTTCATGCTGCCTAAAAAAATCCGCGCTTCCGTTATGGAATCCTTGTCTCCGTTCGGCATGAGAAACTCGACCGGAAGATCATCCATGGGCAGCAGATCGGAATATGTTTGCGGCATATAGAACGTGTTATAACCGCGCTTTTCGATTTCCGGTACAAGCTTTTTCAAAAGCGTCGTCTTACCGCAGCCGTTACGCCCGACGATGCACACGCGCTCGGACCCCGAGATGCGGAGGAACACGTTCCCGGAAAGCACACGATTTCCCAAAGAAAGTTTTGCCGGTCCGTATTCCAAAACCGTTCGTCCGTTTTTCACTTCGCCTCCCAACCACTTCGGCAGGATTGCCCATTCTGCTTCCGGCGCTTCGGTTAGCTCAGCTTCCTCTTTTTCCAGCCGCCTGCCGATCGAGGTCACGGTGTGCATTTTCTTCTTCAGAAGCCGTCCGGTCGAAGGATCCTGCCGTGTGAGCGTTGCCTGCGCATGGTCGACCGCGTTGTAGATCGCAAGGTACCGCTCCTTCTTTTCGCGGAACGCCTTCTGTTCGAACTGCGCGATTTGCGCCTGATGGGAAAACGTCGCCTCCCGACGCCGCATGTATTCGTCGTACGGAATGTTCGCCATCGTCGCACGCGGGATCATCTTGCGCCGCACCATCTCGAGGTGGATCACCGCCTCTGCCGTGCGGGAAAGCAGCACCTCGTCGTGCGAGATGTACAGAACGGTCTTTTTGACGGCGCGCAAAAAATCCTCGAGCCATAAAAGCGTGTCGAGGTCGAGGTCGTTGCTCGGCTCGTCCAGAAGCAGCACGTCACAGTCATTGATCAGAAGCGTCGCGAGCCCGAGCTTCACACGCTCGCCGCCGGACAGCGTGCCCATCCGCTGATCGGAATACGCGAGATCATAGGGAAGGCGCACATCTTTCATCGCGCGGGACAGCGTCTTCGGTGAAAACCCGTTCTCCCGGCAGTGCGCCGTCAGGTATTCGTAAACGGACAGGGTCCGTTCGCTCTCGGGCAGCTCCTGCGAAAGATACCCTTTCGTGCCGGAGACGGATGCGGTTCCGGTCACCGTCGCATACCCTTCGACAAGTGCGGGATCATAGAGCCACTTCAGTATGGTCGACTTGCCGTTGCCCTCCTCGCCGATCAGCGCGACCTTCGCACCGTCCGGCACGGTGAAGCTGAAATTTTCAACGATCGTTTTCACGTCGCGATCAATCGTGATCGATATATTTCTTGCCTGTATCATAGAATTACCTCGTTAAAAACAAAATCGCTCCGCTGCCGAAGGACAGGGAACGACCCAAAACACCGACACTGTCGGTTATGAAAGGAGGACGATCCGCTTTTCGGCAACGCAACACGCCCGATGAAACTCGGGCATGTGTTCACTCGAAAAAAAGACGGATCAGTTGCGCATTCGCTCGTTTGCCTCCTGTTGTTTTTTGGTATTGTAACAAACAAGCGGCGCGCTGTCAAGCACGCCGCATACTGTTATCAGTCTATATCCGGTTCCATGAAGCCCTCGCCGTACGCCTCGTCGACGGTGGTAAGCATGACGATCGCGTTCGGGTCGATGCGGTTGATGATGCGGCGTGAGGTGAAGACCTCAACCTTACTGCAAACGCACATCATCATCTGATGCGGCTTGCCGGTATACGCGCCGCGCACGTCGGCAAGCGTCGCGCCGCGTTCGGTCTCGTCCATGATGGCGCTTGCAATCTCCTGCGCCTTGTCAGAAACCACCAGCAGCATGCGCCGCGTACCCGTGCCGTACATGACTTTGTCGATGATGGTGGTAGAAACGATCGTCATGAGCACGCCGTACAGCACCGCATTGATGTTGCCGAACACCGGCCAGCCTAAAAGGATGACCACGCCGTCCACGATCAGCGAGATGGTCCCGATCGACAGATGCGGTTTCAGTTTTCGGATGCTCATGATGACGAAGTCCGTGCCGCCGGTGGACGATCCGGGCATATAGATGAGCGCAAGTCCGATGCCGGACAGTGCGCCTGCAAACAGCGCGGCAAGCAGCGGGTTTTCGGCACCGTTGTACTGCGGGATCAGCGGGAAAATGATATCCATGAAGAACGCCGAGATCAGCATGCTCTTGACA
>JAFOQN010000058.1 GCA_017393775.1 Clostridia bacterium
ATACAATCCGCCAGCTCTGCACCCGGTGTATCGTTCTCGATCACGGAAAGCTGGTCTTCGACGGCGAGACGGAGGAAGCGATCGCGCGATACATGGAGCTCGGCGGCGCGTCCTTCGAAAAGGAGATCGATCTGAACACGGCGTCCAGACGGCGCGGCACACCCCGGAAAGTGCATTTCACCAGGGCGGAGATCCATCGGGAGAATAACATCTATTCCTCCGAAGAGTCGCTGGATTTAACGTACACGCTCGACGCCGACGCCGATTACGACGATATCCGGCTGATGATGATCCTGTTCGCTCTGGACGGCACGCGGATCGGAAAAACGGAGTCGGAGACCTTCTCCGTCCGCCGCGGCGTCAACGAGATACCTGTTTCCGTTCCGCTCGAAGGGCTTGCGGACGGACAATACTATTTTGAAATCGGCATTCTCCAGCGCAGCCGTTCCTTCGGCAGAGAGATGCTTGACTGCATTCCGAACGTGCTGCCCGTCAATATCAGCAACCTTGAAGTGTTCGGCTTCAGGGGCGACCGCTGGTGGAGCAATTACTGGGGACACATCATGTTGAGCCCCATCCGCCTCCTCAATCAATAAGGCAGCGCGGCTCAAACTGTATCAAAACCCTCTTGACAACGGAGAAAAATGTGATATGATGATACTGGTTAGCAAGTGCTAACCAGCGAGAAAAGAATGCTTTTGAAGAAAAAAGCATCTTTTTTCGGGGAATGGGTTAGCAAACGCTAACCGAGAGGAGAAACGGATGTCGGAGGAAGCGGTCATCCTGCACGGTTCGCCGACGCTGGCGGGGATCAAAACGGGCAGTTTGTTTCGCTGCGAATATGAAAGCATCGAGGCGATGCGCACATCGCTGCGGGAATGGAACCGGCGCTTTTCCGGAAAGGGGCTCAGGGTAATCCCGCTTTCCTTTGAAAACAACAAAGCGCTGCTGTATCTGCATCGTCCGAAAAGACTTTCACGCGATCTTTCCGACGGCGCTGCATGTGAGATTCTTTCGGATTGCGGCTATTGCGGGGGCTCGCCCGCGCGCTGCCTCTCCTGCCTTGCCAGGCGAATCCGAAGCAACGAAGATTTCCCGCACGAGATCGGACTGTTCCTCGGCTATCCGCCGGAAGACGTGCGCGGGTTTATCGAGCATCGGGAATGCGATCTGAAATGCGTCGGCTGCTGGAAGGTCTACGGAGACGAAGCAAAGGCGCAGAAGACGTTTCGCCTGTTCAGAAAATGCAGCAGGATCTATCGTCAGCGCTTTCAAAACGGCACGCCGATCGAACGGCTGACAGTTGCGGAGCACACTTGATGCAGGAGGGAATGATGGACAGATACGAGGAGATTAAAGCATCCTATAAAGCGCTCGGCGGCGGATTCGCCAATCTGTCGGTATTGCGATCCAGAACTTCCCGGAAGGAGTGATCATCTCTATGCCGCTGCACGCGGAGGGAAAAACGAAGCGCCGCGCATTTCTGGACGGTGCGTTGTCCGGCGCGGTGAAACCGATCGGCGCGCTTCTGACCGTGCTGTTTGCAAGCATGTTCGTTCCGGCTATGCCGTATCTGCTTTCCTTTGCGGCGGGCGCAATGCTGTATGTGGTTGTGGAAGAACTGATTCCCGAGATGTCGGCAGGCGAGCACTCCAATGTCGGCGTTATTCTGTTCGCGCTCGGGTTTACGTTGATGATGGCGCTGGACGTGGCGCTCGGATAATCGTTTTACAGGAGGACGGTATGTACGAAGCAACAATCAAAATCGAAGGCATGATGTGCGGCATGTGCGAGGCGCATATTGCGGATACGATCCGAAAGGCGTTTCCCGATGCGAAAAAGGTGAGCGCGTCGAGAAAGCACGGCGAAGCGACGTTTCTTTCGGAACAGGAGATCGATCTCGAGAAGCTCAAAAAGGCGATCGAAGAAACCGGCTATACGTTCGTTTCGGCCTCGGTTGAGCCGTACAAAAAGCGCGGTCTGTTCGGGAGATAACAATAAAGAAAACGACCATACCGGGCACGAAGCTCGATATGGTCGTTATTCTTTTGCCACCCGCTTGAAGAATGCCAGTTAAAAATATGTTTTTTGCATATCCCTAATTAGCACCTTCTGAAGACGGTCGCTTTTCTTTGGTAAGAGCGTTGACAACGGACCTGCCCGCAAAAGGTTGGTAGCGACAGATTTTCGTCGCGAACGCGTTTACAAGTGAGCAGAAAATCCGAGCGTGACCTTTTGCGGAAAGGAACCGCAACGGAGAGGGTGAGCGGTGACATTTTCTCCAAAAAGGAAAATGTCGCCGCGAACGATTCGACGTTCGCGGCGACGTGGTACGAGTGTTGATAACGGACTTAACATTCAGAAAGATGGTCGCATATACACTCTATAATACGATAAAACACACGTATAGTGAAGAAATCTAATATAGAAAATGCTTTATTGACATGTTTCAAAGCTAAAAAGAAAAGTTACTTAGAATACAATACGCCAACAAATACTCCTGTATTAGTGTTCGGAATCTGCTATTCTTGCAAACATTCCTATCAGTTCTTCAAGTCTTTTAGCTTTTATAATGCGATTAATAAAGGATTCTCTCATGGATTACCTCACATGCTAGTAATTAGTTTTTTCTGAATAAAAGCCCTTTGCTCATAATAATC
>JAFOQN010000059.1 GCA_017393775.1 Clostridia bacterium
CCCATGAAAATGCTTTCCTTTGGGTCTTTTAGTGTGGCACGTAGAGAATCTTTAACTACACGTTCCACGCCTGCTGTCATGTATGCCTGAATATCAAATCCATCGCGCGGATCCTGCGGAGAAGGTCCGGAAGATCGGATCGAAGCGTCGGTTCGCCGCCGGTAAACGCAACGCCGTCCAGAAGCCCCTTGCGCTTTTCCAGGAAAGCAAGCAGCTCCGCGTCGTCCATGACCGGCTTTGCCGTGCCGTCGATGAGCTCGGCGTTGTGGCAGAACGGGCATTTGAGATCGCACCCGCCCAAAAACACCGTGCACGCGACGCGCCCCGGAAAGTCCAGAAGCGTCATTTTTTGCAGTCCGTGTATGTTCATACCGATTCCTTTCATGCGGCAACGCCGCAATTCATGACGGCTCTGCCGTCAATTCATGCCCGCAGGGCAATTCATGCGCGTAAGCGCAATTCATCCACCTCATCCGGCTTCGCTCACGCTACGCCACCTTCCCCTCAAGGGGAAGGCATTGAACATGCGGCATTCAGGCAGAGCCTTCTCCTTGAGGAGAAGGTGCCGTCAGGCGGATGAGGTGTTCTCACACCGCCGTGAGGATGTGCAGATTGCGGATGCCGCCGTCTTCGATCGCATCGTTGACCGAATACGCGTGCTTTTCGAGATCGCCGCAGATCGCCTTGGTGAGCCCCTGATTCGAAAGCTCTTCGATCACGTCCGCCGCGGCGTCCTCAATCATGTCGATCTTCGATTCCGCCGTATTCGGCTCGTTATCGGTACAAAGCAGCACCTCGAGCGTTTCGGCAAGCATCGAAAGCTTCGGCAGCGCCCGCATTGCGCGGAAGCTCCATTTATAATACGGCATAAAGCGGTCGTTCAGCAGGAAAACCGTGTGCATCGCGGCCTTGCAAAATTCCGCGACCGCAAGCTGCGCAGCGCCGGTCTCACCATGGCGGAGACAGCGCGCATAGTTATACTGCCCCGCCTGCGCCATGAGCAGCAGATTTCCCGCAAGCTTCTTTCTGCGGACATCCTCGGGATACGCGGAAAGCCCTTCGCAGATGCGCGTGACCTCACCGTATCCGTCGAAGAACAGCCTGCCGTTTGTCGCTTCCGAAAGCGCGTGCTCCGGTACGGTCAGCCACTGCGAAACGGTGAGGATCCCGTCCGCCGCGCCGACCTTGTCCTTGAAGACGTCCGCGATGCGTAAAACGCCGTGGCGCGCGCCGCCGACCGGCGCGATCGCGCTGCGGGCAAAGCCCATAAACTCCTTCGGGAGCTTCGCGTACGCGCGTTCGAGCTGAAACGCCGTTTTGCGGTCGACGATGTCCTCGCCCGGCAGCAGCAGCAAAAAGCCCGGTTCAAAATCGTGATCGCGGCTCACCTCGTCGTCAAAGCCGAAACACTCCGAGCCGCTGCCGAACAGCCCCGCCGCAAGATACGGAAGAAGCGCCGGAAACTGCTCTTCGAGCATCGGTTTTCCGCATTCAAAATAGAACCGTTCGGAAAGCTCAAGTCCGTTCATACCATACCCTCGCCCGTTCCTTGAGATCGTTCGCGGCTTGAAACCAGCCGTAATAATCGAACGTCGGCGCGCACTTTTCGCACACGAACGCGTAATATCCCCCGTGCGGGACGCCCGGCGCGTCCAGAAGCCGCTGCGCCGTAAGAAGGTACGCGTCGATCGTTTCCGCCGCGTCCAAAAGCCCCTTCTCGTCCTCGGCGGCGTTTGCCATATTGAGGTAAGTGATCGCCTGCTCCAGCGCGCCGTGTTCCGCTTTGCCCATCGTTTCGATCGCCTTTCTGTAAAGCGCGTTCGCTTCCTCGAAGCGCTTCAGCGATACGAGCGTCAACGCCATATTGTTATAGAGTCCGCCCAACAGCTCCGCCTTTAAAGACGGAATCGCTTCGTAATTCTTCCCGGCACGTTCAAAGATTGCAAGCGCACGTTCATGTTCGCCGAACGCCTGATACGCGGTCGCGGCGTTTACACAGGTCGTGCCCGCCGAGATCGAACCGTCGAAATCCATCGCGTCGAGCAGCGCAATCGCCGTTTCCGCCTGCGCGATCGCTTTTTCGCGCTCGCCCGTTTTGCGGTAATGCCCGATGAGCTCGTTTCGGATCATCAGCTCGCCCTTTTCGTCGTGTCCGAGCTTCGCTTCCTCGAGCCAATAGAGAAGGTGCCGCTCCACGCCCGCGTAATCGCGGCGGGACATGTATTCATCGACCTTCTCCATGATCCGCTGCTGCGGAACGGGCTTCACCTGCGCCTCTGCACCGTACGGCTCCTCGCATAAGATGCAGCGCGGCTCCATGTAGTCTTCCTTGTCGATCGGCGTCATACCGTCATCCTTCCCTTGCGTCCATCAAAAGCCAGCCGAGGCTCACCGGCGCGGAAAACGCCGTGCCGCAGTAAACACACACGCGCGCGCCGACCGCCGGCAGGGGCGCGCCGCAGTTCGGGCAGTTAAAGCCGATGACCGGGCTTTCCGGATCGTCCGCATAGCCCGCGACGTACACAAGGATCAGCCGCCGTTCGCGCGGGATGTCCGTTTTGTCGATGAAGCCCACCGACGCCTGGCAGGTCAGAAGCTTCTTGCGCGTCGCGTTGTCGTACGCCGCGATCGTCACACGGTGGATCTCGATCCCGCCTTTGACGTCGTCCGGCAGGCGATCTTCAAAATTCTCCATGAAGTTCTCGGTCGCGTCGTCCGTGTAGAGCATTTTGCCCTGTACGCCGCTTTCGTAGTAAGTCCGTGCGTCGCGGCGCACGCGCTCGGCAAACACCTTGGGATTGAAGTCCGGGAAGTCCTTCAGGATCTTCGGCAGCACCACCGATTCGAGCGAGCTGAGCGAACGCGGTTTTTCCGGTTCCTTGTCCGCAGCAATTGCCTCATCCAGCGCGTTTTTGATGTATCCGATCCGTTCGCGCATGCCGCGCGTGGCGCGCCGGATCCCCAAAAATCCGCCGAACAGCGCCAAAAGTCCGCTGCCTGCAATCAGCGCAATGAGCCACCAGTCCATAATAAACCTCCCGTTCGGTCTGCCGAAATGCTTTCCACAGACCGGTTTTCAGCTTTCGCTTAAAATCCTGCGGGTTTCCGGGCAGCGGAAGCTGTAAGGTGTCAAACGCGCCGCGCATGTCGCTGCATTTGACAAATTGATCCGGCGTTCTTCCTCTGCTTCTTCCGTGATTATGCTGTTCATAGCGAAACACACGGTCTTCTCCGCGGAACCTTTGCTTTCAGTTTGTACGCATTCGAACAAATTGTCAAGAGCAATCTTGCACGCGTCCATGATTCCCGGATAATTGCGACAAAATTACACCAATCCGTTATTGACAATGCGCTGTGCTTCAAGTAAAATATATAATAAGAATGGTATGACATTCGATCCTAAACCAATATAGAAATGAGAGGGGTTTGCATGGAAGAAAAGAAAAAGAAACCGGTCGCAAAGAAGACCGAAGAGGCGACGGAGACGAAGGCGGCTCCGAAACTGACCAAGGCGGAAGAAAAGAGCAAGGCAACGACGCTCCGCATCGTATCGATCATCCTTTGGGTGCTCGCGATCGGCTTTGAGGTTCTTGCGATTCTTTCGCTCATGAAGGCGCTGTACATTCCGTGGCTGCCGCAGATGTGGTGCATGATCATCTGCATCGTGCTCGACCTCGTATGCTGCATCATTGCCGGTCTGCTTTGGAAGAAGGCAAGCTTCCTCGATCCGTTCAAGAAGACCAACAACAAGGTCGGCTTCGTGATCCTGAACCAGCTCGGCGTCATCATGGCGGTCATCTGCTTCCTGCCGCTCATTATCCTGCTGTTCACGAACAAGGATAAGATGGACAAGAAGTCCCGCATCATCGTCACCGTGGTCGCGATCGTCGCGCTTCTGATCGCGGGTCTGTTCGGCGCAAACTTCAACCCGATCTCCGCAGAAGAGAAGGCGGCGGCAGAAGAGCAGATCAAGGACACCGTTTACTGGACGACGTTCGGTCACAAGTATCACCTCTATGATGACTGCCACACGATCGCCAATTCCGAGAAGAACCCCGGCACCGTGACCGACGCGATCGACGCAGGCCGCACCGAGGTTTGCTACTACTGCGCAAACAGAGCGGAAAAGGAAAAGGGCCTTGTGCTGGACGGCCTGAACGTTGAAGAAGGCGTCACCGTCACCGGAGAATAAGCCATGGCGGATATCGATCTCAATTCCCTGATGGGGTTGGTCGGCGGCGACGGCGTCGACGCGATCGCAAAGGCGACGAAGACCGACAAAAGCCAGGTCACCGCGGTGCTTTCCGACGCGCTTCCGGTGCTGGTCGGCAAAATGTCCGACAACGCCTCCACAAAGGACGGCGCGGCGTCCCTCAACAAAGCGCTGAACGACCATAAGACCGGCGACATCATCGACGCAGCTTCGTTTATTGCCGGCGCTGACACCGACGACGGCAAGAAGATACTCGGGCACATCCTCGGCGGCGACGAGACGGCGGCAACGAAAGCGATCTCGAAAAAGAGCGGTGTTTCCGGCTCCAAGGTCACCTCGATCCTCTCGATGGTCGCACCGCTTCTGCTCTCCCAGCTCGGCAACAAGAAGGACGACGATGAAGCGGACAGCTCCGCGCTCGGCGGACTTTTGGGCGGACTGTTGGGCGGTGGCAATTCGTCCCCGTCCGGCGGCATCGGCGCAACGCTTTTAGGCTCGCTGCTCGGCGGCGATTCTTCCGCCTCGTCCTCATCCGGCGGAAGCCTTCTTGGCGGACTCTTAGGCGGGCTGTTCGGCGGCAAAGACGACGAAAAGGAAGAGAAAGAGGACAAAAAGGAAGATTCCTCGCTCCTCGGTGGACTCTTGGGCGGGCTGTTCGGCGGCAATACGGAACCCGAAACCACCGGCAAGAAAAAGACCGGCAAGAAAACAGGCACGACTTCCGCAAAGAAAAAGACCGGCACGACCGCGAAAAAGAAAACCGGCACGACTTCCGCAAAGAAGCCTTCCTCGTCCTCGACGGGCAAAAAAACCGCGGCAAAGAAAACCGGCACAACCGCGAAAAAGACCGCGACCAAGAAGACTGCGACAAAGAAATAAGCAACGCTGCAGATACGGACGCTCGAAAGGAGCGTCCGTATATTATTTTATTTGAAGGGTTTCTCTTGCAATACGCAGGAGAATTTGTTATAATAAATTTATAAATTTGTCCATATACATGAGGGGCATGAAGTGAGCGAACGTAAAATAATCGGGCTGTCGCTTGCCTCCGGCGGCGGGCGCGGTATGGCGCACATCGGTGTGCTGCAAGTGCTGACCGAGCATCACATTCCCATCGACATGATCTCCGGCTCAAGCGCCGGAGCGCTTGTTGCTGCAATCTATGCGGCGGGCACGGATCTTTACATGCTGGAAAAATACCTCTGCACGCTCGTACCGAAGGATATCATCGATCCGACGATGGTCACGCGCGGCGGGATCATTTCCGGCAACAAGGTTTCCGAGATCGTCCGCACGCTGACGCACGATCTCAATATCGAGCAGACAAAGATCCCGTGCTTTATCGGCGCGGCGGACCTTGAAACGTCCGAATATCACATTTTTGAACACACCAAGCTGTACGAAGCGGCGCGGGCAAGCATGGCGATCCCCGGCGTCTTTACGCCGGTGAAAATCGACGGGCGCTGGTACATCGACGGCGGAACGCTGCAGGAGCTTCCGGTCGAGGTTTTGCGCGAACACGGCGCGGACGTCGTGATCGGCGTCGACCTGTCAATCAAAAAGCGCTTTACCGTTACCGAGGACAAGGCGCCCGGCGCGCATGCTTCGCTTTTACGCGCGTTCAACATGATGCAAAGAGAGATTACACAATTGCGGCAGGACCGTCTGGACGTTCGAATCAAACCGGATGTGTCCTTTATGGGTATGCTCTCGACCGCCGGCACGGAAGAAGCGATCCGCATCGGACGCGAATGCGCGGAACGCGCGCTGCCTGAGATCGAAGCGCTGCTCAGCTGAATATCCCTTTCTCAACACCCGAAAGCGACCCAATCACCCACCAAGGAGGAATGAATCATCTATGAAACCCACGCCCGAGCTGCCCCTGTATCTTAAAATTGCGGACGAACTCCGCGCAAGTCTTTTGCTGCTGCCGGAAGGCGCGCCGTTTGAAACAGAACAGGCACTGACCGAC
>JAFOQN010000060.1 GCA_017393775.1 Clostridia bacterium
AGAGATTTATTACATCCCCAATCCCGCGCTGGGACTGTGGATCGACAGGGAGAGATTTCAGGCATGAAACCGTTTATGGACAAGGATTTTCTGCTCGGTACCGAGACGGCAAAGCGGCTCTATCACGAGATTGCGGAAGACCTGCCGATCATCGATTACCATTGCCATCTGTCGCCGAAGGAAATTGCGGAGGACAAGCGTTTCTCGAACATCACGGAACTGTGGCTTTCCGGCGATCACTATAAGTGGCGGCTGATGCGTTCCTTCGGTATCGATGAGCGGTTTATCACCGGCGATGCAAACGACCGTAAGAAGTTCCAAAAGTGGGCGGAAACGCTGTCGCTTGCGGTCGGCAACCCTCTGTACCACTGGAGCCATCTGGAACTCAAAAACTATTTCGGATTCGACGGTTATCTGACCGCAGAAAACGCCGAAGCGGTCTGGAATCTCTGCAACGAAAAACTGCAGCAGCCCGCGTTTTCCGCAAGAAACCTGATCCTGCGCTCGAATGTCAAAGTGATCTGCACGACCGACGATCCGGCGGATTCTTTGGAATGGCATGAAAAACTCAAAAACAGTGATTTTCCCGTCAAAGTGCTGCCGAGCTTCCGACCGGATAAAGCGCTCTCAATTGACGATCCGGCGTATCCGGAATACCTGAATCGGCTCGGAACGCCGAAAAGCTTTGCAGCATTGACCGAAAAGCTGATCGAACGGCTGGATTTCTTCGTATCGCTCGGCTGCCGCGTCACCGATCACGGCATGGCGTACGTGCCGTATGTGCCGGCGACGGAAGCGCAGATCGAAGCAATCTACCAAAAGCGCCTGAACGGACAGATGCCGACCGCTTCGGAGACGGAACAGTTCAAAACAGCGCTGTTGCTGAAATTAGGCAGAGCATATAAACCGCGCAATCTTGTCATGCAGCTGCATTTCGGGGTCATCCGCAATCTCAACAAGCGTGTTTATGACGCGCTCGGTCCCGATGCGGGAATCGATTCGATCGGTGATCCGGTGTCGATCAATAAACTTGCGTCGTTTCTGAACGCACTCGACGAGACGGATGATCTTCCGAAGACGATCCTGTATTCGCTGAACCCGAACGACAACGCCGCGATCGAAACGGTCATGGGCGCGTTCCAGACCGGCGAGGCGAAGGGAAAGCTGCAGCACGGCAGCGCGTGGTGGTTCAATGACCACAAAAAGGGCATGCAGGCGCAGCTTGAAAGCCTTGCCGAAAAGGGACACCTTGCGACGTTTGTCGGCATGCTGACGGACTCGCGCAGTTTCCTAAGCTACGCGCGGCACGAATACTTCCGCCGTATCCTCTGCGACCTGATCGGCACATGGGTCGAAAACGGGGAATATCCGGACGATCCGAACCTTCTCAAAACAATCGTTTCCGGCGTTTCCTACGGGAACGCCGCGGCGTACTTTGATTTTTGAATCAAGCCCTGTTTCGCCCCCGGTACGCGCCGGGGGTCATTTTGTATTGTTTTCTGAATGCCTTTATAAAGTAGTTGTGATCTGGATAGCCGACGTACGCGCTGATCTCCGAAACCGGCAGGTCGGTCTCCCTCAAAAGACGCGCCGCCTGTTCACAGCGCAGCATTCTGAGGTATTCCGAAACCGTCATGCCGACTTCTTCTTTGAAAACCCGCGAAAGAAAACTCGGTGCAAAGCCGGCAACGTCGGCAAGTTCGGCAAGACGAACGCTTTGGCTGTAATTCAGACGCAGATAGCTGACCGTTTTTTGAATCGGCGCGGAGTATCTGCCTTCCTGAAAACGATGCCGTTTGACCGCCTCAGTCAGTTCGAGGATCATCGCATGGAGGTTGCGCAGAAGCTTTTCCTCATTGCCGATGTCCGTTGCGTTCTGGGCGGCATGCTGTGTGATCTCGTTGATCTCCATCAGCGACGCTCCGCCGCCTTTCTGCTTAAGGCGCGGACCATTGCCATGCTGATTTCCGGAGTGGAATAAAGCGGACTCAGGTATCGCCTCGTGTTCATTTCCGAGATGCCCATGCTGTCGAATGCGCTTAAAACATGCTCGGTATCGCCCTCCTCAATCATTCTGAGAAACCGGTTTTCAAGCGCGTACCGCTTTTGAATGCTTTGATAGTCGAAGCGCACCTGATAGCGGGCGGCGTCGATCCCATCGTCACGCTGATGCATTTCACCAGCCCCGCGTGGCTGATCAAAAAAGGCGGCTGGGAGGCTGAGAGTACAGTTGAATACTTCCGCCGCTATGCGGCTTATGTCGCGGAAAAGATCGGCGCGGAGCTCCGCTATATCTGTACGATCAACGAAGCCAACATTGGCATGCAGCTGGCGGCGATTTCCAAGCGTTTTATGTTAATGGCGGAACAGGCAAAGAAAGCCGCTGCTTCCGGCGCGAAGAAAGCGGAGGGTACGGTGCAGGTGGGTATGAATTTTGAGAAGATGATGGAGAACATGAAGTATGCCGCCATCATCTGTGAAAATCATTTATAAAAACCATGTCACGTTTCGGCGGTTTCGTACGTCTTTATCAATAGAGAGGAAAGGGGAGCTAATGAAAAAACGCATTCTCATGATATTGATGCTTCTGATGCTCTTTGCAGCCTGTTA
>JAFOQN010000061.1 GCA_017393775.1 Clostridia bacterium
ACGACGACCTTCTTTTCGTCGTTGACGGACGCCGCCTTGACGATCGCGCGGATCGCCTTTGCGATACGTCCCTGTTTGCCGATGACCTTGCCGGTATCCTCGGGATCGACGACGAGCTCGATGATGACGCTGTCGTCCTCCTCGCGGGTCGTGACCTTCACGTTCTCGGGATGATCGACCAGGCTCTTTGCGATGAACTCAACGAGCTTGTCCATAGCCGCCTCGATCAGTCGATCGCGCCAGCCTTCTTCAAAAGGCCGCGGACGGTGTCGGTGGGCTGTGCGCCGTTCTTCATCCACTGCTGTGCGCGCTCATTGTCGATCTTGAGCTCTGCGGGTTCCGCCGCGGGATTGTAGTAACCGAGCTCCTCGACGAATGCGCCGTCACGCGGTGCGCGGGAATCCGCAACGATGATACGGTAGAAAGGCTGCTTCTTCGCGCCCATTCTTCTCAGTCTGATCTTCAACATGGTTTTGTTTCTCCTTATCCTTCTTTGTTTTTTGATTTTCTATCGAATACGGCTTTGCCGTTTTCGTCCTCAGAACGGGAACGGAAACTTTCCGTGTCCCTTCTTCTTGCCCTTCTTGAACATGCCGCCGGTCATCTGCTTCATCATCTTGCGTGAAGCTTCGAACTGGTTCATCAGCTTGTTCACATCCTGGATCGACGTGCCGCTGCCGCGCGCGATGCGCCGCCTGCGCGATGCGTTCAGGATGTCCGGGTTTGCGCGTTCCTTCGGCGTCATCGCCTGGATGATCGCCTTTGTACGTCCCATCGCTTTCTCGTCAATCTGCAGTCCGTTGAGCTTGCCGCCCACGCCCGGGATCATCTTTAAAATGTCCTCCATGGAACCCATGTCCTTCATTTGCTCCATCTGATCGAGAAAATCGTCGAGCGTGAAGGTGTCGGTGCGCATCTTCTTTTCGAGCTCCGCCGCCTTTTTCTGATCGAATGCGGCTTCCGCCTTTTCGATCAGCGTCAGCATGTCGCCCATGCCTAAAATGCGGCTTGCCATGCGGTCCGGATGGAACGGCTCGAGGTCGGTGAGCTTTTCGCCGGTACCGGCAAACTTGATCGGCTTGCCCGTGACCGCGCGGACCGACAGCGCTGCGCCGCCGCGCGTGTCGCCGTCCAGCTTTGTGAGCACCACGCCGGTCAACGGCACCGCCTCGTTGAATGCCTTTGCGACGTTCACAGCGTCCTGACCGGTCATTGCGTCGACCACCAGAAGGATCTCCGCAGGCTCTACGCTGTTCCGGATGCGCTTCAGCTCCTCCATCATGTCCTCATCAATGTGCAGTCGGCCTGCCGTATCGACGATCACGACGTCCCGGAACGTACGGCGCGCTTCCTCGATCGCTTCCTGTGCGGTCTTGACCGGATCCTGCGTGCCGTGTTCATAGACCGGAACTTCGGCTTTTCCGCCCACGACCTTCAGCTGTTCAATCGCCGCCGGACGGTAGATGTCACATGCGCACAGCAGCGGGGACTTGCCGTATTGCTTTTTCAACAGCACGGCAAGCTTTCCGCACATCGTTGTTTTGCCGGCGCCCTGCAGCCCCGACATCAGAATGACTGCGGGCTTTTTGGAGCCGAAATCGAGCTTGGCGTTCGTGCTGCCCATCAGGTTCGTCAGCTCTTCGTTGACGATCTTGATGACCATCTGACCCGGCGTCAGGCTTTCGAGCACGTCGGTTCCTACGGCGCGCGCTTCCACGCGCTTCACGAAATCCTTGACAACGAGGAAGTTGACGTCCGCCTCCAATAGCGCAAGCTTGATCTCGCGCATGGCATCCTTGACGTCGCGTTCACTTAATCTGCCCTTACCGGTCAGCTTTTTAAACACATTCTGCAGTTTGGATGCGATGCCTTCAAATGCCATCTTCGTCCTCCCAAATGCCTGCTAACTTTGCAAGATACCCTTCGAGCGCCGCCCGGTCCGCGTCCCTTAACGGAACATCCTTGAACCGGTTCCGGCATGCCCGCAGAAGTGCTGTCTGCTTTGCTTCCTTTCGGATGAGTCCCACCGCCGCTTCGGTTTCATGCAGCAGATTCGACCCGCGCGTAATGATGTCTCTGACGCCCTGGCGGGAAATGCCTTCCCGCTCCGCGATCTCGGACAGCGAACAGTTTTCGTCCGCGTACTGCCTGAGGATGCTCCTCTGGCGCTCGGTCAAAAGCTGCTCATAGCGGTCCAGAAGCATGCCGAGCTCAAACAATCGTTCCATAAAAACTCCGAGGTGTAAAGTCTTTTTCCTTTACACTCGATCCATTATACCCGATTTCTCCCATTTGTCAAGCATTATTTTTCATGTGTGTAGCGCAATTAATCCTCCCGATCCGCCGCTGCATAAAAAAGGTCCTCCGATCGGAGAACCGTCCTTCCCATTCCCGCGAGGGAACACATCACTTGCCCAAAGTGCAAACATCACATCGCAGACATATCACTTTCCCACAGGGCAAACATCGCTGAAAGCTCTGCTCTCACCACACCTGCCAGCGATACACGAAGGCGAGCAGATACAGCACCGACAACGGCACAAGCACGGCAGCGGCAAGCCATTTCTGCCATCTCTTTTCCGTGCAGGCGGCAAGCATCATCGCCACGACCGGCATGGAAAGAAGATAGCGCGGACCGGACAAAAGCCATGTTGCTCCGATCGCGATCGTAAAGTACGCAATAAACCATGCGGCGTAGCTCGGGCGCAGTTTTTTGGGCATGAACGCAAACAGCCCGAGCGTGCCGAAATGCCACACGATATTCGGCAGCCACAGTCCGAAGATGTTCTCGCGGTTGCCCTCTTTGATGCAGTCGATCAGATAATGCGTCTGATACGACGCGGTGTTGAAGAACCATCCGAGGTGCTGGCTCCACCAACGGTGCTGATACGTCAGAAACTGCAGAGGGTTCCGGGACACGGTATAATTGATCCAAAGATACGCTGCAAAGCCCGCCGGCACGAGCAGAAAGGACGCAGCTCCGAGCAGCCAGTTCTTTCGTCCGCTATGTTTTTTCGGAAACACATGGATCCATTCGAGCACCAGCGGTGCGACCAACAGCAGTCCGACAGTCCGCGTAAACGCGCAGTATGCGCCGAACAGCCCTGCAAGGAGATACCGCTTTTTCCGGAAGCAGTACAGTGTCAGCAACGCCAGCAAAAGATAGAGCGATTCGCTCATCGGCGCAATGAAGAAGAACCCGCCCGGCAGCATCAGCAGCATCACGACAGTCCGGAGCGCATGCTTATGATCGTAATCAAGCCGCAAAAGCCGGTAGAGCGTGCAGCACGCCGCGGGGAACGCGGTCACAGACACCAGCAGCCCGGCGATTACGTCGTTACCGAGGATGCGGTAGAAGGGATAAACGGCGAGCGGGTAGCCCGGCAGGAACACGAGCTGCACGACACGTCCGACGTCATCGCCGGTTTGAAACCATTCCTCCGTCGTTTCTGGAAAGCTTTTCGGCACATACCATTCCCGCGCGATGTCAAGATAGTGGTTGCTGTCCAGACAGCGCCAGAAATCCAGCTCGCCGCGGAAGCTGAACCAGTCGCCGTTGCGTTTGATCAGCGCAAGCGTCACGAGCCCAAACAGCAGCGCTTCGACTGCTATCGCAAGCAGCGCAATCCCGAGCATGGCATGCTTCGGTTCGCCGTCGATCACGGGCACATCCGTTCGCTCTTTCCAAAACGTCATCCATTCGGGGACAAAGCGAAGGCAGCCGAGGATGAACAGCGCAACGGAAAGCGCCGCGGCCGCGATACCCGCGGCATCCGGACGCTCCTTCACGATCCACAGAACGAACGCGCAGCAAAGTGCAAGCATCCCGATACCCGAAATGATCCATGCTGGAAGCTGCCGTTTGATTCTGTCTTTGATTTCCGGTTTCATAGCTCTCCTTCTTTCTCCCGACAGTCAGTATACCACATACGAAGGCTTCCCTTCAACCCCGCGAAAAAAGTTTACGAACGCAAAGTTTTCACATCTTTGCTACATTCAAACGGCGCACTATGTGTTATAATAGGATATTATACTGGGAAGAGAATTCCTTTGATCGGAGATCCGCTATGTTTGCCAAATTCAGCGTCAAAAAACCGTTTACCGTCCTGGTCGCCGTTGTGCTCATCTTAGTGCTCGGCTATGTTTCCGTCGGCAAAATGACACCGGATCTTCTGCCGGACATGAGCTTCCCGTACATCGTGCTCTTTACGACCTATCCCGGCGCGTCGCCCGAGGAGATCGAAGCAACAGTCACAAAGCCTCTGGAGCAGTCGATGTCCGCCCTCGACCACATCAAGTCGGTCACGTCAAGGAGCAGTGAGAACATCTCCGTCGTCTATCTGACGTTCGAGGACGGTACCAATGTCGACATGGCTTCGATCGACGTGCAGAAGGCGATCGGCATGCTGACAGCGGGTTGGGACGAAACGATCGGCACGCCGGTCATGATGGAACTGAGCTCCGATCTCATCCCGATCACGGTCGCCGCCGTTTCCGCAAAGGACATGGACCAGCTCGCGCTCTCTGCGTTCGTCGGCGACACGCTGCTGCCCCGGCTCGAAGGCGTTGCGGGCGTCGCGTCGGTCACGACCTCCGGGCTCATCGAACGGCAGGTGGAGATCACGCTGGACGACGAAAAGATCGACGCGCTGAACGACAGGCTCTTCGCCGCAATCGACGAAGAATTTGAAGAAGCGACCAAAGAGCTTCAGGAAGCGCGACAGAAGGTCATGGAAGGCGAGCAGGAGCTTACGGAAAACCGCGACAAGCTTACCGAAGGGCAGGACGCGCTCGACAAGGGACGCCGGCAGGCGGGATACGCGTTCGGGCAGGCGGAGCAGGAGCTGGATGCCGCGGATGAACAGTTGACCTCTTCGATCACCGAGCTCAAAGCGCAGCGCGACGCATTGAGCGCGCAGCTGGAGACGGCAAACTCCGCGCGCACACAGCTTCTTGCGCTCAAATACACGATCCGCACGCTCGAAACCGGAAAATCGTTGTTCGACCAGTCGATCACGGCGATTGAAAACGACCCGTCGCTTTCCGACGAGCAGAAACAAAGCTACATCGACGCGATCCGATCGAGTGAGGAATACCGCGCGATCGAGGACGGACTCCGGGAGGTCGACGCACAGCTTTCGGAAAACGGGCTGACCCGCGAATCGCTCGACGAAACGATCGATCAACTCGAAGAAGCGATCCCGCAGCTGGAGGAAGGACTCGCCACCGTCGACGAGCTTCTTTCGCAGGCGGAAAGCGGCAAGCTCGATCTTGAAAACGGACGTGAGGAGCTGAACCGGCAGAAGGAGCAGGTTTACGGGAAGCTGAACGCCGCGCAGTCGGCGATCGACCAGGGCAAAGCGGCGCTCGAGCTCGGCGAACGGGAGCTCGAAGCGGGCAAAACGCAGCTTGAACAGGCGGAAAAAGCCGCCGCGGATCAGCTGTCCGCCGCAAAGGACGCCGCAAATCTACACAAGATCCTTACAAAGGATATGATTGCAAAGCTCCTGTCCGCGCAAAACTTCTCCATGCCCGCGGGCTACCTTAAAGAGGACGGTGCGCAGTGGCTGGTCTCCGTGGGCGACGAGATCGAGGACGTGAAGATCCTTTCCGAAGTCCCGCTGTTTTCGCCGGGCGTCGACTCAATCGACACGATCGTGCTCGGCGACATCGCCTCCGTGCGCGTCACAGACAACACCGGCAGCACCTATGCGAAGATCAACGGCGAGAACGGCGTTCTGCTCTCGTTCTCGAAGCAATCGTCCTACGCGACCGCGACTGTTTCCGACAGCATCGAAAAGCGCTTCCGCGAGCTCGAAGAACTGTACCCGGGTCTCTCCTTTACCGCGCTGATGAGTCAGGGCGACTTCATCCATATGGCGATCTCATCGGTCACCGAAAACCTGCTGATCGGCGCGGCGCTCGCGATCATCATCCTCTTCCTGTTCCTCCGGGACATCCGACCGACGCTGACCGTCGCGATCTCGATCCCGGTCTCCGTGCTGTTCGCGCTCGTGCTGATGTACTTCTCCGGCGTCACGATGAGCGTCATCTCGATGTCCGGTCTTGCGATCGGGATCGGCATGCTCGTGGACAACTCGATCGTCGTCATCGAAAACATCTACCGGCTGCGCAGTGAAGGCGTTCCGGTCAAAGAAGCTGCCGTACAGGGCGTCAGGGAAGTCGCCGGCGCAATCACCGCATCTACGCTTACAACCGTATGCGTGTTCGTACCCATCCTGTTCGTACAGGGGCTGACGCGGCAGATCTTTATGGACATGGTGCTGACCGTCACCTATTCCCTGCTCGCAAGCCTGATCGTCGCCATGACGGTCATCCCGGCGGCGGTCACCGGACTTCTGCGCCGTCCCGTAAAGCCGCAGGGCAAGACCCGCAAAAAGCTCATGGCGGCGTTTGAAAAGTCCCTGCGCTTCACGCTCCGTCACCGCGCGGTCGCGCTGATCCTTGCATTGTTGATCCTCGTCGGCTCGGCATGGGCGGTCATCCGGAAGGGCTTTGTGATGTTCCCCGAAAGCGGCGGCAAGCAGATCTCGGTCACGGTCCCGCTCGAAAAGGGCACAAGCTTTGACGAAGCGACAAAGATCGCCGACGATTTCATGGAGATCATGTATACCGTACCCGGGCTCACCGACGCGGGCGGCATGCTCGGCGGCGGCGTTGTCTCGATCCTCGGAATGGGAGGCGGCGGACAGAGCACCGACGTGCGCGAGCTGACCATTTACGGTCTGATCGACGAAAAGAGCGAGCTTTCGAGCATCACGATCCACAAGAGCATCGACGATGCGCTTTCCCCGCTGAAAGAGGAGCATCCGTACACGATCGCGGGCATGAGCACGATGAGCTTTTCAAACTCCATGTCCGGCGACGATATCTCGATCAAGCTTTACGCAAACGACCTTGCCGTGCTGTCCGAAACGGCGGAAGCGATCGCGGAAGCGCTGCGAAAAGTCGACGGCATCAAGGAGGTCGACAGCGGCGCGGAAGAAACCACGCCGACGCTGCACGTTTCCGTGGACAAGGCGAAGGCGGCGGAACACGGTCTGACCGTTGCAGAAACGTATCTGAAGCTTGCGGAGGTTCTGAAGAGCACTGCCTCCTCCACCTCTGTTACCTCCACCACGACCGCATTGGATGTTTCGGTTATCGCGGATTCCTCCGTACCGCACTCCAAGGCGGAGCTGGAAAACCTTGAACTGACCGTCACGCGGCTCGACAAATCGGTCGAGACCGTGAAGCTGAAGGACATCGCGACGATCTCCGAAACGACCACGCTTGCGTCCATCAACCGCATCGATCAGCGGCGCAGCCTCACGATCACCGCGACGCTTGAAGAAGGGCGAAATGTAACGCTCCTAAGCCGCGACGTGCAGAAGGCGGTTGACTCCGTCAAGCTTCCCGCGGGCTGTACACTGACCTTTGACGGGCAGAACGAATCGATCAACAGCGCGCTCAAAGATCTTCTCTGGATGCTCGCACTCGGCGTTCTCATCATTTATCTCATCATGGTTGCGCAGTTCCAGTCGCTGCTTTCTCCGTTCATCGTCATCGGCACCGTGCCGCTGGCGTTTGCGGGCGGGTTTATCGCGCTGTGGATCACCGGCACAGAGGTCGGCATCGTCCCCATGATCGGGTTTATCATGCTCGTCGGCATTGCTGTCAACAACGGCATTGTGCTGGTCGATACTGCAAACCGCTTCCGTGAAGAAGGCATCCAGAAGCGTGACGCGATCGTACAGGCGACTGTCATCCGTCTGCGTCCGGTCCTGATGACCGCGCTTACCACGATCCTCGGGCTTTTGCCGCTTGCAATCGGTCTCGGCACCGGCGCGGAGATCGTGCAGCCGGTCGCGATCGTATGCATCGGCGGTCTCACCTATGCGACGCTGACCACCGCCTTCATCATCCCTGTGCTGTACGACATCTTCCGCCGCGACAAAAAGTCGGAAAAGGCGCCGGCGCCCGAGACGCCGAAGCCGCTGCCCGAACAAGGATAAGATCCTTCGCAGACGCTCAGGACGACGCCGCTTTGTACCCCCGTCTGTCATTCCGAGCCGCAGAGCAGCGAAGAATCATTCGATTCCAACGCAAAACGGACCGTCGAAACGGTCCGTTTTACATATCTTCTTATGCTTCTTCAGCCAACGTGCGGAAGCGGGTGTATTCGCCCTGGAAAACGAGCCTGCAGGTCTCGATCGGGCCGTGACGGTTTTTTGCCACGATCGCTTCGCTTTCGTTGCCGGCGGTCTCGTCGTATACCGCGGCGCGGTACAGAAGAATAACCATGTCCGCGTCCTGCTCGATCGAGCCGGATTCACGAAGGTCCGAAATCATCGGACGGTGATCCTGACGAAGCTCCGGTCCGCGGTTCAGCTGTGAAAGCAGAATGATCGGAAGATCGAGCTCGCGCGCCAAAAGCTTCATGGCGCGGGTCATGTCGGAGATCTCCTGCTGCCGGTTGTCGTTCTTGCGGCCGCCTGCGCCGGTGCCCTGCATCAGCTGCATATAGTCGATAATGACAAGATCAAGCCCCTGCTGCGCTTTGAGTCTGCGGCACTTTGAACGGATGCTTGCGACCGTGGCGCCGGCGGAATCGTCTATGAAAAGCTTGCTCGCCTGCAGCGGTGCGGACGCTTCCATCAGCCGCTGCATTTCAGAGGGATCCAGCGAACCGTCCTTGATCTTCTGCGAGTCGACAGACGCCTCGGTGCACATGATGCGCATCATCAGCTGTTCCTTGCTCATTTCGAGCGAGAACACCGCAACGGCGCGGTTGTCGTGCAGCGCGGCGTACTGCGCAATGTTCATTGCAAATGCCGATTTGCCCATTGCCGGACGCGCGGCAAGGATGATGAGGTCGCTCTTCTGCAGCCCGTTCGTCAGCCGATCAAGCTTCGAAAAACCGGTCGCGATGCCGGTCAGCTTGCCCTTGCGGTTGACGATCTCGCCGATCTGGTTGATCGTGTTCGGAACGATGTCGACGGCGGGCGTTAAGGTATCCTCCGTCTTTCGCATCGAGATATCGTAGATCTTGCGTTCCGAAGCGTTCAGCGATTCCTCGACGTCGCGCCGGTCGTTCATGCCGTCGCGGATCATGTCATTGCCCGCGCGGATGAGCGCGCGGCGGATGCTGTGCTCCTCCACGATCTTTTCGTAATGCTGCACGTTCGCCGTCGTCGGTACAAAGCTCATAAGCTCGGTAAGATACACGAGCCCGCCCGCGCTTTCGAGCTTTCCGGCGCGTTCGAGCGCGTTAGAGAGCGTCACAATGTCGACCGCGTTTCCCGCCTGCCGGATCGTGCGCATCGCTTCAAAGATGCTCTCGTGCGCATCCTGATAAAAATCATCCGGTTTTAACTGCTCCAACATAGAATCGAGCGCGCTGACGTCCAGCAGCATCGCGCCGAGCACCGAGCGTTCCGCTTCGATGCTGTGGGGCAGGGTCTCAATCGATGTTTGTTCCATTTATTCCTCTACGATCACTTTCACGTTCACGGAAATGCCTTCAAACAGCGAGAGCTTCGCCGTGTATTCGCCGAGCGCGCGGATCGGGTCGATCGCGATCTTCTTTTTGTCCACGTCGACGCCCTTCTGCTCCTTCAGCGCCGCCGCGATCTCCTTGCCGGAAACGGTGCCGAACAGTTTGCCGTTCTCGCCGACACGCGCCTTGACATGGATCGTATGCCCTTCCAGTGCCTGCGCGGTCTCGCGCGCTTTGATCCCCGCCGTAAACTTTCTGTGCTGTGCAGCGCTCTTCTGGATGTTTGCCGCGTTGATCGCCTGCGCGTCCGCGGGCTCCGCCATCTTCCGGGGAAGCAGGAAGTTCCGCGCATAGCCGTCGCTGACGTTGATCACTTCGCCCTTCTTGCCGCTGCCCTTTACATCTTCCAAAAGCAATACCTTCATCGTCCGTTCCGTCCTTTCCTATTTCTCTGGGTTCTCCGTTTCATACCAGTCGATCGCTTCCTCCAGCTTTGCCAATGCTTCTTCCATGCTCGCACCTTTAAGCTGCGCGCCCGCCATCGTGAGGTGTCCGCCGCCGCCCAGTCGTTCGAGGATCAGCTGCACGTTGATTTGTCCGTAGCTTCTGCCGGAGATCGCAACCTGTTCTTCGGTCTCCGCAAGCACGAACGCCGCATAGATGCCGCGAATGCCGAGTAGCTCATCCGCTGCCTGCGCCGCCGTGAGCTGCGCGTCCGGCGCGTTCCTGTCGCACGTCGAGATCGCAATGCCGCTCTTGCGGATCTTTGCGCGCTCGACGACATTTGCGCAGCGCACATAGCTGTCGTAATCGTTCTGGAACATCTGCTTGACCGAGCTCAGGTCCGCGCCGTTGCGGCGGAGATACCCTGCCGCGTCAAACGTGCGTGAGCCTACGTTGAACGCGAACTGCTTCGTATCCACTGTGATGCCGGCAAGCAGCGCGCTGCAGGTGAACGCCGCGGGTTTCACGTTGTCCGCGAAGTACTGCATGACCTCAGTCACCATCTCGCTTGCGCTCGACGCGCGCGTTTCCAGATAGTGCAGCGTCGCGTTGTCGATATAGTCGGCGCTGCGGCGGTGGTGGTCAATGAGCACGATATGCTCCGTCATGGAAAGCAGCTGCGGCGCGACCGTGACCGACGCACGCTGCGTATCTACCACGACGAGCACCGAATCATCGTGCATCATTTCCGCCGCCTGATCGGGATGGATGATCAGCGAGCCTGCGCCGGAGCGTTCCAGCGTTCGCACGGCGTCCTCGATCGTGGTATTCACCGCGTCAAGCACGATATAGGCGTGTGCGCCGACGTGATTGGCGCAAGTCACGACGCCGAGCGCCGCGCCGATGCAGTCCATGTCGGAATTGCGGTGACCCATGATTAAGACGTCACCGCTGTTTTCGAACAGCTGATACAAGGCTTTCGAGAACAGCCTAGCCTTCACACGCGACTGGCGCGGGTCGTGCTGCCGCTTGCCGCCGTAAAAGCGGTAATCCGTGCCGTCCTTCACGACGACCTGATCACCGCCGCGTCCCAAAGCCAGCTCCAAAGCGCGGCGCGCATCCTGCTCGGACTGCGCAAGTCGCGGCGCGATCCCAAAGCCGATGGACAGCGACACCGCCGAGGACGAGCCCGTGTCGATGCGGTGCGCCTGCTCTAAAAGCGTGAAGCGCTTCTCCTCAAGCTGCTGCATCTGCTTTGCCTCAAGCACCAGAATGAACCGTCCGTTGTCATAGCGGCGGTATAGTCCGCCGAGCTGCTTGCTCAGATCGGAAATCAGGCGCTCGACCTCCGCCAGCACCGCCGTGCTGTGGATCTGCGTATCGCTCAAAAGTTCTTCATAGTTGTCGACCAGGATCATTGCCACATACGGACGCTGTTCGGTGTACAAACGCTGATAGTGCATTGCCTCCGTACGGTCGATCCAGTACTGCAGCACAAGCTTCTTTTCGTTCTCGCGCATCACGAGCATGTTCATGACCTGGTAATTGCTGCCGTTATGCTCAATCTGCAGCGTGCGGATCGGGTTCCCGCCGTCGAACTCCGGAACCACATCGTGGATGTTCTGTCCGTCATAAAGCGAAGCAAAGGCGTTGTTGCGCCAGGTGATCCGGCCGGAAAGGTCCACGACCGCGCTCGGAATGGAGATATTGCTCGCAAGCGACGCCACGGCGCTGTCGTTTTCCCGGAACACACGGTCCATCCGCGCCTGCTGCTTCTTAGCAATCCGGTGCAGCAGCAGTGCCGTGATCAAAAGCCACAGAAGCCCTGCGCCGAGTATGGCGAGCGCAACGACATACTGTTTGGTAAAGACCGCAACCGCCCCCGCAATGAGAACCGCGATTACTCCCTGTGCAATCAATATCCCGCTGTATTGTTTCATTTCCGTTTCCCGTCCTCTCCGACGTTCATTGGTTTACGCATAGCGGACAGCATGCCCAGCATTGCCAGAAGCATGCCTGTTGCCGGCGGCAGTAAGATCAGCAATATGATTGCCGCCCAGAAAATCCATGTCCTGCCGGTAAGCCGTCCCAGCCGCAGGACTGTCGAAAGCCCGCCCAGCATACAGGGCATCCGCCACAACAATCCCGCGATCCCCGAAAGTGACGCCGCCCATGACACGTCCGCCATGCCGAGCACCATCGTCATGATGACAAGCCCCATGCTGAGGATCACATACCCGCGTTCACACCGCCACTCCGCAAAGGGCGGAAGCGGCGTAAGCGCCGTTCTGCCGTCCCGGTTAAACAGATGCGAGAACAGCGTATTCGAAAGCGCCGCCGCCATCGCGGGCAAAAGCAGCGCCGTCACGCAGAGACCTTCCGCGTTCACAAGGAACAGGTCGACCGTCTGCTTCATTTGCTCGGCAAGATCGATCCCGTACAGGCTGCCGATCTGCGGCAGATACGTCTGCATCAGCGCTCCGTACATCCGGACAAGCGATTTATACGACGCGTACGCGTCGCCCTCGCGGATGAGATCGCCGAGGCACACAAAGCCGAACAGCGCAAGCAGGATCAGGAACGATTCATAGATCACCGTGCGAAAGTTCGACAGCTTCGCCCGCTGCAGCCCGTAAAGACCCGCGCCGGGCAGCACGGTGAGAAACATGGTATAGAGCGCTTCCTTTGCATCGCGCGTAACGAGCAGCCCTGCGAAGAACGCAAACACGACCAGTCCCAAAAGCACCCACAGCGACGTCCTGTGCACGAGGGTTGCGCACAGCGACGGCACAATCAGCAAAAGCAGCACGGTCAAAAGCTGCTTCAAAAGGATCGCGGCGAACGCCGCCTCCGTCTTCGCTGCACCGCCGAGCCATGCGTCGGACGGGACGAACGCAAGGAAAAGCGTTCCCGCCGCGGCAAGCAGGATCAGCAGAAGCCGACCGTTTGATTGGGTTCTTCCGGATCTTTCCATGTTCTCATTTTACGCGTTTTCCTTCTATCCGTCAAGCGAAACCGTAAAGAAGAGCCGGGACCTTCCGAAAAACGGATGATCCCGGCAATGTGTTTTTATTTTGCTCTGGTTTTGATCTCGTCCAGGATCTTTTCGATAAACGCGTCGACCGGCATCGCGCCGAGATCGCCGTCTTTTCTGGAACGCAC
This sequence comes from Clostridia bacterium, assembly GCA_017393775.1. GTDB lineage: Bacteria > Bacillota > Clostridia > Christensenellales > CAG-138 > UBA3792. The sequence goes on from JAFOQN010000061.1 coordinate 13,106, forward strand.
GGCAACGGCGCCGCTTTCCGCTTCCTTGTCGCCGATGACCAGCATATACGGGATCTTCATCATCTGCGCTTCGCGGATCTTGAAGCCGATCTTCTCATTTCTGAGATCGATCTCCGCACGCACGTTCAGCGCGTCGAGCTTGTCTTTCAACGCCTGCGCCGCGTCGTTCGCGCGGTCGGTGATGGTCATAATCTTGACCTGCACAGGCGCAAGCCAGGTCGGGAACGCGCCCGCAAAGTGCTCGGTGATGACTCCGATGAAGCGTTCGATCGAGCCGAACACGACGCGGTGGATCATGATCGGGCGATGGCGTTCGCCGTCCGCGCCGACGTATTCGAGCTCAAAGCGCTCCGGCAGCTGGCTGTCGAGCTGGATGGTGCCGCACTGCCAGGTTCTGCCCAGACAATCTTCGATGTGGAAGTCGAGTTTCGGACCGTAGAACGCGCCGTCGCCCTCATTGATGACGAAGTTCTTGCCCATCTCGGTGATCGCTTCCTTCAGAATGTCTTGATTGCGCTCCCACTCCTCCACAGTGCCGATGTGGCTCTCGGGCATGGTGGACAGCTCGATCTCGTAGTTCAGACCAAAGGTTGAATACACCTCGTCGAACAGGCGCACGGTGTTTTTAATTTCGTCCTTCATCTGTTCCGGGGTCATGAAGATGTGCGCGTCGTCCTGTGTGAAGCAGCGCACGCGGAAGAGTCCGCGCAGCGCACCCGAAAGCTCGTGACGGTGAACGAGCCCAAGTTCGCCGCAGCGGAGCGGCAGGTCGCGGTAGGAATGCGGTTCGCTTGCATACACCAGCATGCCGCCCGGGCAGTTCATCGGCTTGATCGCGAAATCTTCATCGTCGATGACCGTGGTGTACATGTTCTCCTTATAGTGCTCCCAGTGACCGCTGCGTTCCCAAAGCGTACGGCGCAGAATGATCGGGGTAGAAACCTCAACGTAGCCGTAGCGCTTATGCACCTCACGCCAGTAGTCGATCAAGGTGTTGCGAAGCTGCATGCCCTTCGGCAGA
>JAFOQN010000004.1 GCA_017393775.1 Clostridia bacterium
CCCGGTAGCGGACGCAGGGTACGGATCGTACAACAATTATCTGTACTGCCGGGAACATGATATGGAATTATACATGAAGTTCCCCATGTACGAGAAAGAAACGAAAGACAGGAAGTATGCTTCCGATCCGTTCCGGACAGTCAACTTCCGGACGGATGAAGCCGGGAATCTCATCTGTCCGAATGACCGGAAGCTGTCCTTTTCCTACCGAAAGGCCGTCAAAGGCAACCGATACGGACGGCAGGAAGAGGTCTACACTTGTGAGGACTGCAGTGATTGCCCGTATGCTTCACAGTGCAGGAAAGGCGATAAAAACCGAACGGTACGGCTGAATCAGGAACTGACGCAGATCCATGAGGAAGTACTGGAAAACCTGAACTGCATTCACGGCGCACTGCTCCGGAGGAACCGCTCTATCCAGGCAGAAGGCACTTTCGGGATCATGAAGCAGGACCGGAACTACCGGCGGACACGACGAAGAAGTCTTGATTTCGTCCGAACCGAGTTATATCTCGTTTCTATCGGGCACAACCTCTACAAATACTGCAACAAACTCCAAAAACAACAGATCGCAGCGTAGCCAAAGGAATCTTCCGGTTTCTGGGGTAAGGGGTACTATATTCTTTCACACAAAACTTCACTCTATTACATCGCTCATTCTTCCAATCCGCAAATAAAGAGAAGCCGTTAAGATCCTCTTTCGGGTTTCTTAACGGCTCCTTTTTTGCTTTCTCGCTTATTTGATAAATCCCAGCTGTTTTGCCTGCTCGATGTACTTCGGCATGTCGGTCAGCGAAACCTTGACGTCGTGTTTCTTTGCGAAGGTGATGAACTCCTGGATCGTGACCTTGCCGTCAGCGAGAATCGCCGCGACCTCATCCTGAAGCGCTTTGTCGGTTTGATACTGCTGAACAAGTTCTTCTACGGTTGCCATATCTCTTCCTCCTTGTTTTTATATATAATCATCATAACACTTTCGCGCACAAATTGCAAATGCTTCTCGGATGTGTTATACTGATCAAAAAAAAGGAGGAAACGACCGTGCGCCTGTTTCAAAAAATCAAAGCGCCGCAGTATGACGCGGAACGTTATCAGCCGGCGATCAAAAAAAGCATTTGCACCGGCGAAGCGACGGCAGGTTTCCTTGAACGGGATACCGGCAAATTCACCGAGATCATGCTGATCCGTACGGAAAAGGATCTCGACGCCTTCAAAAAGGAGTACGGCGTCGAAGAGCCTCTGAAAACGATCTATTAATCCCTTTGCCCGGAGCGATCCGGGCTTTTTTATCAAAGAAATTATCCGGTTCCCTATATGCAAACGAAGCAGGATATGATATACTATTTTCATAAAAGAATCGGCCGCATGCGCGGATCGGGGAAGCGAGGGGCAATGGAACAGCGGCAGGCTTACAGCGCGTTTATCAGCTACCGGCATCAGTCGCCGGATCAGGAGATCGCAAAGGTGCTGCACAAGGCGATCGAGACGTACGGGATTCCGGCGCCGATCAAAAAGCAGACCGGTAAAAAGAAGATGGGGAAGGTGTTCCGCGATCAGGAGGAGCTTCCGCTTTCGGCAAATCTCGGCGCGGACATCGAGGCCGCGCTGGACGCGAGCGAGTGGTTCATCGCGATCTGCTCGCCGCGTTATCTCGAAAGCCGGTGGTGTCTCCGGGAGATGGAATACTTCATCGCGCACAAGGGACGGGAGCGTGTGCTGACCGTGCTCGTCGAAGGCGAGCCGAAGGACAGCTTTCCCGAAATGATCCAAACGATTCAAAACGCGGACGGCACTGTGACCGACATCGAGCCGCTGGCGGCGGACGTGCGCGCGGCGAGCTTAAGCGGCAGCATCCATCGTCTCAAAAACGAAAAGCTGCGCATCCTTGCGCCGATGCTGGGGTTAGGCTTTGACGATCTCAGGCGCCGCGCAAGGCAAAGACGCATCCGTATCGTTCTGGGTGTCGGCGCGGCAGCGCTTGCCGCGGCGGCGGGTCTCACCGCATTTCTTGTTGTGAACCATATCCGAAACGAAGCGCTGAGACGCGAGGCGGAGGAGCAGGCGCGAATCGCCGAGGAGCAGGCACGGATTGCCGAGGAGGAACAGCGGCGCGCCGAGGAGGAGCGCAGAAACGCGGCCTTCAACGACATCGGCGAGCGGCTGGAGCGCGCGTCGGCAGCGCTCGGCGCGGGCGAAAAGCGCGAAGCGGCGAAGATCCTTGCGGACACGATCGCGCTGAGCGACGAATTTGACGGGATGCGGCGCGACGACGTTCTCGCTTTGATGCGCCGTACGATGTATATCGAGCCGCTCACGGTCGTCTCGAGCTTCAACAACCGGAACATGCAGCTGCTGTATATTGAACCGTCGCCGGACGGAACAAAAGCGGTCGGCGTCGTCAACAACAACTCGATCGCGATGGTCGACCTTCTGCAAAACGAGATCCTGTATACGGTGACCGCGGACAACGCGATCATGATGTATCCGCGCTTTTCCGCCGACGGCACACGATTCCTCGCGGACTGCGATTACGGACGGTTCGTGCAGGTGTGGAACACCGCGGACGGCTCCGAGGCGTTCCGCTACACGAGCAAACAGAACGTGCCGTATGAGATCAGCAACGTCTGCTTCTGGAAGGACAGCGATACGATCCTCGTGCAGGACGCGGACAAGTTCCTGCTCGTTGATCCGAACGGGACGGAGCGGCTCTTTTATACCGTCGGCGGGCAGATGGAAGACTACGACCCGGAAAACAACTTCCTTTCACGCGTGACGGGTCAGCCGCTGAACGAGATGTTCACAAACGTTGCGGACGGCTATGCCATGCAGATGCTTGTCTCTGAAGACCGTGAGCGCGTCGTGCTCACCGGCAAGGCGGGCGAAACGGCGGTGATCGTACTGGACGGCGAAGGCAGGCGGGTCTTTGTCCCCGGTATCCCGAACGACCCGACCTGTAAAATGCCCGGGACTTTTGCGGATAAGTGGGCGCTTTCGCCCGACGGCAAGACGCTGTGCTGTCTCTCCTATTACGGTTTTATCGCCGGATGGGATATGGATACAGGAGATCTGATCCTGATCGAGGCGATCGAGAGAGAAAACCAGTGGGACATGCCGACCGAGCCGGTCTATACGCCGGATTCGCAGCGCATGGCGTACACGGTCGGCACGAAGCTGTACGTTTTAGACAGCAGGTCCGGCGGAACGTTTCTGGAAGCGACCATCGACGACAACATGTTTTCGCCGACGCTCTCCTTCTCGGCGGACGGAGAATATCTGCTGCTGAACAATAAGGATCTGTTCGTCGTCAACGCGGACACCTGGGCGATCGAACTGTTCGTATCGGCGGAGGGATCCAACTTCAACGGCATCGTTCCGATGGAAAACATGGTGCTTTGCTCGCGCTATGACGGCGTGATCTATTTCTACAGCCTGCCTTCTCTTGCGTCCGTTACGACGGCGGGCAGCTTTTCGGGAACGCTTCTGGATCCGTATCTTGCGCAGCGGGCGGTTGCGTGCGTTCCGCTCCAAAGTCAGCACGAGCTTTCGCCGACGTTCAAACAGACAAATTTCTATAAGGACTATCCGCCGCAGCTTTACTTCTCGCGCGACGGCAGCGTCGCGGCGATGGCGCATCCGGACGGCACGGTCGAGCTTTTCGACACGCAGGGAGACGGCACGGCTTTCGATACAGTCGGACAGCTGTATACCTATATCAACGCGCTTGCGGTCACGGAGGACCGGCTCATCGCGATCGATGTGGATACGCGCATGATGGTCTACAACATGAAGACGCACGCCGTGGAAAAGATCTGGAACAACGAAACGCAGTATTCGTCCTTCGCGTTCAGCGAGGACGGCGGGCTCATGATGGCGATGTGCGCAGGACTTACCCGGATCGACGTCTATGACCTGAACGATGAATGCAGGTTCCTGTTCTCACTGCACGCCACAGCGGACACGTTCGAGGAGATGGCGTTTTCGGCGGACGGCGCGTACGCGGTCGGCAAAACGGCGTCCGGCAGATTCGCGATCGGCGATCTGTTCGCAGATGAAAACGCGCTGATCGCGCGCACAAAGGCGTTTGCGTCGGGCGAATAAACGACAGGATGAGAGCCTTCCTTCGGGCGCCGACACTGCCGAAAAGGATCCGTTCTGTCATTCTGAGGAGGCGAAGCCGACGAAGAATCTTTCGTACGCGACACGCGAAGGCTCTGAAACAGCAGGGCGCTCCTTCGGGAGCGCTCTTTTTCGTTGCGTTCGCGCGCGGTTTGCGGTATAATCCAAAACAAAACAACACGGAGGAACGGGCATGCATATTCTTGTATTGAACGGCTCGCCGAAGGGCGAAAACAGCATTACCCTGCAGACGGTACGGTATCTCGAAAAGCGCTTCAAAGACGAAACCTTCGAGGTCCTGCACGTCGGACAGCGCATCAAAATGCTCGAAAAGGATTTTCAAAAAGCGGAGGATGCGCTCGCCGCCTGCGATCTCATCCTGTTCTGTTATCCGGTCTATACCTTTCTGGTGCCGAGCCAGCTGCACCGGTTTATCGAACTCGTCAAGGAGCACGGCGTTGACCTTGCGGGCAAATGCGCCGCGCAGATTTCAACTTCGCTGCACTTCTACGATATCACCGCGCACCGCTTCATCCGCGACAACTGCGATGACCTGGGCGTCGACTATCTCGGCGGGCTGTCCGCGGACATGGAGGATCTTCTGAAGCCGCAGGGAAGGAAAGAGGCGGAGGACTTTTTCCGCTTTATTCTGTGGCGAAAAGAGCATGGCTTTTCGGAGAGATCACGGTACGGCGAGCCGAAGCCGTTTACGCCTGTACCGCTCGGCGAGACCGCGCTGCCTGCGATGTCGGAAGGCGGCAGAATCGCGGTCGTTGCGGACTTCGATCCCGAAAGGTCGAGCCCGATCCGCGCGATGGTCGCGCGCTTTCTGCGGGTCGCGCCGTTTGAAACAACGCTTGTGAACCTTCGCGAATTCCCGTTTGCGGGCGGATGTCTCGGATGCTTTCACTGCGCCGCGGACGGAACCTGCGTGTATCGGGACGGCTTCGACAAGTATCTTCGCGAGCACATTCAAAGCGCGGACGCCATCGTCTACGCGTTTTCGATCAAGGATCATTCGATGGGGTATCGCATGAAGCTGTACGATGACCGGCAGTTCTGCAACGGGCACCGCACGGTCACGATGGGCAAGCCCGTGGGCTATCTCGTCTCCGGTCCGCTGTCGGACGAGATCAACCTGCAGACGGTCATCGAAGCGCGCGCCGAGGTCGGCGGAAACTTCCTTGCGGGCGTCGCATGCGACGAATCCGATCCGGACGCGGAGATCGAGGCGCTTGCGGAAACCCTGCGCTACGCGGTCGATCACGCCTATCGGCCGCCGAAGACGTTCTGGGGCGTCGGAGGACTCAAGATCTTCCGCGATCTCATCTATCAGATGCGCGGGCTGATGAAAGAGGATCACCGCTTCTATAAAAAACACGGCTTCTACGACTTCCCGCAAAAGCGCAGGGGACGCATCTTCGGCATGTACCTTGTCGGCGGCATGATGCGCAATAAAATGCTCTCCAAAAAGATCGGCGGGCGTATGACCGAGGGCATGCTGCTGCCGTACAAAAAGGTCCTCGAACAGGCGGAAAAGGAATAAAACCATAAGGACGGGCATTGCGCTCGCCCTTTTTTGTAAGCGGATAGCGACAAGACCGACAATCGCGTTTGCGAAAGCAAACATATCGCACTGCCCGAGCAGTATATCGTGTTTGCACGGCAAACATATCGTGCGGCACAAGCCGCATATCGTATCATATCGCTTACGCACAAATGATATGGCTTCGCCGCGATATGCCCTTGCGGGCACGATATGTCTGTGGCGCGTGAACACCTCATCAGTCAACTGCGTTGACAGCTTCTCCTCAAGGAGAAGCCTCTGTATATGCCTTCTCCTTGAGGAGAAGAGATGGCGACGCGCGGGGAGCGCGCGACGGCACCGCTGAAACGGAGCGAAGCGGAGTGTGTACGCCGCAGCGTGAGCGAAGCCGGATGAGGTGGATCCGCAAAAAACGATCGCTTTTGCGGATGAATGAATTGCGCTGTGCGCATGAATTGTCCTATGGACATGAATTGGCTTTGCCATGAATTGCGCTGTGCGCATGAATTGTCCTATGGACATGAATTGGCTTTGCCATGAATTGCGCTGTGCGCATGAATTGTCCTATGGACATGAATTGGCTTTGCCATGAATTGCGCTTCGCGCATGAATTGCCCGGCGGACATGGTGATTCATATATTTTTTCAACGGGGTGACAAGGCGATCGCGGCATGGTAAAATAAATCTGAAATCAATGAAAGGCGGAAACGGCATGGAACAGCTCACGGACATGAAGTATCTGAAGCTTTTGGCGCACGAGTACCCGACGATCGCGGAGGTCTCCACGGAGATCATCAATTTGAAAGCGATCCTGAACCTTCCGAAGGGCACGGAGCATTTCATCAGCGACATCCACGGCGAATATGAAGCGTTCATCCACATGCTGAAAAATGCGTCCGGCGTCATCCGCAAGAAGATCGACATCCTCTTTGAAAACACGGTGACCGAAGCGGAGCGCAACACGCTCGCAACGCTGATCTACTACCCCGTGCAGAAGCTGGATCAGCTGAAGCGCGCGGGCGTCGTCAACGCGGAATGGTACAAGATCACGCTCCGGCGCATGGTCGAGGTCTGCCGGTTTTCCGCATCGAAATACACGCGCAGCAAGGTCCGTAAAGCGCTGCCCGAAAGCTACGCCTACATCATCGACGAGCTTCTGCACGCGATCGAGACCGAGGACAAGGTCCGCTACAACAACGAGATCATCCGCTCGATCATCGAGACCGAGCAGGCGGACGCGCTGATCGTAGCTCTCTCTAACCTCATCCAGCGGCTCGTCATCGACCGGCTGCACATCGTGGGCGACGTGTTCGACCGCGGTCCCGGCGCGCATATCATCATGGACCGGCTGCTTTCCTATCACAACGTCGACATCCAGTGGGGCAACCACGACATCCTGTGGATGGGCGCATCGGCGGGCAACCGGGCGCTCATTGCGACCGCGATCATCAATTCTTTAAAGTACGGCAACGTCGACACGATCGAGGACGGCTACGGCATTTCGCTGTCCCCGCTTCTGAAGTTCGCGCTGGAGACGTACGGCGACGATCCGTGCACGCGCTTTCTGCCGCGTGACGTCGGCGACGCGCATCACGACAACCCCGAAATGATCGCCAAGATGCATAAGGCGATGGCGATCATCCTCTTTAAACTCGAAGGGCAGATCATCGAAAAGAATCCCGACTATCACATGGAGCACCGCCGCATGCTGCACCGCGTGGACTACGAGCGCGGCACGATGGTGATCGACGGCGTCGAATACGAGCTTGCCGACAAGCGCTTTCCGACCGTGCTGCCCAGCGATCCGTATGTGCTGACCGAACAGGAAGAGGACCTGATGGATAAGCTCCGTACGGCGTTCTATCACTCCGGAAAGATCCGCGAGCATACGAAGTTCCTGTTCTCGCACGGGAGCATGTACCTTGTCTGCAACGGCAATCTGCTGTTCCACGGCTGTGTGCCGTCGAATCCGGACGGCACGTTCGCGTCTGTCACGATCGATGGCAGGGCGTATGCCGGCAAGGCGCTGTTCGACAAAGCGGACGCGCTGGTACGCCAGGGCTTCTTCACCAAGTGGGGCACGCCGGAGCGCGAGCAGGGACTCGATTTCTTCTGGTACATGTGGTGCGGCACAAACTCACCGCTGTTCGGAAAGGACAAGATGACGACCTTCGAGCGCTACTTTATCGAGGACAAAACGACTCACGAGGAGCACAAAAACCCGTACTTCAAGCTTGCCGAGCATGAGGACTTCGCCGTGAAGATCCTCGAGGAGTTCGGTTTATCGGACGATCCCGATTCGCACATCATCAACGGACATGTGCCGGTCAAGATCAAGAAGGGCGAATCCCCGATCAAGGCGAACGGCAGGATCTTCGTCATCGACGGCGGCATGTCGAAGGCGTACCAGTCCACAACCGGCATCGCCGGCTACACGCTGATCTACAACTCGCAGTGCATGATCCTTTCGTGTCACGATCCGTTCGTGACGGTCAACGAGGCGATCCGCACGGAGACGGACATCCACAGCACGCAGCAGACCGTCTATACGCCCGCGGTCAGAAAACGCGTCGCGGACACGGACGTCGGCAAAACGCTTCTGGAACGCATCGACGATCTCACGCGCCTGCTCGCAGCTTACCGTTCCGGTGCGATCAAGGAGCATTCGAGATAAGATACCGCATACAAAGCGCGCATATTTATTTACATATTCATCGAAAAATACGCGCTTCTATGCGACATAAATGGGACGATTTGCCATATTTTACAAAAATGAATGCGTTTCCGGACGGGTTTATGCACTTTTACGTTTGCCTTTTCGGGAACGCATTGTTATAATATTATATGGAGTTATACTCATTTTGAGGAGGACTGTAGTAATGAAAAAATGGATTTCCCTGTTGCTTTGCATCGTCATGATGCTGACGCTTCTGCCCGCGGCGATCGCGGAGGAGCCGGCGGACGGCGCTGAAGCGACCGAACCGGCGATTGAGCCGGAAGAGGCGCCCGAAGCGGAAGAACCGGAAGAAAACCACGATATTGACACGCCGGAGATCGAAGTGCCCGGCGAGGATACGGAAGCGTTGACGAATCCGATCGAAGACGATATCGAAGCGGTCGTCAATATCAACGCGAAGAACTTCCCGGATGCGAACTTCCGCAATTGGGTCATCACGAACATTGCCGGCGGCAAGGATACGATGACACCCGGGCAGGCGGATGCGGTCGACAAAATCGACTGCAGCGGCAAGAACATCGCGAACCTGACCGGTATCGCGCAGTTCAAGAACCTGAAGATCCTGGTCTGCAACGACAACAAGCTGAAGACGCTGGATCTCAAGGGCAACAAGAAGCTTGAACAGCTTGAATGCAAGAACAATGCGCTCACGAAGCTGTATGTTTCCGGCTGTCCGGATCTTGTCAAGCTGAACTGCACCGGCAACAGCATCAGCACGCTCACGCTCTCTTCCAACAAGAAGCTCAAGGAGCTGTATGCCAGCAACAACAAGATCAGCAAGCTCGTCACCGACAACGTAAAGACGCTGGAGATCGTCTATGCGAGCAACAACGCGCTTGCTTCGCTCGGCAACATCGAAAAGAACGATAAGCTGCGCGCGATCGCGGTCAACAACAACAAGATCACAAAGGTCGATCTGACGAAGCTCGTCAACCTGCAGACGCTGCACATTGCGGGCAACAAGCTCAGTGCGCTCGATCTGACCAAGAACACCGCGCTTGTGAACCTCAACGTCAAGAGCAACAGCTTAAAGGAGCTGGATCTCACCAAGAACGTCAATCTGAAGACGCTGGACGCAAGTGCGAACAGCCTCTCCAAGCTCGATCTGACCAATTGCACGGACCTTACACAGATCAGGCTGCAGGACAACAAGCTGACCGCGCTGGACGTCACGGCGTGCGTCGATGCGGTTGAGATCAACTGCGAGAACAACAAGATCACGACGCTGGATACCTCCGCGTGCACGGATCTCGAGACGCTGAATCTCAAGAACAACGGCACCGGCAAGCTCGATCTTTCCGCCAACACGAAGCTGAAGCATCTGTATCTTTCCGACAACCTGCTTCCCAAGCTGGATGTGACCGCGCTCACCGATCTGCTCGATCTCGAGTGCCGCAACAACCGGATCTATGATCTGGATGTGACCAACAACACGCTGCTCGAAAACCTCGACTGCGCGAACAACGAGATCAGCACGCTCGACCTTTCCGCAAGCGCAAAGCTGCGCAAGCTGAACTGCTCGAACAACCGCCTCGACGAGCTGGATCCCACCGCATGCGCGGACCTCGAAGAGCTGAACTGCAGCAAGAACTTCCTTCGCGCGCTGCACCTTTCCGCCAACACGAAGCTGAAGAGCGTCAACTTTGCGACGCAGAACGCAGTCGATCCGCTGAACTACACGGAAGTCGGCGGCAAGTACATCTTCGACATGACGGCGTTCCTGCCTGCTTCGACGGATAAGGATTTCGTCAAGCCGTTCAGCAGCGCATACATCTACAATACCAGTTCGGGCGAAATGACCATGCCGAGCTTTGTCTCCGCATTCTCGTACTATTTCGACACCGGGAAGGGCGATATGCAGGTCGACGTCAAGCGCTGCTTCAACGCGGACTTCAATCCGTCGTTCGTGAAGGGCGCGGTGGAGTACAAGAGCAGCACGGCATACGTTCTCTACACCGGAGACGAGGTCTGCCCGGAGTTTACCGTGAAGGATCTTGACGGCAAGACGATCGCGAATTACTATTACGACTACACCTATGTCAACAATGTGATTCCCGGCACCGCAACGCTGAAGGTGTGGATGAAGGGACATTCCACGGAAAAGACGCTGACCTATAAGATCTATCTCAACGCTTCCGAGGAGATGACGATCGCGAATACCGCAACCGGCATCGAGCTCAAATGGAAGCCCGTGGAAGGCGCAGGCGGCTACGTCGTCTATCGCCGTGCATGGGGCAGCACGACCGGCGGCTGGACGATCTTCGACCGTTGGAACAATACCACGGCTACGACGTTTACGGATACCGCGGTCTATGCCGGCACGCGCTATCAGTACGGCGTCAAGGCGTACTACACCAACCCGTTCGACGTCTATAACCTCGGTATGGTCGGTCCTTTGAAGACCACGGTCCGCATCACCACCAGAACGCTCGCTTCCGTGACGCCGGGCGCAAACAAGATCACCGCGAAGTGGAACAAGAGCTCCGTCTTTACCGGCTATCAGGTTGAAGTATCGACCGACGCAAACTTCAAGAAGGACGTCAAGACCGTGAAGCTTGCCGACTGGGATTACGACAAGACTACGGTTACCGGTCTCAAGGCGGATACCACCTACTATGTGCGCGTGCGTTCGTATCAGCTCTTTGAAGGCATGACGTACTACGGCGGCTGGTCCAACGTGTTGAGCGCAAAGACCCCGAAATAAGCATCATGAATCGTGCGCCGCTCCGATACCGGAGCGGCGCCGTTTTTTCCGGCGCGCAGACCGTATTCCGGACGTGTCGGAAATGGAAGAAAAATCTGCTCAGAAACCGTTGAAAAACAATAAATGCCGATTGACTTTTTATCTGTATTTTGATACAATAACATTGATGTTGGACATCCTTGAGCTGTTGTCTGACAACCAAAGAGAGGTACGACCGCGTATGAAGGATTATTGGGTTTTGCTCGGCGCTTTCGGCAGCGGAAAAAGCGAGCTTGCGCTGAATATGGCGATTGCCGCCGCGAAGCAGGGACCCTGTACACTGGTCGATCTCGACGTCATCAATCCGTATTTTCGGACCAGTGAGCGCGGCGATGTTCTTACGCCTGCCGGCGTCGAGCTCATCATGCCCCCGTATGCTCTGGAAAAAATTGAGATCATGTCGCTGTCCGCCCGCGTATACGCTGCGTTTGCGCCGGGAGAGGGGAGCGTTTTTTTTGACATCGGCGGCGATCACGTGGGCTCGATCGCCCTGGGACAGTACAAGCCGCACTTTTCGAAGATCCCGCAGGAAAACCTGCATGTTCTGTTCATCTTAAACCCCATGCGGCCGACGGCGGCGGATCTCGAAAGCGCCTATGCAACGCTCGAAAAGATCCAGTTTGTATCGCGGCTCAATGTCACCGGGCTTGTGAATAACGCAAACCTTGCGGGGGAAACGGACTGCTCGCATCTTCTGGAGGGCTACGAGCTTGTAAAGAAGCTTTCGGAGCGCACCGGTATCCCCGTGTGGGGAACTGCAGGCATGCAGAAGGTGCTGGACGAATTCGACGCCTACGCAAAGGCGCACGGACTCGAAGAGCGGTATATCGGCGTCCGTCAGCCGATCGAGGTGATGATGCACAGAAGCTGGGATAAGTTCTTAACGGAAGGACTTTAAGCATACCAAAAACCAAATTCGGAAAGAAAGGAAATGCCATGATCAAAGTAACCATCCACGAAGACGCATGCAAGAGCTGCGGGCTCTGTGTGCGTGCATGTCCCAAAGACGTGCTGGCCATTTCGAAGCACCTCAACACCAAGGGCTATTTTGCCGTTGAGGTCGCGCATCCGGAGGCCTGCATCGCCTGTGCGTCCTGCGCAAAAACCTGCCCGGACGTTGCAATCGAGATCGAGAAATAAGGAGGAACAGTATGGCTAAGAAACTGATGAAGGGCTGCGAAGCGATCGCTGAAGCTGCCATCCAGGCGGGCTGCCGGTACTTCTTCGGCTACCCGATCACGCCGCAGAACGACATTCCCGAGTATATGTCGCTGCGTTTGCCGCAGGTGGGCGGATGCTTCCTGCAGGCGGAGAGCGAACTCGCCGCGATCAACATGGTTTACGGCGCAGGCGGCGCGGGCGCGCGCGTTATGACCTCTTCCTCCAGCCCGGGCATCTCGCTGAAGCAGGAAGGCATCTCCACGATCGCAGGCGCGGAGGTTCCGTGCGTGATCGTCAACATGATGCGCGGCGGCCCCGGTCTCGGCAACATTCAGGCAAGCCAGGGCGACTACTTCCAGGCAGTCAAGGGCGGCGGCCACGGCGATTACCGCTGCGTCGTCTATGCACCTTCCTCCATCCAGGAGACGGTCGACATGATGCCGAAGGCGTTCGACACTGCGGACAAGTACCGCATTCCGGTCATCATCCTTGCCGACGGTCTGATCGGTCAGATGATGGAGCCGGTCGAGCTGCACATGAATCCGAACCCCGTGCTTCCCGAGAAGCCGTGGGCAGCGCAGGGCTGGGATCCGAAGGGCACCCGTCCGCGTGCGGTCATCAATTCGCTGTACATTGAGACCGAGGATCTGGACACGCTCATGACGCGTCTCAATGCGCGCTATGAGGAAATCAAAAAGAACGAGATCATGGTCGAGAAGTACCACACCGAAGGCGCGGAATACATCCTCTGCGCATACGGCACGGTCGCGCGCGTCTGCAAGGCTGCGGTCCGCATTCTCGAAGAAAACGGCATCAAGGCCGGTCTCGTCCGTCCGATCACCCTGTGGCCGTTCCCGACCAAGGACGTTCACGACGTCTTTGCACAGGAAAGCGTCAAGGCAGGTCTCACCGTTGAGATCAGCAACGGCCAGATGGTCGAGGATATCCGCCTTGCGGTCAACGGCATTAAGCCCGTTGAGTACATGGGCAAGGGCGGCAGCATCATTCCGACCGCGGAAGATATTGCCGAGCGCATTATGCAGATGAGGAGGGCGTAAGTATGGCAACCGTTTTTAAGAAAACTCCCGTTTTAACGGACGTTCCGTTCCATTACTGCCCGGGCTGCGGTCACGGAATTGTGCACCGTCTCGTGGCTGAGGTCATCGAGGAGCTGGGCATCCAGGAAAAGTGCGCGGGCGTCGCTCCCGTCGGCTGCGCGGTCTTCCTGTATAACTACATGAACATCGATATGTAC
>JAFOQN010000005.1 GCA_017393775.1 Clostridia bacterium
CGATCCTTTGCTGAAGCTCGGATATGAGAACACGACGCCGGCGATCGAACGCAGTGTTCTTCTTCGTATGGGATTCTCCTCCCTCGAAGCAAAGGCGCTTGTGGAAGGATGCATGGAGCATAATCTGATGGAACACGGCGCCGGCAACGTCGTATACCGCCTTTCCAGAAAAGACGGTACGGATGTGCGTACCGCAGGTCTGAAGCTGATCGAAAAGTCCACATGGGAAGAAGCCGAAGCATTGTTCGGAGGTGAAAACGCATGAGCGAATACAGACTGGATAAGGATACCAAGATCGACGTTGCAGAGATCCTGAAAGACCTCGAACACTATCATCCCCGCCGCCGCGGTTGGACCTGGCGTGAGCCGGTTCCGGGACTGCAGATGGGACCGTTCACCTATTCGGATGCAAGTAAGCCACTAAAGGACAGCGTCGGATTACCCCCTGCTCATTATTTCGGCGATATCGACCCGCAGCCGACGCCTGTCATCACGACCGAGATCGCTTCCGGTCGTTTTGAGGACGACATCCGACGCATGCGTATGGCGGCGCACCACGGCGCGGATCACATCATGGTCATCCGCACCGCAGGACAGAGCCATTTCGACGGACTGATCGAGGGGACGCCGCAGGGCATCGGCGGTGTTCCGGTCACGCGTAAACAGGTCCGCGCACAGCGGAAAGCGCTCGACATGATCGAAGATGAAGTCGGCCGTCCGATCAACTATCACAGCTATGTTTCCGGCGTAGCCGGTCCGGATATCGCCGTTATGTTCGCAGAGGAAGGCGTGAACGGTGCGCATCAGGATCCGCAGTACAACGTCATTTACCGCAACATCAACATGGTGCGTTCGTTCGTAGACGCCTGTGAATCCAAAAAGATCATGGCATGGGCGGATATGGCGCAGATCGACGGCGCGCACAACGCAAACGCAACCGCGCGCGATGCATGGAAGGTCATGCCGGAACTGATGGTGCAGCACGGCATCAATGCGCTGATCTCCGCAAAGGTCGGCATGAAGAAAAAGAATATATGCCTCTCGACCGTTCCGCCGACGGCGACTCCGGGTCCGTGCATTCATATGGACCTTCCCTATGCGGTCGCGCTGCGCGACCTGTTCCATGAGTACCGTATGCGCGCGCAGATGAACACCAAGTACATCGAAGCGTCAACGCGTGAAGCAACGGTCACCCATGTGCTGAACATGGTCATTTCAAAACTCACGAGCGCGGATATCCAGTCGACGATCACACCCGACGAAGGGCGTAACGTGCCGTGGCACATCTACAACATTGAAGCATGCGACACCGCGAAACAGGCTCTGATCGGCATGGACGGGCTCATGGAAATGGTCGAACTCAAGAAGGACGGCTATTTGCGTGAGAAAGCGCGTGAACTGAAAGAACGAGCGGTTCTGTTCCTTGAGAACATGATTGAGCTCGGCGGATATTTCAACGCAGTCGAAGAAGGCTTCTTTGTCGACAGCGGTATGTTCCCGGAGCGCAACGGCGACGGTATCTCTCGTAAGATCGATGGCGGCATCGGCGTCGGTACGGTCATCAAGCGCGCAGCAGATTATTGCGCGCCGGTCACCGCGCACTACGGCTACAACAACGTTGCACAGTACGATCCCGAAGCGGTGGACGATCCCGCGAAGCTCATTGGCGGATGCACGTTCGAATGCCCGGATAAGATCCAGTACATCGACGAACTCGACGAGACCGACAACGTCTATCTGCGTATGGATGAAGTCAAGGATTATGCCGGCCCGAACGCGAAGCTTATCAAACCGGAAATGGAATGGCTTGCGGACGGTACCGTCATGCTGACCATGTTCTTCCCCACCGACGTTCGCCACGCGGAAGCCGCCGCGCTCGAAATCGGCAAACGGATGAATCTGTGCGAATGCGAAGTCATTAACCGCGAGATCATGCATCGCGCCGAAGGTACGCGCATTGAAATGAAGGGCAAGGTCGCATTCTCGATCAATATGGACGATCTGCAGCTTCCCACTGTTCCCGATGTGCTGAGCGATGATGAACTTTGGGACGCGATTGATAAGAAACCGATGCGTATTGTTGCCGGAACGATCGGCGACGATGAGCATTCCGTGGGTCTTCGCGAGATTCTCAACATCAAGCACGGCGGCATTGAGAAGTACGGCATCGAGTGCATCTATCTCGGCACCTCCGTCCCGCCGGAAAAGCTGGTACAGGCGGCGATTGAAACGAATGCTGACGCCATGCTGGCATCCTGCATCATTTCGCATGACGATATCCACTACAAGAACATTGCAAAGGTCGATCGTATCGCGCGGGAAATGGGCGTACGGGACAAGCTGATGTTCGTTGCGGGCGGCACGCAGGTTACCGACGAAGGTGCGCGTGCGGCAGGCGCAGATGTAGGCTTCGGCCGCGGCTCGCACGGCAACCATGTTGCGACGTTCCTCGTAAAGGAACGCGCAAGAAGAGAACAGCAGAATGCACGTTAACGTACTGGTAGCTGAAATCGGTTCAACCACGACGATCGTCAACGCGTTCGACGGTCTCGGTTCAGCGTCTCCGGAATTTGTCGCGCAGGGCAAAGCCCCGACGACAGTGCTGGACGGAGACGTGCGGATCGGACTCAAAAACGCCGTTGACGATCTTCTTTTGCACACCGATGAGAAAACGCTGACGTATGATCGAATGCTGGCTTCCGGCTCGGCTGCAGGCGGGCTTCGAATGACGGTACACGGGCTGGTCCGTGATATGACCGTTCGCGCAGCAGAAGCTGCCGCGCTCGGCGCCGGCGCGATCATTGTGCAGACGACGGCGGGCAAATTGAACGAGTTCGACCTTGAAGATTTGGACGCGTCGCATCCGAATCTGACGCTCCTTGCGGGCGGAACGGATTACGGCGAGCGGGAGACCGCCGTCTATAACATGCGCATGATCGCCGAAAGCGGTCGAAAGACACCGGTGATTTACTGCGGCAACGTGCAGAACCGAACGATCATATCAAAGATCGCGGAGGATCACGGCATTCCGCTTTCAATTGCCGACAATGTGTATCCGAGACTGGATGACCTGAATGTGGAATCCGTTCGCAAGGTCATTCACGCCATGTTCGAGAAACATATCACAAGTGCCCCGGGCATGGAGCACATTCGCGAAATGGTCAATGGCTCGATCCTTCCGACGCCGGGCAGCGTGATGCTTGCTTCTCAGCTTCTATACGACGCAATCGGTGATCTTGTCGTAATCGATATCGGCGGTGCGACAACAGATGTACATTCCGTCACGGAAGGCTCTCCGAACATCGTTTCGATGATGACAGCGCCGGAACCGAAGGCGAAACGTACCGTGGAAGGTGATCTCGGGCTGTATATCAACGCGCATAATCTGGTCGATCGGATCGGAACGGATTCATTGGATAAGGAACTCGGGATCGATACAAACACCGTTATGCAGTCATATCTGCCGATTCCCGAAACGGAACAGCAGTTCAAATTGACGGAACGGCTGTGCCTGGAAGCGGGACTAGTCGCTTTGGACCGACATGCGGGCAAACTGCGGCATCTGTATACGCCGCAGGGACGCCGCACGATTGCCGAAGGCAAAGATCTGTCTGCGATCCGATGGGTCGTCGGGACGGGCGGCGCGCTGACAAGGTTACCGCATCGAAAATCCATTCTGCGAACGATTGCCGACTGCAACAAGAACCGCATGCAGCTGCTGCCTACGCCGGGAACAGCAAACCTGCTGTTTGATAATGACTATATCATGGCGTCGATCGGCGTCCTTTCAAAGGAGGATCCCGAATCTGCACTGCTGCTTTTGAAGGAGAGTATTCGATGGAACGAAATCCAAAATTGATCATTTATAAACAAAAGCTTCTGCACAATATGCAAACGCTCGTCGCTGCGGCGCATGCGCAGGGCGTTCAGATCGCTCTGGTATCAAAGGTAGTTTGCGCGCATCCGGCAGTGATCGAATGCATCAACAAAAGCGGCTGTGATATGCTCGCAGATTCACGGACGGAGAATCTGCTGCGGGCAGATACCGGGCTCCCGAAGCTCCTGCTTCGGATCGGCATGCCGGAGGCGGCGGAAGACATCGTGCGTGCGTCCGATATCAGCCTGGAAAGCGAAATCGACACGATCAAAGCGCTTGAACAAGCAGCGTCAAAGCACGATCGCAGACATCGTGTGATTCTGATGATCGACCTTGGAGACCTCAGAGAAGGGATCTTTTTCAAGGATTGGAATCAGATTCTGGAAGCGGCAAAAACCATTAAGGATTGTCCGCACCTGGAGCTTTACGGAACCGGCACAAATCTGACCTGCTACGGTTCTGTTCTTCCGGATCAGGAAAATTTGGGCATGCTGGTTTCGATTACGGAACGGCTGAGAAAGGAACTCTCCCTCCCCATCCCCGTGATTTCCGGCGGAAACAGCACGTCCCTTCAGCTGCTGCTGGACGGGACGCTTCCGAAGGGAATCAATCACCTGCGGCTCGGCGAGTCTGTCATGTGCGGCATGATTCCCGGAAACTATACACCGATCGAAGGCTGCTATCAGGACGCATTTCAGCTTGACGCAACGATAGTGGAATGCAAGATGAAACCCTCCTATCCCATCGGCACTTTGAGCCGCAACGCATTCGGCGAAACAGTCGAATATGTCGACAAAGGTATGATGCGGCGCGCGATTGCAGCGATCGGCAGACAGGACGTTCGTACCGACGGATTGACGCCGGTGGATTCCCGGATCGATATCTTGGGCGCAAGTTCCGATCATCTGATCCTTGATGTAACGAATGCGCCGGAATACCGTGTCGGTGATACGGCTTCCTTCGGACTCGATTACGGCGCGCTGCTTTCCGCAAGCACGAGCGAATATGTCTGTAAAGAGGTAGCAGACTGATGTCGTCGCTGTCATATAAGGTTCATACCGTTGAAACAGTCAAATCTACAAACTCGACGATAAAAGCATTGGCAAAGGAAGGCGCGCCGGAAGGTTATGTTCTTGCGGCTTCGTCGCAGACAAACGGACGAGGACGGCTGAACCGTGTATTCTTCTCTCCGAAGGGCACAGGTCTGTATGTTTCTATTCTGCTTAGACCGGAATGCAGGCTTGCACCGTATGCACTGACGTGCATGAGCGCGGTAGCGCTTGCCGAAACGGTCAATTCCTTCGGGATCGACTGCGGGATCAAGTGGGTCAACGACCTCTATGTGCGGAACAAAAAAACAGCAGGCATTCTCGTCGAAAGCGCTTTGAACCAGGATGGGAGCTTTATGTATGCGGTCGTCGGGATCGGTGTCAATCTGTTCCCGCCGGAAGGTGGCTTTCCGGCCAGCATCAAGGACAAAGCTGCCGCGTTGTTCGACGGTTCTGCGGATGAAGAAGTACGGAAGCTGTTTTTGAGACGATTGCTGCTAAGGTTCAAGCGGTATTATGAACAGCTGCCGGAGATTACCTTCTTCGATGCTTACAGGGATCGGCTGATCGGGATCGGATCCAGGGTGCTCGTGTCGGAACCGGACGGCATGCGTTACGGGAAGTCAGTCGGTATCGACCGGGACTTTCAGCTCCTTGTGCGGTTCGACGACGGTTCCGAAACGGCACTCGATCGCGGCGACGTTACACTAATGTAAAAATGAAAGAATACCCATGTTCCGGGTATTCTTTTCGTTTATATGGAACGCAGGAACCGATTAAGCTCGTTTCGCGACAATTGCAAAAGCGCATTCTCATCCAGATTGACCAACACTCCGTCACGAACGGTAAGCTTACCGTTAACAAAAACGAGATCGCACGGTCGGTGATAACCAACATTACCAAACAGATTTGCCGGGTTGTCGACGGCGCATAATAGGTCGCTCGAATCTTTTTTAATTGCAAACACATCGGCGGCCATACCCGGTTCGATGGAACCGATATCATCACGGCCGAGAACTTTTGCGCTTCCGGCGGTAGCAAGCTTTAAAATCTGATATCCGCTCGGCGCACGGTTTCCCCAGGTAAGACGATGTAAAAGGTATGCGCCGCGCATTTCATCCATCAGATCAGATCCGTCGTTGCTGGCGGAACCATCCACCGCAAGTCCGACGGTAATACCGCGATCCAGCATATCCGGCAGTCGCATAACGCCGCTCGAAAGCTTCATGTTGGATACGGGACAGTGTGCGATCTTTGTTTCCGTTTCCGCGATCGCGTCAAGCTCAACATCGTTGAAATGGATACCGTGCGCGTAGAACACATCCGGACCGGTCCAGCCGAGGGAAGCGATATAATCAAACGGACGTTTGCCGAAAGAGGCAATCGTATAATCTTCCTCGTCTTTGGTTTCACATAGATGTGTATGCAACTGTACGCCGTACACCCGCGCCAATTCTGCGCTTTCGCGATAGAGTAAAGATGAAGCAGAAAAAGGCGAACAAGGCGCAAGAACAATTCTTCGCATCGAGAAACGGTTCGGATCGTGGTAGGTACGGATGGCCGATTCGCTGTCTTTCAGTATTTCATCAACCGTTTGCACGACGGAGTCAGGGGGTAATCCTCCGTCCTTTTCGGATAAATCCATGCTCCCGCGTGATGCATGCATGCGGATGCCAAGCACATTCGCAGCTTCAAACTGCGCTGCCAACAGATCTCCGGATTTTTGCGGAAATACATAATGATGGTCAAAGCATGTTGTGCATCCGTAGCGCATCAATTCGGCCATACCGGCGCAGGAACTGTACAGAACGGTTTTCTCGTTCAGATTCTTCCACACGCCGTAAAGCGCTTTCAGCCAATCAAAAAGCTCATAGTCCTGTACCTTACGAAGGTTTCGCGTAAAATACTGATACAGATGATGATGCACATTGATAAGACCCGGATAGACGATCATATCGGAACAGTCATATTCCGCATCCGGAATACGGTCAAGCGAACCTATTTTGATGATCTCGCCGTTTTCAAACCACAGATCGACATGTCGAAATACATGGTCGCATATATCACACGTCACGATCGTATCGACGTTTTTCAAGCGTGTCAGCAATGCGTATCACCTCCTAACTGATTATAACAAACTGCTTGAAAAAAGAACAGACCTAATGTATACTGTATCATGATATTTTGCACGGAGAAATCCATGATTGAGTTTGATCACGTTACATTTCAATATGAAAAAGCGCTTACGCCTGCGCTCACGAACATTGATCTTACGATCGATAAAGGCGAATTTGTCGCGATTGTCGGACATAACGGCAGCGGCAAGAGTACGCTTGCCAAACATGTCAACGGACTGCTTCTGCCGACGGAAGGAACCGTTACCGTATGCGGCATGCAGACGTCGAATGAGGATGATCTTTTGCGGATTCGGCAGAAAGTCGGTATGGCGTTCCAGAATCCGGATAACCAGCTTGTCACCACGGTTGTGGAAGAGGATGTCGCTTTCGGACCTGAAAATCTCGGGATCGAGCCCAACGAGATTCGCACGCGCGTAGACAAAGCTCTCGCTTCTGTCGGCATGAGTGATTACGCGACGTTTGCGGTGCATCACTTATCCGGCGGGCAGAAACAGCGCATCGCGATCGCAGGAATCCTTGCGCTGAAACCGCAGATCCTTGTACTTGATGAGGCAAGCGCTATGCTCGATCCGAACGGCAGAGCCGAACTGTTGGAGACCGTTCACAAGCTGCACAGAGAAGGCATGACGGTTTTGATGGTCACACAGTATATGGAAGAAACGACCGGATGCGATCGGATCATTGTCATGAATCACGGAAAGATCGTATTGGAAGGCACGCCGGAAGAAGTATTCCGTCACACCGACCTTTTGATGGAAAGCAATCTTGTACCGCCCGAAACGGTATCCGTTCGTGATGCGCTGAGATCTATGGGATATGCGCTCAAAGATCGTTCGCTGACGGCTGAGCAGCTTGCGGAGGAATTATGTCCATTGTTATAAACCATCTGACGTTCGCCTATACGCAAGGAGGCAAGCCGCTTGATCCGACGCTCAAAGATCTGACCTTTACGATTGAGGAAGGCAGTTTTCTTGGCATTATCGGTCATACCGGCAGCGGAAAATCGACTTTTGTGAAACACCTGAACGGACTCCTTCCCTGTGAAAAAGGAACGGTTGAGGTAGACGGTCATGATTTGTCGCAGAAGAGCGAGCGAAAATCAGTCCGCGCTCTGGTCGGCATGGTGTTCCAATACCCGGAATATCAGCTTTTTGCAGAAACAGTATCGGAAGACGTAGCATTCGGGCCGCGGAATATGAAGCTGGACGAAGCGGAAGTCAAGAACCGCGTCATCAATGCCATGACGATGGTCGGACTTGATCCAGAGATATTCTCCGAACGCTCCCCCTTTGATCTGTCCGGCGGTGAACGCCGCAGAGCTGCTATTGCAGGCGTTCTTGCCATGCATCCGAAATACCTCGTTCTGGATGAGCCGATGGCAGGACTTGATCCGCTCGGCAGAAGGGAGATTCTTTCTCTTCTTGAAAAATTGCGCACAGAATCCGGCTGTACGATCATCATGATCTCCCATTCCATGGATGATATTGCAAATCATGCGACAAAAGTTCTTGTGCTTGATCAAGGCAGCATCCTGATGTATGATACGCCGCAGAATGTCTTTTCTAAAGCGGATGAATTGCAGCAGATCGGACTTTCCGTTCCGAGCATCACTAAAATTTGCGTTGAGATGAACCGCAGGGGCGTCCCCATCCCCGTCACGATCTGCACGGAGGATGCTTTTTTGAATTGGTTCCGGGAGGGCAGACAGCATGCGTGATATTACGCTCGGGCAGTTTGTTGCCGGAAACTCTGTGATCCATAAGCTCGATCCCCGCACAAAAATCGCTATGATGATCCTCTACATCGTCATGACGTTTCTTGTAAAAGAGATTTGGTTTATGTCGATTCCTTTCGCCTATCTCGTAATGGAACTTGTTTTTTCCGGGATCTCGCTTCGTTATATTCTCAATTCCCTGAAGCCGATCCGGTTTTTACTGATTTTTATGTTCCTTCTGAATCTGTTTTTTACAAAGGGCGAGCACGTGTGGCTGGACCTTGGATTCTGGAAACTGACCGGCGAAGCGGTTCTGCAGTCATGTTTTCTTTCATTGAGAATCATTCTCCTTGTTGCAGGCGCATCCATGCTGACGCTGACAACTTCGCCGATTGCGCTGACCGACGGGCTGGAAAAGCTGCTGATGCCCTTACGGATCTTTCACTTTCCGGCACATGAACTTGCCATGATGATGACGATTGCGCTCCGCTTTGTGCCGACGCTGATGGATGAATCCGAAAAGATCCGGAATGCACAGATGTCACGCGGCGCCGATTTTGAAAGCGGGAACGTCTTTAAACGGGTCAAGAGCATGATCCCGATCCTTATTCCTCTGTTTGTATCATCCTTCCGTAAAGCGGATGAGCTTGCGATAGCAATGGAATCCCGCTGCTATCACGGCGGCGACGGCAGAACAAGAATGCATCAGCTCAAATTCCGTAAGGAAGATCTGGCTGCGATTCTGATCACGCTTGCTTTTCTTGCATCTTTGATCTTGGTTATGGTATTGCTGTAATGAGAAGGATACGAACGATCATTTCCTATGACGGGACAAACTACGTCGGTTGGCAGGTGCAGCCGAACGGCGTTTCCGTCCAGGCGCTTTTGGAAAAAGCACTTTACGAACTGACCGGCGAACAGATTCGTATCGAGGGTTCAGGGAGAACGGACAGCGGCGTGCATGCAGAAGCGCAGGTTGCGCATTTTGATACGGAAGCAAGAATGTCGGCGGACAAGTTTGCGATCGCTATGAACATGCATCTTCCGCCGGATATCCGCGTTTTGTATTCCGAAGCAAGCGATCCGTCTTTTCATGCGCGTTTTTCTGCAAAGCGAAAGGTTTATCGGTATACGGTGCAGCTTGGACCGCATGCCGATGTTTTCCGCCGCACGACTTCCCTGCATTTGCATTATATGCCGGATACGGAAGCGATGCAGCAAGCCGCGGGCTATGTGATCGGCACGCATAACTTCAATGCATTTAAATGCGCAGACAGCTCCATGGGAAATACCGTGCGTACAGTTTTCCGTTCTGAATGGGCAAGAGACGGAAACCTGCTTGTTTACACGGTAGAAGGAAACGGATTCCTTTATAACATGGTTCGGATTCTTGTCGGTACCATGCTTGAAATCGGCAGCGGAAAACGTCAACCGGAAGATCTTTTGAAAGCGATTGAATCCGGACAGCGTACGGATGCGGGCGCAACAGCTCCCGCCCACGGGCTGTGTCTGTGCCGCGTTGTCTATCCGGACTTTGATACGGAGGAGGTTTTGAGCCGTGTTTGAATCGGAATGGATGCAGATCGCTTTGGAGGAAGCCGAACTCGCTCTGACGGAACATGAGGTGCCGGTCGGCGCTGTCATCGTAAAGGATAACGTCGTCGTTTCCCGTGCACATAATCTTTGCGTTACAAGAAACGATCCGACTGCGCATGCAGAAATACTCGCCGCACTAGATGCGTTTCATATGCTCGGTTCGCTGGATGGCTGTACGATGTACGTCACACTGGAGCCCTGCGCGATGTGTGCCGGCGCAATGGTCCATATGCGGCTTCCCCGCCTCGTCTACGG
Organism: Clostridia bacterium; assembly: GCA_017393775.1. Lineage (GTDB taxonomy): Bacteria > Bacillota > Clostridia > Christensenellales > CAG-138 > UBA3792. The sequence continues at coordinate 10,630 of JAFOQN010000005.1, forward strand.
TGCATTTGATCCGTTGAACGGCTGCTGCGGATCACGGGTCGATCTCGGCGATCACTGGTTCGATCACAGCATCGAAACGATCGGTGGTATTCTTGAAGATCACTGTACCACGATACTGAAAGAATTCTTTTCATCAATCAGAAAGAAATAATGGTTGCATTTTTCGTTTCAATGCGTTATACTACCAAAGATGCTTGTGGAGACGTATCGAAGTGGTCATAACGAGAACGACTCGAAATCGTTTGACTGGTGATGAGCCGGTCCGTGGGTTCGAATCCCACCGTCTCCGCCATGATAACGACGTGTTGCGGCACGTCGTTTTTTTCGTATCGCAAACATTTCTTTTCACTTTTCTATTTTTCCAAAACGGATGCAATCATTCATTCTATTTCTTAGGAATCGCGGATTGACTTTACGAAAGATCGGAAGTAAAATATAAAAAAACACAGGAGGCATTTATATGGCATTTTGCGGCAATTGCGGGGCAAACATCCCAGAAGGAAACAAATTCTGTTCAAACTGCGGCGCACCGGTCGCCGGTACGGCTGAACCGACGCGCAGCACGGAACAGACCAATGACAGAACAGAAACGAACGCTACTGTTGTCGGCGGATACCGCGTCAACATCAAAAAACGTGAAATTGCAGTTGCGGTCATCCTTTCGATCGTTACCTGCGGTATCTACGGGCTGATTTGGTTTATCAACATCATCAACGACCTCAACACTGCGGCACAGACGCCCGACGATAAATCTGCGGGCATGATCATTCTGCTGACCATCGTCACCTGCGGTATTTACGGCTATATCTGGCTGTACAAAGCAGGTGAAAAGGTTGACAAGATCAGAAGCATGAACGGTGAAGCGCCGCAGGATTCCAGCCTGCTGTACCTGCTTCTCGCCATCTTCGGACTCAGCATCGTCGATTACTGCCTGATCCAGTTCGAACTGAACAAGGTGGCAGCACAGGGCTGATGCGCGATCGCATTAAAAGAGTCAGTATCATCGGCGCAGCTGTACTTTTGTGCGGCTGCGCTTATGCTGTCTTTTTCGCCAAAACAGGTATCGGAATCCCCTGCCTGTTTCATCTTATCACCGGATTCAAATGCCCCGGGTGCGGAATCACACGGATGCTGCTCAGCATCGTGCAGCTTGATTTTGTTGCAGCATTTCATTACAATGCCGCGGTTTTCTGCCTTTTGCCGTTCCTGCTCTTTTTGCTTGGGTACTGGGTGTATCGGTATATTCGGTATGGATTCCGTCAAAATCCGAAACCGGTCGAAGCGATCTGCTGGGTATTTGTTGCGATGCTTCTTGTATGGGGAATCGTTCGTAACGTAATCGGTATGTAAACGCATCGATCTTATCATTGTGTTTTCTATAATTTTTCTTGCTTTTTGCGCCTGCATTCGCTATAATATACAGGCATTTTGAACTGGAGGCAATTATGAATAACGAATTGATCGGCAATTGCATCGTTGGACAGTCCGGAGGACCGACCGCTGTCATCAATGCAAGCATCTACGGCGTGATTCGTACCGCTCTGGACGATCCGCATATCAATAAAGTTTACGGTGCCGCGCACGGCATCCGCGGCGTCATCGACGACGTCCTGTACGACATGGGCAAGGAAGCCGCCTATGAGCTTTCGCTGCTTCTGAATACGCCTTCTTCGGCACTCGGCTCCTGCCGCTATAAGCTCAAAAACTACGAAGAAGACGAATCGGATTATGTCAAGATCCTCGAAGTATTCAAAAAGTATGATATCCGCTATTTCTTCTATAACGGCGGAAACGATTCGATGGATACCTGCAATAAGATTAGCAAATATATGCAGCATGTCGGTTACGAATGCCGCATCATGGGTGTGCCGAAGACGATCGACAACGATCTCTACGGAACGGACCACTGCCCCGGCTTCCCGTCTGCAGCACGCTATATCATCAGCACCTGCATGGAGCTGTATTTGGATGCACGTGTTTATGATAAGCCGATGATCTGCGTTGTTGAGATCATGGGACGTCATGCAGGCTGGCTTGCGGCAAGCGCAGCGGCGGCAACCTATACCGGATTCGGTCCCGATCTCATTTATCTGCCCGAAACGGACTTTGACGTCGATGCATTTATCAACGATGTGCACGAGATTTACGAAGATACCGGTAAAGTCTTTATTGCAGTATCGGAAGGCATCCACGATAAAACCGGCAAGCTGATCTCTGAATACAATTCCGACTCGTCCGTTGTGGATGGCTTCGGACATAAACAGCTCGGCGGTCTTGCAGCAACGCTTGTAGCCATCCTGAGAGAGCATTTTCCGGACACAAAGATCCGCGGCATAGAATTTTCCCTGCTCCAGCGCTGCGCCTCTCATGCGGCTTCTCAGACCGATATTTCCGAGTCCTATGAGGCCGGCCGCGTCGCAGTAGAGTATGCTGTCCACGGCATTACCGATAAAATGGTCGGCTTCCGCCGTAAAACGGATGAAGACGGTAATTATAAGTGCGAGATCAAGCTGATCGACCTTGACGCATGCGCAAATACCGAACGAAAGGTCCCGCGCGAGTGGATCAATTCCCGCGGAAACGGTCTCAGAAAGCCTTATATCGACTATCTGCTGCCGCTGATCCAGGGCGATCCTAAGATCCCGCTGCAGAACGGTCTACCGCGCTTTGCAAATCTCAAGAAGATCAAAGCAAAACCCCCGCGCAGACCTGAACAGAAATAAGAAAATTTAATCCTCTTAATAAAGAAGAGACGTTTACACGTCTCTTCTTTGCATTCGCAGAGGATCGAAAAGGGCGTATCGCAGTGCATTCCTTTACTTTTGGAACGAAATGTGTTATTCTTCAAAAAGAATAACGAGGTTCAGAATGTGCAGAGATTAAGTGACTTTTTTGAAATCAGACCAGGTATCACAGCTCTGATCGGCGGCGGCGGAAAGACGTCGACGATGTATGCGCTTGCGGAGGAGCTGCGCAAGATAGGATCCGTGCTCGTCAGTACCTCCACGCATATTCTTCGCCCGCCGCAGTATCCGTATCTACCCCGACTTTCTGCGCCGATCCCTATGAGTGAGGTTGTTTCCATAGGAACAGCGGAAGGCGACAAGCTTTCCACGCCGGAACAACCTTTTTCGGAAATGATACACTATACGGATTATGTCCTGGTTGAAGCGGACGGCTCGAAACAGCTTCCTTTGAAGGCACATGCGCAGCACGAGCCGGTGATCCCGAAGGAAGCAAATACGGTGCTCGTTGTGATAGGAATCGACGGGCTCGGAAAGCCGATCAAAGACGTCGCACATAGGCCGGAACTGTATGCTGCGATCTGCGGCGCCTCCGTTGACGATATGATTACTGAGGAGATGATCCGTAAGGTCATCGAAACTTATCCTCAGTATGACGGCATCATCATCAACAAAGCGGACGATGCAGAGAGCATCGTAAAAGCGAAATCACTTGCGAAACACTTTTCTGTGCCGGTCGCAGTCACTGCATGGCAAACGGAACAACCTATCAAAGCTTTATGGAGGAACAGCAAATGATCGTAATCAAAGGCGCAGGCGATCTTGCAAGCGGCGTCGCCGTGCGGCTCACGCATTGCGGGTATCAGATTGTTATGACGGATCTCCCCCATCCTACTTCGATCCGCAGAACCGTCTGCTTTTCGGATGCGATCTTGAAGGGTGCTTTTACCGTCGAAGATGTGACAGCCGAATCTGCAAATACAATTGATGAGATTGAAACGATCCATAAAAAAGGGCATATTGCCGTGCTTGCCGATCCGAAAGCGGCATGTATCCCTGTGTTGCGTCCGGAAGTCGTCGTCGATGCGATCCTTGCAAAGCGCAACTGCGGAACTTCGATTCATGATGCACCGGTCGTGATCGCGCTCGGTCCCGGGTTTACAGCCGGCACCGATTGTCATGCTGTCATTGAGACGATGCGCGGACATGATCTCGGAAGAGTGATCCTGAACGGTCCCGCTGAACCCAACACCGGCATTCCGGGCAATATCAGCGGGTTTACAACCGAACGTGTTCTCCGTGCGCCGAAGGACGGAACGTTTACGGAGATGCATCATATCGGTGATATGGTGACGAAAGGCGAAGCAGTTGCAGAAGTGGACGGCGAACCTATTCTTGCGCCCCTTTCCGGTGTGATTCGCGGATTGCTGCCCACCGGTACGCCGGTATACAAAGGCATGAAGAGCGGAGATATCGATCCGAGATCTGTTTTAGAACATTGTTATACGGTTTCCGACAAAGCGCGCGCCATCGGCGGCGGCGTACTTGAAGCGATCCTGATGCTGCAAAGGAGAAACAAACATGTATAAACGGATTGTCCATGCGATTCGAAACGGTCACTCTCCGTTTCTTTTTACCGGGATCGATGCCGATCATATGGGTAAAACAGCTGTGACAGACGGGGAATCCGTATACGGCGAACGGTCAATTATCAGAACCATAGATGAGGATAAACCGCTTCCGCGTATTGAAGACGGCATCCTGATCGAGCGAATTATAACGCCGCCGCATTTGGTGCTTTGCGGTGCGGGACATGTATCAGTTTATACTGCGAAAATTGCCAAAATGATCGGCTTCCGCGTGACGGTCATTGACGAACGCGACGACTTTGCAAACCGAAATCGTTTTCCCGATGCAGACGAGATTATCAATTTGCCGTTTAGAGAAGCGTTGCAATCGATTACGGACACGAATACCTACTTTGTAATTGTAACGCGCGGGCATAAGGACGATAATCTCTGTCTCAGAACGATCCTCGATAAGCCGTACACCTATTGCGGAATGATCGGAAGCAGGTCGAAGATTCAAGTTGTATTTGATGATTTGCTTGCGAACGGATACACCGAAGAGAAGCTGAAGTCGATCCATTCCCCCATCGGTCTTTCGATCGGAGCGAATACACCGGAAGAGATTGCGGTATGTATCGCCGGAGAAATGATTCAGGTAAAAAACGCTGAAAACCGCGGCAGTGAATGGGATGCCGCACTTTGCAATGCCATCGAAACGATGCGTAAACCGTATGCCATGGTAACACTGATCGAAAAAACAGGCAGCGCACCTCGGTCCATAGGCGCGCGTATGATCGTCAAACGCGACGGAACGATTATTTCCTCGATCGGCGGCGGATACGGGGAATTTGAGGCTTCTCAACACGCAGCAG
>JAFOQN010000062.1 GCA_017393775.1 Clostridia bacterium
GATGTTCGACGTCATCGGCCTTTCTAAAGAACAGGCGGAAGCGCGGTTCAAGTTCCTGCTTGAAGCGCTGAAATACGGCACGCCGCCGCACGGCGGACTGGCATACGGGCTCGACCGCGTGACCATGCTGATCTGCGGCGCACAATCGATCCGCGACGTCATCGCGTTCCCGAAGGTGCAGAACGCCTCCTGCCCGCTGACGAACGCACCCGATCCGGTCGACGCAAAGCAGCTTGAAGAATTGCATATCGCGGTCGTTCCCGAGGAAGAATGATTAAGAATACAGAAAGGAGCTAAACACATGGCAAACATCATCACCGGCACAAAAGACAACTTTGCATCCGTCATCAACGGCGAGCTTCCCGTTCTGGTGGATTTCTGGGCAACCTGGTGCGGTCCGTGCCGCATGGTCAGTCCGTTTATTGAGCAGCTTGCGGACGAATACGAAGGCAAAGTCGCGTTCATGAAGGTCAACGTCGACGAAGAACCCGAGCTTTGCGAAAAGTATCGCGTGAGCTCGATCCCGAATCTCGTCCTGTTCAAAGACGGCGATATGCTCGATCAAAGCGCAGGCGCACGCCCGAAGGCGCAGATCGCGCAGTTTATCGAACAGGCGCTGTAAGCCCTTTGCAATGCGCAAAAAGCGAACAATTATCATAGCTGTCATCGCAGCCGTCGTTCTCTTGCTGGCGTTGTCCGCATTAGATACGCGGCTGCGTGTCGTTTCTTATACGGTTTCGGATGAGCGTATTCATTCGCCGGTACGGATCGTGCTTCTTACGGATCTCCATTCCTGCAGATACGGCGAGGGACAACGGGAACTTCTCGACGCGATCGACGCGCAGAAGCCGGATTTGGTTTTGCTCGGGGGAGATATCTTCGACGACGATCTTAAAAACGACAACACGAAGATCGTACTGGAATATGTCGCCGAACGCTATTCCTGCTTCTATGTTTCCGGAAACCATGAATACTGGCACGAAGATCCGGAAGCGCTTTTTAATGCGGTGCAAGAGCTTGGTATCCCGATCCTTCACGGAACCAACGAAACTGTCACGGTCGGACGCACGACGCTGCAAATCTGCGGCATTGACGATCCCGCCTGCGCGGAAATCGGAATTGATGAAAGTGAAGTTGATCTGCGAAAAGCGGCGAGGGAAGCCGTAACAGAAAAGCAGCTGCAATCCGCAGAAGAAGGTACGGAGGGATGGTATTCGATCCTACTTGCGCATCGCCCCGAGCTGATCGAAACGTATGCGAAGTACGGCTTTGATCTTGTGCTTTCCGGACATTCGCACGGCGGACAGGTGCGGATCCCGGGTATTTTGAACGGACTGTTTTCGCCGGGGGAAGGTTGGTTCCCAAAGTATGCGGGTGGAAAATACCGTGTCGGCGAAACGACGATGATCGTCAGTCGCGGGCTTGCGCGGGAATCCACCGCCGCGCCGCGCATATGGAACCGACCGGAACTGGTCGTGATCGAACTGCTGCCTGCAGATCAACAACCGTAACACAGTGCAACAAAAGAACGGATGATAACACGATGATCTACGATATCTCACAGCCGGTGTTCGGCTGCGCCGTGTATCCCGGCGATCCGGAACCGAAAAAGGAACTGCTTTCAAGCCTTGCAAACGGCGACGTCTGCAATCTAACCGCGTTTTCGATGTGCGCGCACAACGGCACGCATGTCGATGCGCCGCTGCATTTTCTGAAGGACGGCAAAGGCGTTGGAAGCGTTGCGCTTACAAAGTTCATCGGATCCGCGTATGTAGGAACGGCCGAAGGTGACATCGATGCACAGGATGCAAAGGAATTGCTTGAAAAAGCGAAAAATGCTTTTCCGGGTGCTGAACGGCGCATCCTCTTTAAGGGCAATGCAACGGTTACGCGCGAAGCAGCAACTGTATTTGCGGGCGCGGGCATTGACCTGATCGGCAGCGAATCGCAATCTGTGGGACCGGAGAACGCGCCGATGGCAGTGCATCTTACGCTGCTTTCCGCAGAGATCGTATTGCTTGAAGGGATCCGTCTGTCAGCGGTGCCGGACGGCGCGTACATGCTGAATTGCGCGCCGCTGAACCTCGGCGAAGCCGATGGCGCGCCGTGCAGAGCGATCCTTTGCAATCTTTGATCCAAAAATAGAAGACGGGGGAGGCAAGCGCCTCTCCCGATTTGCATCTATCGCTGTCATCTGATCAGCATCAGTTCAATCCCTTCCGCGCCGACCGAAGAAACCTGTTTTTCCCTTCCGGACGGATGGAAGCCGTGCTTTTCATAGAAGCGGAACGCGCGTGTGTTTCCTTTGACCATCCAAAGCGCGATCTTCGGGTAAGCGGAAAGCCGATCGAGAGATGCTTCCAAAAGCATCTGTCCGACGCCTGTCCCCCAGTATTCCTTCAGTACATAGAGCGCAAAGATCTCGCCGGTATCCGGCTCCTCTTCGCCGCGGTTTCCGTATCCGACAAAGCCTGCTACGCGCTCGCCGTCCTTTGCGACAAGAAGATTGTCACGCCACGCAAAGGCTTTCTTTTCGCACGCCTCCAGGGTAAGCTTCCGGAGGTATTCCTCGCTGACGAGCCCCGGATACGCGTCGTGCCATCCGCGCCAGTGGACGTACGCCTTGCCGCGGATTTCCTCGTCGGTCTCCATTGTCTTGATGATGATCTGCATAAGCTTTCTCCAAGCGAATCGTTCATGATTGCCTGCGTTCGATTACCTTGTCCGGATACGCTTTCAGGATTTTTCGGATTTCAACGAGATTCACACGCTCATATTTGTCCGCCCATTTCAAAAGATCCGAAAGCGATTTCAGCGTTTCCCGTTTGCCCTGTTCAATTCCGAGCTTCCTTCGGACAAATCGCTTGACGATCCTGCGCCGATAGACCTTGCGCGGAACTTGCAGCAAGTATATCTTGTCCGCCTCCGCGAAGCAGCGGCCGCACCACGCATAATAGACGCCTTCGATGATCCAGTCGTCCTTTACTAAGATTTGTTCCAAAAGTGCGTCGCGTTCGCTCGGATTTCGCTTGGTGCCGTAGCCCGCGCTGTTGTCCCACATGAGCGCGTCCAGATCGTAATGCGGGATTCCGGATTCTTTAGAGAGCTTTTCGGCAAGATAGGTTTTTCCGCTCCCCGGACCGCCGATGATATGGATCTTCATTTGCGGTTTTCAGCGTCTTTTCCGGCAGACTGTGTTGGCAAGTACGACCATCACGACGGAGCCTATGACAGTCACGCACATAAATACATACACGAACACGACCGAAAGCGATTCGGAAAACAGCGCCATTGCAAGGACAAACAGCGCAATCACCGCCATCCAGATGCCGACGAGCCGACTGAGCTTTTTCGAGTCGAACTGTTCCTTTTCTTCCTTGCTTGCGGTATTGAAACCTGCGATCAGGTTTGCGCCGCGTCCGGTCAAAAGGAAGGCACTGAGTGCAGCGATGACGCCGAATACGATCCATAGGATCCAGACAGGACCGGTAAGATGGTCTTTCAGCATGTTCTGTTCATTCCTTTCCTATCGTTTCTGTTCGGATGAATACAGGCATATCGTATTCGTCCGTTCCATTTTCTTTAAATCCGTGCGATTTCCAGAAGCGCACAGACGCTTCCTTTTCGCTGTTCAGCACATAATAGCTTGCGCCGTCCGCTTTCGTGTAACACAGCAATGCCTCAAAGCACCGATGCCCCGTACCGTTTCCGCGGAAGGCGGGGAAGACCCAAAAATCAAGGATAAAGCATTTGCCGTTCTCAGCTTCATAGATGCAGTATGACGCCGCGCCGATGCGCGTTCCGTTTTCCCGAAAGTACACAATGTGATGCGTATCGTGTTCCCGCTTCATATGCGCCAGGAGGATCCCGCGGTACTCCTCGCCGGAGAAGTATGCGATATCCTCCTCGCCGGAGATGATCCCGTCGTCGACGAGATAGCGGATATGCGCATCCCAGAATGCAGGCAGCGCTTCCGGTCTGATCTCCTCGATCCCGATCATAGCGCCTCCCGTGAGAACCCGAGCAGCGGAAGAAGATCAAAGAGGTGCGTGATGACGTGATCGACCCGATATCCATCCGGAATCGGCTTTCCTTCCGGATCGTACCAGCAGGTTTTGATCCCCGCGTTCATGCCGCCCCGGATATCGCTGGTCAGCGAATCGCCGACGATCATGACTTCATTGGGGAAAGCCGGACGGATCGCATCGAAAACTCTTTTAAAGAATGCCGGATTCGGCTTTTCCGCGCCGAGCTGTTCCGAAAGAAAGATCCCGTCCATGCGTCTGCCGATGCCGGAACGTTCGAGCTTCTTGGTCTGCGCGATGATCGTGCCGTTGCTGACAACGTACTGACGGACCCTGCCCTTCAGAAAATCAAGAAGCTTCAGGCAATCGTCGCGGTACACGATCGTATCGCCGAGACAGAGCTGGTATCGGTCGTTGAACGACACGGAAACGGCGGGATCGATGCCGTACTCCGAAAAGAACTGCTCGAACCGGCCGATCAGAACCTGCGGCTTTGTGATCTCGTTCCGCTCAAGCCGCTGCCAGAAGCTATGGTTGATTTCATCGTAACGCGCTGCCATTGCATCTGTGCACGGACCGAGCCCAAACTCCGAAAACAGTGTGAAAAGCGCCGCACGCTGTGCTGCACCGAAATTCAGAAGCGTTTCGTCAACGTCCCAAAGAATCGTTTTGATCACAAATCGCATCCTCGCTTGTCCGTTTGCAACATCATATCATACTGCGATCCGTTTGTCACGGGTGGAATCCGAGAAAGTATATTTTGAAAAGACGAGTAAAACACTTGACTTTTGGGAAGGATATCTTTATGATAAAAACCGAGTGAAACGGTAGGGATTCAAGATGAAGTTTTCAACGAAAGGCACATACGGTTTGCGCGCCGTCGTCGAGCTTGCGACGCATTTCGGGGAAGGACCCGTGTCGCTTGCGGCGGTAGCGACGGAGCAGGGCATTTCGGAAGCGTATCTCGAACAGCTGATGCGCTCGCTGAAAAACGCCGGGCTTGTGAAAACGACGCGCGGCAAATCCGGCGGGTATCTTCTGACCAAAGAACCGCAAAAGATCAGCGTTCTGGAAGTGCTTCGTGCGCTGGAGGGCAGTACGGACGTAGTCGATTGTATCGGAAGCGACGCAAACGTCTGTGAAAATGCGTGTACCTGCTCGGCGCGTCCGCTGTTTTTGAAGCTGCAGAGCCGTATCAATGCCGTCCTTCAGGAAACCACCGTCGGAGAACTCACCGAAGATCATATCGAACAGAAAAAGAGGATCGAACATGCACGTTTATCTTGACAATGCGGCAACCACAAAGGTTCTGCCCGAGGTCATCGAAGCGATGATCCCGTACTACACGGAGTTCTACGGCAACCCGTCGAGCTTCCACAGCTTCGCGCGCGACGCGCACAAAGGACTGGACGATGCGCGGCGCACCGTTGCTAAGTGCCTGAACGCAGCAAGTCCCGCCGAGATTTACTTCACCGGCGGCGGCAGCGAGGGCGACAACATGATCCTGCGCGGCGTTGCGCAGGCGTACCGCAAAAAGGGCAATCATATCATCACGTCGAAGATCGAACACCACGCGATCCTGCATACGCTGCAGGAGCTTGAAGACAAGGGACTTATTTCGGTCACCTACCTCGACGTCGATGAAAACGGGCTTGTCGATCCCGAGGCGGTGCGCGCGGCGATCCGTCCCGAAACGATTCTTGTTTCCATCATGATGGCAAACAATGAAGTCGGCACCATTGAACCGGTCAGGGAGATCGGCGCGGTCTGCCGCGAAGCGGGCGTGCTGTTCCACACGGACGCGGTGCAGGCGATCGGACACATTCCGGTCGATGTGCAGGACATGAACATCGATCTTCTGACGCTGACGGCGCATAAGTTCCACGGTCCGAAAGGCGTCGGCGCGGTATACATCAAAAAGGGCGTCCGCGTTCCCGCGATGATCACCGGCGGCGGACAGGAGAACAAGAAGCGCGCGGGCACGGAAAACGTTCCCGGCATCGTCGGGCTTGCAAAGGCATTGGAGATCCAGACAGAAAATCTCGATGCGAACATGCAGAAGATGATTGCGCTCAGAGACAAGCTGATCGCGGGAGTGGAGGAAAAGATCCCGACGGTGCATCTGAACGGTCACCGCACACAGCGCCTGCCGAACAACGTTAATTTCGGCATCCGTTACATCGAAAGCGAAAGTATCCTTTTGATGCTGGACCTTAAAGGCGTCGCGGCGTCGTCCGGCTCCGCATGCACATCCGGTTCGCTGGATCCGTCGCATGTGCTCCTTGCCATGGGCATTTCGCACGAGGAAGCGAACGGCTCGCTCCGCATGACGCTTTCGGAATTTACCACCGAAGAAGAGATCGACTATGTGCTCGAGGTTCTGCCTCCGATCGTGCAGCGACTCAGAGACATGTCACCGATTTATCCCAAAGGAGGCGTACAGTAATGCAGTATTCGGAAAAAGTTTTGGATCATTTTCAGCATCCGAGAAACGTCGGCGAGATCCCGGACGCATCGGGCGTCGGCACCGTCGGCAACGCCAAGTGTGGCGACATCATGCAGATGTTTTTGAAGATCAACGACGACGAGATCGTTGAGGACGTCAAGTTCAAGACCTTCGGCTGCGGCGCGGCGATCGCGACCAGCTCGATGGCGACCGAGCTCATCAAGGGCAAGCCGCTTGCAGAGGTCGAAAAGCTGACCAACGAAGCGGTCGTGGAGGCGCTTGAGGGACTTCCGCCCGTGAAGATCCACTGCTCGGTGCTTGCGCAGGAAGCGGTGCAGGCGGCGATCGCGGATTATCGTGCAAAAAAACAAAAAGAGGAAACGCCGAAAGCGGAATAATCGAACCGGCATTTCGCATACTAACCTCAAAAAAGAAAGAGGTGATCGCATGCGAATGGCAATGCTCGGAATCGGCATGGCGGTCGGCGCAGCCGCCGCCGCGACCGCGATGTGCACGCTGTACCCGGATATCCCGCGGCGCATGAAGCGGGACGGGAAGAAGGTCATCCAGAAAACACAGCGGATGATGCATCTATAAGGATTCGGTCTGTTGAAGAACTCAACAGACCGTTTTTGTATGTTGCAAAGTTTTCACAATCGAGTATTGACGAAAGCGTCGATTTTTCGTATAATATCGAAAGACACAGGAAAGGAATTACGATTATGGTTTTGAATTATGTCCAGTCTGTTTTCTACGGCGCCGACACCTCCTGCCTCAGCGGTCTTTCCGGCGGCGGGGATTCCGCAGCAGGCGGATGCGCGGGCGGCAGCATGATGACGATGCTTTTGCCGCTTCTGATGGTCGTTGTGCTGCTCGTTGTGATGATTATCCCGCAGCGTCGCCGCGACAAGAAGGTCAAGGATATGCTGAGCTCTTTGAAGCAGGGCGACCGTGTCCGCACCATCGGCGGTATTTACGGAACGATCTCTTCGATCAAGGATGACGTCATCGTTCTTTCCGTCGGACCCGACAAGGTCAAGCTCGTCTTTGCGCGCGGTGCGATCTCGCAGGTCGAGGATGCGGGCGTAGAGAATACCATGAGCGAAGAAATCAAAGACTGATCAGGCGTTTTCGGCCCGGAGCGATCCGGGCTTGTTCTTTTGTCATGCGGACCCGTTTCTGTGCATAGGATGCGGCAAGGGGGTGGGAAAGCATGGCATCGGGTAAACGAAAAAAACGGACGGGAACCGCATGGCGTCCGCTGCTGCGAAGCGTGGCGCTTGCTTTAGGCGTGCTGATTCTTGCAGTTCTCGTTATGACGCTGCTCGTGTACCTCGAATGGCTGCCGGAATCCGCAATTCCTGCCGGAAATACGGTGATCAAGGTCCTGACGGCGCTTGCGGCGGGCGTTTTCATCGGGATCGGGCGGGAAAGAACGCCGTGGTATTTCGGCGGGATCGCCGCGGTGCTCGCACTGTCGGTATCGGTTGCGCTGATGGCGGTCTATACCGGCTCGTTCAAGCCGACATGGAACCTTGCCGCGGACGTGCTGATGTGCTTTGCGATCGGGTCCGCCGCGACGGCGGTGTTTCTGCGACGAAAACAGAAC
>JAFOQN010000063.1 GCA_017393775.1 Clostridia bacterium
ACTTTTGACATATATGGCGCCTATTTATCAGTGATTTGAAGATGATCCCGTTCTTTGACAAACAACCCGATTTCTCTTGTAAATACGCATCTGCTGAATACATGCTGCGGGGGTCATTGAACCACGCAGAAACGGGGATAAAAACGATACTGAATCAATCGTTACAAAAAAGAATACTTGACTTCGCCGTACGGCTAAATTATAATGAAATTGATCAAAATAAGCCGTACGGCTAAATTGTGCCGAAGTATTTTCAAATGAGCCGTTCGGCGAAGGAGTGCATATGATCGTAACAGATGCCAAATCATTCGGAGAAGCTATCCGCAAAAGACGGAAGCAGCTGGGCTATACGCAGGCTTATCTTTCCGAGTTTACCGGGATGAGCGTCAGCTTTCTGTCCGATTTGGAAAACGGAAAGCCAACGATAGAACTGGAGAAAGCGATCCGTATCGCAAACCAGTTGGGCCTGGATTGCTCTGTGACGGAGAGGTAACAAATGGAATTTACGGTCTGTATCGATATTAAGGGGAAACCGGTTGCTGTCGGATCGATTTCGGGAGAGAGCAGTGCGGACGCGCGGTTCACATACGCAGCCGATTATCTGAATGCATCCGAAGCGGTTGCGATCTCCTTCAGCCTGCCGCTTCGATCGGAGCCGTTCTCAGCGGAGCAAACCAAATGCTTTTTTGACGGATTATTGCCGGAAGGTTTCACGCGCCGCGCGGTCGCATCGAATCTGCACCTGGATGAAAATGATTATGTGCAGATCCTGTATCAGCTCGGCCGTGAATGCATCGGCGCGCTGCGCGTGTATCGAAAGGGAGAAAAGCCGCAGGCGTTTTATGATAAGCTGACGCGCGAACAGGTCCGTGAATTGGCGCGTGAAGGGGCGACCGAATCTGCAGCGGTCGTGATCGAATCCAGGCTGTCGCTTGCCGGTGCGACCGGGAAAGTCGGTTTATACCGGGATCCGAAGACGGGGGAGTGGTACCTGCCCCGCGGAACGGCGCCGAGCACCCATATCGTGAAGCAAAGCCATGTTCGGCTGGAACGGATCGTTCCGAATGAACTGCTATGCTTGCTGACGGCGAAGCAATGCGGGATCGACGTTCCGGAAACGACGATCATCGATCTCGGATCCGGAAAGGATGAGGACATCCTGCTTGCGTCCGAACGGTTTGATCGCCGCTTTTCGGAACAATCTGCATTCGCGAATGAATTGCCAATGCCGCTGCGTTTGCATCAGGAGGATTTCGCACAGGCGTTGGGCATCCCGGCGTCACGGAAATACGAAAACGGGGACCGGCATCTTGCAAAGATGTTCGCGCTGCTGCGCACGCATTCTTCCCAGCCGATCGAGGACCAGCTGAAGCTATGGGACAGGATCGTATTCAATTGTCTGATCGGGAACACCGACGGTCATCTGAAGAACTATTCTTTGCTGTACAGCGAGGATCTGAAGACGGTCCGACTTGCCCCGGCATATGACGTGATCAATACGATCGGCTACAAAGGTATGACGCATGAAATGTCATTTATGATCGGCAACGCAAAACGGATCGAAGACGTAACGCGCGATTCCTTCCGCACGGCAGCCAGGGAAGCCGGACTTGGTGAACGGATGGCGCTGAACCGACTGGACGTGATGGCCAAACGCTTCCGCCCGGCGCTGGAATCTGCGGCTGAGACGCTGATACATCAGGGTGTCAAAGGAGTAGATGCGCTGAAAGCAATCATACTGGATCGCAACCCAAACACGTTGCAATAAATACACTCCCTTCATCTTACCTTGCAATAATGCGAAGCACGATGACCGCATCGTGCTTTTTTATTGCTCATATTTGATCAAAAACATGGCAAAAACGGTATAAATCGATAATAAATTAGCAGTGACAATTTTTTCTGCGAACACACATTCGCACATTTGTATGTTACAAATCACAGTGATATTCTTATTCCAAACAGAAAGGAGAAGAGCATATGAGTAAAATCATTAGGAACATGATACGGTGCAATACTTGCGGGGACACTATTGAAAGCACATCGCGCCACGATTTCAAATACTGCAAATGTGGTCGTGTGTTTGTCGATGGCGGCCATGACTATCTTTGCAGAGGATATACTGTTTCTCCAGTGGATTTCACCGAGTTATCTGTGGAAGCAGAAGACGATTCGTCTGAAGATAGTTCAAAATGATTCACATCCCAAATCAACTTGAATAATGCACGTTTTTACGTTATAATTGCATTAATCAATTCAGATGGTGGAGAGACACATGCTTCCAACCGGTTTATACGAACAGATTATCAGTAAAGCATTGGATCGAGAGCTTGCCATATCGGACAAGCGCAGCCAGACTGCGCCGATCGATGACGCTGAAGCGGCTAAAATCCTGGCGAAATATGTAGCAGAAATCGTCGAACGCGGGCTTGAGAACGTGAAGGATAACGGCGGTGGTCTGAACTCCCAGGTGGAGCTTGTGAATCGCATTGTATCTACTATCGTCAATGAGACAAGGGAAGAAGCATTCGAAGGGATGTCCGTTGCGGAACGTGCTGAGCAGCTGCTGGCATTGCTTGATACAAAGAATACGATCCATGCAGTCGATGCGCGCGCGGAGATCGTCCGTCCGGAAACATCGATCGCGCAGAGCTCGCTCTTTACCGGCGCGGTGCATGAACCGCAGATGTATACGGAGCTGAAAAAAGAGATCGTTTCCTGCGACCGTATCGATATGATCGTGTCGTTCATCAAATGGAGCGGCCTACGGCTGATCATCAACGAACTGACCGAATTCACACAAAACGGTGGGGAACTGCGCATCATCACGACCTCGTATATGGGCGCAACGGATGTCAAGGCAATCGAAGAACTGCGCAAGCTTCCGAATACTCGGATCAAGGTCAGCTATAACACCAACATCACGCGCCTGCACGCAAAGGCATATATCTTTTATCGCGACACCGGCTTTACAACGGCGTATGTCGGTTCGTCCAATATTTCCAATGCTGCGCTGACCAGCGGCTTGGAATGGAATACGAAAATTACGAAAAAGGATCTTCCGGAAACGATCGATAAGGTTGCTGCGACCTTTGAGTTTTACTGGAATGATAAAGAATTTGAATACTACGACGAAGGGCAGTGCGAGCGTCTTGCCCGTGCACTGAAAGCGGAACGATACCACGACACCAATAATCCGGCATTGTACACGGTGGATGTGCAGCCGTATTCGTATCAACAGGAGATTCTTGATCGACTGGATGCGGAGCGCACGGTGCGAGGGTATTATCGCAACCTGGTCGTAGCAGCTACCGGAACAGGGAAAACGATCATTTCCGCATTAGACTATAAGCGCTTCTGCAAACGGAATCCGGACAAGCCATGCAGGCTGCTGTTCGTTGCCCATCGTGAGGAGATCCTGCAGCAGAGCATAGCCGCATTTCGTGCTGTGTTGAAGGATGCGAACTTCGGTGCGCTGTTTGTCGGCAATTATCGGCCGGAGAGCATCGACCATCTGTTCATGTCGATCCAGACATTCAATTCGCAATCCTTCACGGAAAAGACGACGGCAGATTTGTATGACTATATCATCGTGGACGAGTTCCACCATGCTGCCGCGCCGACCTATCAAAAGCTGCTGTCATATTATCAGCCAAAGATCCTGCTCGGATTGACAGCGACCCCGGAACGCATGGACGGCAGAAGCATTTTGCCGTACTTCAATAACCGTATTGCAGCGGAGATCCGCTTGCCGGAAGCGATCGACCGGAAGCTCTTGTGCCCGTTCCAATACTTCGGCGTGACGGATACAATCGATCTGGATTCGCTGAAATGGGCGAGGGGCGGATATGACCGGGCAGAGCTGTCGAACATTTACACGTTCAGCGGATACGAGGCAAGACGCCGCGCGGATCATGTGATTTCATCTTTGCTGAAATATGTAACAGATATCGATGACGTCAAGGGACTGGGCTTCTGTGTCACAATCGAACACGCCGGGTTTATGGCGGAGTATTTCAATGCACACGGCATCCCGTCGATCTGCCTGACCGGCGAATCCTCCGACGAGGAACGTAAAACGGCGAAGAGACGGCTTGTGTCCGGAGAGATCCGATTCATCTTCGTAGTCGATATTTACAACGAAGGTGTCGACATTCCGGAGGTCAACACGGTTCTGTTCCTGCGACCGACCGAATCGCTGACGATCTTTTTACAGCAGCTTGGACGCGGTCTGCGCCTTGCTGAAAACAAAGATTGCCTGACCGTTCTTGACTTCATCGGACAGGCGAACCGAAAGTACAATTTCGAGGACAAGTTCGCTGCGCTGCTTTCCAATACAACGCGCGGTGTGTCGCGTGAGATCAAGGAAGGCTTCACTTCTCTGCCGAAGGGCTGTTATGTGCAGCTCGAAAAGAAAGCGGAAAGCTATATCCTGGACAATATCCGCGCTTCCTACGGTAGCAGCGCGGGTCTCGTATCGCGCATCGAGGGCTTTGAAAAGGATACCGGACGCGAGCTGACGCTTGCAAACTTCCTGGAGTATTACCATCTCGATCCGCGTGCTATTTACAAATATGCGACGTTTTCACGTCTTTGTGCGCGTGCAGGCGTGATGGATGATTTCATTGAGCCGTTGGAAGAAACACTGACAAAAGCATTTTCGCGCCTTGCGGTCATCGACTCCCGCCGTTGGATCAGGTTTCTTTTGGATTTGCTCCCGCGTTTGGACGATGTGGATTTCGCCGCCTTGCCCGATTTGGAAAAGCGGATGTTGCAGATGTTTTATGTCACGGTGTGGAGCAAAACCGCGGATGACTGGAACAGCGACGAGGTGCTGGACAATCTGTATGCGCTTGCCGACAGCCCGGTGCTGCTCGGCGAGCTTTGCACATTGTTGCAGTACCGCTACGATCATATCGACTTCATCGACGAACCGGTCGATCTCGGGTTCGAATGCCCGCTCGATCTGCATTGCACCTATACGCGCGATCAGCTGCTCGTAGCGCTCGATTTCATGAAGCCCGCGACCGTGCGCGAAGGCGTCAAGTGGCTGCCGGATAAGAAGCTGGATGTGTTCTTTGTCACGCTGAATAAAGCGGATAAGGATTATTCGCCTACGACGATGTACAACGATTATTCCATCAACAGTGAGCTGTTCCACTGGCAGAGTCAAAGCACCACGGCCGCAGAGTCGCCGACGGGGCAGCGGTATATTCATCATCAGGAGCGCGGCAGCCGCGTACTGCTGTTCGTCCGTGAATTCAAGACGGATCGCCTTTCCGGCGGTGCAGAGGCATACACATTCCTTGGAACAGCCAATTATGTGAAGCATGAAGGTTCCCGTCCGATGAACATTACCTGGAGCCTCGACGCGCCGATCCCGGCGAAATACCTGAAGAAGACGAATAAGCTGGTGGTCGGTTGATATGAAAACAATTAGAGTTGTCGCAGCCATCATCCATAAAGACGGAAAGATCTTTGCAACGCAGCGCGGATACGGCGCGTACAAGGATTATTGGGAATTCCCCGGCGGAAAGATCGAAGCAGGGGAGACGCCGGAACAGGCACTGGTTCGCGAAATCCAGGAAGAGCTTGCAACAACGATCCGAATCGAACGGTTCCTGACGACGGTGGAGTATGATTATCCGGAATTCCATCTGTCCATGGATTGCTTTATCTGCACCATCGTACAAGGTAAATTGGACCTTCTGGAGCACGAATCCGCTCGCTGGCTTTCGAAGGAACATTTGCACGATGTAAACTGGTTGCCCGCAGATTTATTGGCTGTTGATAAACTTGGGAAAGGATCTTGGGCAGATCAGGGTATGTGCTGTAAGAAAAGCAGATTCTAATATCGAACAAGCATCTGCAAATCTATTCGCGAATACTATACTGCTAAAAGGCCCAGCCTTCAGCGGCACATAAACCATTAATGTTTACTGTACAAATCCCATATGACCTGCATATATAGGGGATTTTATTCTGTTTATCTTGGTTCTCTTCGGTGATGATTGTCAGATGATACTTCATCGCTGTAGCTATTAAAAACGCATCACCAGAGGAGGAACCCTTACCTCCAGAGGAAAAATCTATCATCTTAGGGTGTTCGGTTACTATTTTTCTAACATTTCGTTGCACATCGTTGTCAATCGGGATAATGACACATTGCTTTGTTTTTAGCCATGTTCCGACATAACTATCATTTTCCACTTCTTCTTCGATCTCTGAACAAGTAACAATCAATTGCTCAGTTATATATTTCTCAACTGATGCCCACAAGCTTCTATGTGTTTGACGTGGGAAAGAATCAGATGGTTTCTGCGCAAAAATTGATGATGAATCAATTTGTACCATTCCAAAGCATTGTTTCTAATATGTATTCTGGTTATCGGTTTTAATCAGCAAAATACAAGATATAGGTTAATGTGCCTTTTATGGGACATCGGCCATGGTATACTTGGTGCATAGAGAACGAAAGGCGGCGTGAGCTATGCACCACAAGGAAGAATTGAGTCT